>JAFUXH010000092.1 GCA_017470945.1 Clostridia bacterium | reverse complement strand
TATTCTTCGGCGTGCGGTATTCCTTCCGGGGCCCGGATATCAGCCCCAAGGTGAATGACGCCATGAACGCCGCCATGGAAAAGGCCTCCGCCGTGGTGGAAATCCACAACGACGATGAAGGCAAGGTTGAATAAAACTGATGCGATCGATCCGGGAGGGGCTGGCCAATCAGCCTCTCCCTTTCGCACGTGAAATGGGGGAAAACGCGATGGCCCGTATCCTGCTGGTTGAGGACGAAGAAAAACTGGCCCGGTTTGTGGAATTGGAATTGCTGCACGAGGGATATCAGGTGGATAAAGCCTTCGACGGCCGCACCGGCCTGGATATGGCGGAGGGCGGCGGCTTTGACCTGGTGCTGCTGGATATCATGCTGCCCGGGCTCAACGGCATCGAGGTGCTGCGCAGGCTGCGCCGCACGTCCCAAATGCCCGTGATCATGCTGACCGCTCGGGACGCGGTGATGGACAAGGTGACGGGCCTGGATATGGGCGCCGACGATTACATCACTAAGCCCTTTTCCATTGAGGAATTGCTGGCCCGCATCCGGGCGGCGCTGCGCAAGCAGGGGAGCCAGAAGAAGGAAGAAGCATTGCTGACCTGCGCCGACCTGACGGTGGATGTATCCCGCCATCGGGTGACCCGGGGCGGAAAGGAAATTGAACTGACCAGCCGGGAATTTTCCCTGCTGCAGGTGTTCGCTGAAAACAAAACCATCGTGCTCACCCGGGATCAGCTGCTGGAAAAGGTGTGGGGCTACGAATACATGGGGGAGACCAACGTGGTGGACGTGTACGTGCGCTATCTGCGGGGGAAAATGGATGATCCCTTCGACCAGAAGCTGCTGCACACCGTGCGGGGCGTGGGCTACGTGCTGAGGGACGACGCATGAAAGAAGAAAAAAAGGTAAAATCCATCGCCAAGCGCATCAACGCCTACTGGATGCGGCGCACCGTGCTGCTGCTGGCGCTGGTGGACGTGGTGCTGTATGTGATGGAGGCCAACCAGTGGCTGACCGTGCGGACGGAATATTTCCTGCCCATCCTGTTTGGGTCGGAGGCGATGCTGCTGGTTTTGCAGTACCGTGTGGGGAAGGATCGGGCCCGGCGGCTGCTGGAGCCCCTGGAGCGCATCACCCAGACCGCCCAGGAATTGAGCCAGGCCCGCTTTGACCCGGAAAAGCTGCATCATTTGGAGGATGCCATCGCCGGCGTGAGCCCCCTGGCCCCCGATATGCAGTTGAAAACGGGGGATAAGGAGCTGCGGGGCATCGAGCAGGCCATCAACGATTTGATCGGCCGGATGCAGGAATCCTACCGGGAACAGACCCGCTTTGTTTCCGACGCATCCCACGAACTGCGCACGCCCATCGCCGTGATCCAGGGCTACGCCGATATGCTGCAGCGCTGGGGCAAGGACGACGAAACCGTGCTCACCGAGGGGATCGAGGCCATTCAAACCGAATCGGCCCACATGAAAAAGCTGATCGAGCAATTGCTGTTCCTGGCCCGGGGGGATAACGGCAGGAACCAGCTGACCCTGGAAGCGGTCGACCTGAGCGACATGATGCGGGAGGTATATGAGGAGTACCGCATGATCCACCCCGAGCGCGACTGGCGGCTGCAGGTGGACGCGTCCATCCCCGTGCAGGGGGATATCGCCATGCTGAAGCAAACCGCCCGGGTGCTGGCCGATAACGCCGTGCGCTATACCGAGGAGGGGGACGTGATCTCCCTGCGCGCCCGGCTGAAGGATGGCGTTCCCTGCTTTGAGGTGCAGGATAACGGCATCGGCATCAAGCAGGAGGATCTGGGCCGGATCTTCGATCGGTTCTTCCGCTCCGATCCCGCCCGCGCGCGCTCGACCGGCGGCACGGGGCTGGGCCTGTCCATCGCCAAATGGATCGTGGAGCGCCACGGGGGCTACTTTGACGTGTTCTCCCGGGAGGGCATCGGCACGCGCATCGGCGTGGTGCTGCCACAGCAGGAAGCAAAAAGCGAAGAGGCGCAGAGCGCGTAAGGCGCGGGGTGGCCGGCTTTGCCGGCCAGTCGGTGCGCAAACGCACCGGGAAAACGAAGAAAACGGTCAGAGGAAAGCGAGCTTCCCATCTGACCGTTTCTTTCGTTTTTTTATCCCGCTGGCGAACGGCGTTTGTTACAGGGGCCGCGAAGGGCCGCCGTTCCACAAAAATTGCCAAATACTTTGGTTCTTCACGGAAACTTAGGGAAGGAAGAAACGACTCTCTATTGTCATCTTGAGCGGTGTGGAGCGAGAGCGGAACGGAGTCGAAAGATCTGTCAGTTGGCTGAACGATTTTCTCTTAGATCCCTCGACTGCGCCTCGCGCCTGCGCTCGGCTTCGCTCGGGATGACACCGAAGTGTTGTGGGTTGATACAGTGTTTCCCTAATAGTTTTGCCGTTACTCTCCGTTTTCCTCCCGGAATTTGAATAGCTTTCGCTTTACCCGCTGCAGGGCGTTATCGATGGATTTCACATGGCGGCCCAGCAATTCGGCGATTTCCTGGTAGCTTTTCCCGTCCATAAAGGCGTCCAGCACCTGGCGCTCCAGGTCGGAAAGCACCTCGCTGATCTGCCCCTGGATCCGGGCCAGATCCTCCTGGCTGATATACAGATCCTCGGGGTTGGTGACCCGGCCCTCGATCACATCCAGCAAAGTACGGTCGGACTCCTCGTCGTAGAGGGGTTTATTGAGGGACACATAGCTGTTCAGCGGCACGTGCTTTTGCCGGGTGGCGGCCTTGATGGCGGTGATGATTTGACGCTTGACGCACAATTCCGCGAAGGAGCGGAAGGAGGCCAGGCGGGCGGGCTGGAAATCCCGGATGGCCTTATACAGGCCGATCATGCCTTCCTGCAAGATATCCTCGTGATCCGCGCCGATCAGGAAATAACTGCGGGCCTTGGACCGCACGAAATTTTTATATTTGTTCAAAAGGAATGCCAGGGCCTGCCCGTCGTTATTCTGGGCAAGCACCACGATTTCCTCATCCGTCATGGATTGGAAACGCTCAAATTCCTTTTCTTCTTCCGTCATAGGGGAGTCAGGCATAGCAACCTCCCGAGCGTCGTCAATTCTATTACTTGCGCGCGCCGAAAGCGGCGTACATCAGGATGCCGGCGGCCACGGAGGCGTTCAGCGACCCCACGCCGCCTTTCATGGGCAGCGATACCCGGTAATCGCTGTTTTCCAGCACCAGGCGGCTGACCCCTTCGCCCTCCGCGCCGATGATCAGCGCCAGGGGACCGGAAAAATCTACCTGCCGGTAGTCGTCGCCGTCCATATCGGCGGCGTACAGCCACACGCCGCGATTTTTAAGCTCGTCCAGCGTGCGCTTCAAATTGGTCACCCGGGCCACCTTCATGGTTTCGATGGCCCCGGCGGACGCTTTCACGGCGGAGGGGGTCAGGCCCACGGCCCGGCGCTCCGGCACGATGACCCCGTGGGCGCCCACGCAGGCGGCGGTGCGGATGATGGCGCCCAGGTTCTGCGGGTCGGTGATGCCATCCAGCACGATCAGGAAGGGCGGCTCGTTCTTTTCCTCCGCGTCGGCCAGCATATCCTCCACCTCGTAGTACCGGTAGGCCGAGGCGAAGGCCAGCATGCCCTGGTGATTGCGGGTGATTTCATCCAGGCGGGAGCGATCCACCATCTGCACGGGGATGTGGGCTTCCTTGGCCATGGCCACGATTTCCCGGGCGGTGCCGCTCAAATCACCCTTGGCCACCAGCAGCTTTTCGATATCCCGGCCGTTCTTGATAGCCTCCCGGATGGGATTGCGGCCGGACAGCAGGTTTTCCGGCGGCTCGTAGGGATTGATGGATTCCGCCTTCGGGGCGTGCCGCAGGGGCTTTTCACGCCGGGGCGAGGGGCGGTCGGCCCGGGGCGCGTGCGGGCGGCGCTCCTTTTTGGGGCCGTCAAAGCGCTTGTCCTGCCGGGGCGAGGAAGGCTTCCTGTCCCATTGATTGCCGGGCCTGCCGCTCCAGCGGTCGGCATCCTGCTTGCCGCTGCGGCGCTGCTCGTCCGCCTGGGCCGTGCTGCGGCGATAGCGGGCGCCTTCTTCTTCCCACTTGCCGTTGGCGCGCAGATGATCCGCCCGGGTCATTTTCTTTTTATTGAAATCCTGATAGAAAGGCAAAGCGTATTCCCTTCTTCCTTATAAATTCAAGAATAATTCCCGCATTTCCGCTGCCCGGCCGCAGGATTTTGCCCCCTCGGGGCAGGGGCCGGATACGCAGCCGGGGCCCGCCGATTCAAAAATGGCGGGGGCGACGCGTTTGCACTGGGCCAGCATTTGCCGGGCCATTTCCCGGATCTCCCACTGGGCCCGGTTGCAGCAGCGCAGGGAGAAAAAGTGCAGCAATTCCCGGCAGTTCATGGTCAGGGTGATGTGGGTTTCGCAGGCGTTGGGCAGCACGAAACGGGCGTCCTCGTTGCTGCCCTCGCCGCTGCCCAGCTTTTCCTGCCAGGCAACATACCACTGCTGCATCTGATCCATCTGGCGCTCAAATTCCCGCACCGCCTCGTCACCCAGGGCTTTGATGCGGGGCGGGATGATATAGCCAAAGCCGTCGGCCAGGGATACGTACCGCTGGCTTTGCACCGAAAAGCTGGCGATGCGATGGCGGGTCACCTGGGCCAGCAGCGCCCGGCTGACGCCCTCGACGGAAAAGGTGAAGGAGGCGTGCTCCAGCACCGAAGTGTGGCCCGAACCGAGGATGCGCTTCAAAAACGCCGTTTGATCCTTATCCTGCACCAATTGCTGCAGGCCGTCGGTATCCAGGGCGGAATAACAGGTGCGGGCGGCCAAGGCGCAGGTTTTTTCCGGGTCGGGGGTATGGGCGATCAGGGTGACCTTCAATTGTTTTTCCGGCATGATGTTACGCGTCCTCCGCTTGAAGATAGGGGGATAATTCCTTCAGCCTTTCGATCTGCCCTGTCAGGTACAGATAGCCCAGCAGCGCCTCCAGCCCCGTGGCCCAGGCATATTCGATGGCCGTGGCGGCCTTGGGCGCCCCGTGGTGGGCGTGGGCGTTGCGCCCCCGGTGCACGATGTCGGTTTCCTCCGGGGTGAGCAGGGGGGCGACTGCCTGCATGGCCCGGGCCTGGGATACGGCGTTCACCGCCCGGGTGGCCAGCAGGTGCATATCGTGCACCTTCAAATTCCGGCTCAGCACCTGGGTGCGCACCAGCATGGCGTGCACCGCGTCGCCCACGAAGGCCAATTGCAGGGGGGAGAGCATCCGGGCCTGATCCGGCGACAGCAGGGGGGAAAGGGTCAGCGCGTCGATGCTCATTTCAGCGCCGTCTTGCTGTAGGCGGAGGGGCTCATGCCCACGATGTTTTTAAAGGTTTTGGAGAAGTGGTAGGGATCGGTCATGCCCACCTCGATGCCGGCCTGGCGCACGGTGCACCCTTCCTTGAGCAGCACCTTCGCCCGTTCCATCTTGCAGAAGAGCTGATAGCTTTGGGGCGGCATGCCCACCTCGCTGACGAACCGCTTGCGGAAGGTTTCCACCGGCATGCGGGACAGGGCGGCCATATCGCTCAGGGAGAAGCTGTCGCGGTACTGGTTCTTGCGCATCGCGTCCACCACCTTGGCGATCTCATGGCTGAGCACCGCGTCCATGGCCACCGGCTGGCCGGAATGGGAGGCCAGCATGGCCCACAAAAGCTGCTGCAGTTGGGCGCTGGACGCGTCCTCCGACGCGGCGATGCGCACCGTAGCCTGCACGATGTGCTTGGCCAGGTTCAATTGGCTGGGCAGGGCGCCCTGCTTCATGATGCGGTGGGGCAGCGCGCCCATCCGCTGCAGGAACGCGCCGGCCAGGGTGCCGCCCACCTGCATCCAGAGCACGCGGGCCTCCTGGTGCACGTCCAGCACCACGCCCCGGGAGCCGGGGGGCAGCATGCAGCATTCGCCCGCCCGCAGGGACAGGCTCACATCCTCGTTTTCCAGCTCCATGCCGCCGCCCTCCACGGCCAGCCACAGCCAATGCTCCATGGGGTTCAGGGCGTGGGTGCCGCTTTGCAGCATGGCGGAGCCTGCCGCCGCAATGTAAACGCCGCTGGCGCCGGCCAGGGCGTCCGGGGTATGGGCGCCTTCCACCAGCACGGCGGGCATATCGATCTGATCGGGTTTGGATTGAAACAAAATGGATTCTGCCATGGTTTTTTCCTCCGTTTCCAGTTTGCGCTCCTATTTTATCTCCCAAATCGTACATTGTCAATGGAGGTGACCGAAATTTACAAATAATTCACAAGATTGTGGAGAAAAAATAGGCATATCGCTACATCTTGTGGCGGCAAATGCAGGAAAGAAAAGAAAAATTTGCGCCTGTGGGAACAAAATGGGTGGATGGATCGTCTAATATGATGTATAATGAAATACGCTTCGGTACGAAAGCTTATGGAGGAATGAAGGAAATGAAGAAGATCGCCCTGTTGGCCCTGATCCTGGGATTGGCGCTGTGCGCCTGCGTGCCCGCCCTGGCGGCGACGAAACCGCTGACCATCGCCGTGGAAAAGGAAATCACCCTGACCGAGGGAGAAAGCAAGGATCTGCTGACCACCACCATCAACAGCACCGAATCCGGCAAGGTGCGCTATACCCTGACCGATATGGTGACTGGCAAGGTGGTGTACAAGGAAACGCGGAAGAACCTGAAAGCGGGGAAGGACGTTGCCTGGCCCCTGCCGTACTACGACAAGGGCATGAGCAACCAAAAATCTGTCAAGCGCCTGCAGGCCGCCTTTAAAATGGACGGCAAAACCTACACCCTGAACCTGTATTACAATTACAGCAGGAAGAACGGCCAGGCCGCCCAGATCACCGTGGAAAAGGACACCTGGTACAGCAACAACACCGCCTGCTCCTTCGGGCCCCAGTTCCGGGTGGTGCAGCCCAAACTGACCGACAAATGGTACATGTTCACCCCCATCGACCTGACGCAGCAGGGGGTGCAGGAATTCGAATACGTGGCCAGCAACATGTACGTGATCGGCAAGGTGTATGTGACCGTGTACGGCGACGTAGTGACGGTGAGCTACGAAAACTTCTATGAAAAGGAAGCGGGGCAAACCAAGACATTGACCGAATACCTGTACTTCTTCCACGATTTTGCCTCGGTGGATCAGGTGGAGCCGGAGAAGCGGGGCCCGTCGGATTTCGCCTTTGATCGGCCCATCCGCATTTCCGAGGACCTGGAGGGGGACACCAACGTGTTGATGTTCATCCGCAACGAGGTCACCTACAGCACCTATGCCAACGCCACCCATAAGCTGACCCGCTTCTGGCCCAACCTGGATGAGCGCAAGGCCCTGCGGGAAAGCATGCTGGCGCTGATGGACTGACGGAGGGAAAACTGTGCGGTCGCTCAGCCATACGGTCACCCCGGAGCAGGATCAGCGCACGGTGAAATCCATCGCCCTCAAGGTGCTGCGCGTCAGCCGGGGGCAATTCAGCCATTTGAAATTTTCAGGCGGCGTTCTGGTGGATGGCCTGCCCGCCCGGGCGGATCAGCGGCTGCGTCCGGGGCAGACCCTGACGCTGACCCTGCGCGACGAAGATCGGGCGGACAGGCGGCTTCCCGCCTGCGATCTACCGATCCGGATCGTGTATGAGGATGAGGATTACTGGATCATCCACAAGCCCGCCCCGCTGCCCACCCTGCGCTCCGCCCATCAAACGGGGCCCACGCTGGAGGGCGCCTTGTACGCCCATTTGCACGCCCCAAAGGACTTCGTGTTCCGCCCGGTGAATCGGCTGGATAAGGGCACCAGCGGCCTTATGGCGGCGGCGAAAAACGCCCACGCCCAGCAATTGCTGCAAAAGCAATTGCACACCCCCGCCTTCGTGCGGGAATACCGGGCGGTGTGCCGGGGCCGCCTGCCGGCGGGGGAAGGCGTGATCGACCTGCCCATCGGCAAAGCGGGAACGGGCGTCAAGCGGGCGGTGCTGCCCGACGGCAAGCCGGCGACGACCCAATACCGGGTGGAAAAGGAAGCGGCGGGGCTGAGCCTGGTGCGGCTGTGCCTGACGACGGGCCGCACCCACCAAATCCGGGTGCACCTGGCCGCGGTGGGCTGCCCTATCGTGGGGGATTACCTGTACGGTGAAAGCGACCCGCGGCTGCCCGGGCGGTTTGCCCTGCACGCGGCGTATATGCAGTTCACCCACCCCTTGACGGGCCGGGTGATCCGGGCGGAAGCGCCCCTGCCCCCGGAAATCGCCGCGCTGCTGCCGGAAGAAGAAGGATAAAGCTTTCTTCGCTTTTGCGCCATGGTTTGCGCCGTTTCCCCGCGTTGACAAAGGGAAATCCTGTATGATATACTATTTTGTATTTTTATGCCCGCTTTTCGGCAGACCGGCGGGCGGAAAGGGATGATTTCCTGTGCGAAAAACGGCGCTGCGCCTGATCAGCCTGCTTTTGCTGCTGGCGCTGCTGCCCGCAGGGGGCCTGGCGGCGGAAAAGCAACTGCGGGGTTATGACGAAAAAGAAAAGAAGGACAATCGCTATCAGTATGTGTCGATGGGCACTTATCCCTATGAAAAGGATGGCGCCACCCAGGCCGTGCTGTGGCGGGTGCTGAGCGTGGAGGACAATCAAGCCCTGCTGATGACCGAATGGATCATCGATAAGCAGCAGGTGATGACGGTGTCGACCTCCTATAACGACGCTTTTGTCAAACGGAAGTACGAGCGCATCGGCAGCTTTCAGGAAACCGACCTGTGCGCCTGGCTGAACACCACCATGCTGGACAAGCTGATGGGCACGAAGAAGATCCGCAACGCGCTGGTGGAAACGGATTTCGGCAAATTGTTCCTGCTGACTGACGAGCAGATGCTCACCACCGCTTACGGCTTTAAGGCTGACCGGTATTTCGACCATCCGGAACGGATGGCCTACGCCACCCCCTACGCCAAAACGGGCCCCTTGTATTCCTGGAGCCGCAAGCTCACCGTCGATCCCAAGTACGGCACCTCGCCCTACTGGGTGGCGGCGTTCAAATACCCCGATGATATGAAGAACAATTATTACATGCAGGTGTGCGGAGGCAACGGGCATCTGAGCTACGGGGCTTATGCCCGGGTGGACGTGGGCATCCGCCCCGCCGTGCTGGTGGACCTGACCCAGTGCACGATCTCCGCCGGCAGCGGCACCAAGGAAAAGCCCTACAAGCTGAAATATACCGGCACCGCCGGTGAAAACTGAGGATAACGCGTTATGAAAACGGTTCGCTGGATTGCCGTCGCGCTGATGCTGGCGCTGATCGCGGTGCTGGCCCCCTCCGGAGCGCTGGTGGGGGAGGCGGAGATCGTGAAGATCCCGCTGAACGCCAAAACGGGCGCCGCCCCCCTGGCGGCGGGCTATGTGTCCGACACGGAATATGAGGATCCCTCCATCCACGTCACCATCGGCTCAGGCAGGATGTTCAACACCAATTATATGTTCGCCCGCGTCAAGCTGGCCGACGCCTCCCAATTGCGCACCGCCATGGAGGGCAATTTCCGCAGCTCCGGCGAGGCCAGCGTGGCCAGCCTGGCCAAGCGGGCGAAGGCCGTGCTGGCCATCAACGGCGATTTTTTCAACGAAGGCGGCGAGCGCCTGGGCTATGTGGTGCGCCAGGGCACGGAATACCGGAAGAATTTGAAGCCCTATAAGAACACCGGCCATTATTTCGACGTGCTTCTGATCGACGACCAGGGGGATTTCACCATCCTGCGGGATTGCGACGAAAAGAAGCTGAGCGCTTTCCAGGGCACGGTGGTCAATTCCTTCACCTTCGGCCCCGCCCTGGTGGTGGATGGCGAAGTGCAGACCGAATTTGTGGATATGAACAACGGCGTCAACGTGGCCGCCCGGCGCATGTGCATCGCCCAAACCGGGCCGCTGGAGTATCTGTGCGTCGTATCCGAAGGGCCCAACGACGCCGACAAAAAGGGCCTGACGGTGCCCCAGTTCGCCGAGCTGGTGGGCTCCTTCGGGGATGTAAAAAACGCCTATAACCTGGATGGCGGCACCTCCGCCACGCTGGTGTTCCAGATCATGAACAAGAAAAGCGGCAAGCTGGAATATAAAAAGCTCAACGCCCCCAGCAACCCCAAAACCCGGTCGGTGCGGGATATCCTGTATTTCGCCAGCGCCTACGAGCCCTGAGCGGCGAGGAGCCAATGATGGAAGAAACGAGTTTATTTTCGGTGGCCGGGCTGCCGGTGACGGCCTACGCCCTGTGCCTCGTCGCGGCGCTGGGCGCGGGCATCGGGGCCCTGGTAATAACCTGCCGGAAAAGGAAGTATGCGGACGATCTGGCCGGCATCGTCGCCGTGCTGGCGCTGCCGCTGGGGCTGATCGGGGCCCGGCTGTTTTACTGCGTGGCCCGGTGGAGCCTGTATGAGGAAATCGGCTTTGACCAGATGCTGCGGCTGTGGAACGGCGGCTACGCCATCTGGGGCGCCATCGGCGGGGCGGCGCTGGCCGGGGTGATCGCCGCCCGGATCACGGGCAGGCCGGCGGGCCAGGTGCTGGACGATCTGGCGGCCCCCGCCGCGCTGACGGTGTGCCTGAGCCGCCTGGCGGAGTATTTCAGCGGCCAGGGCGTGGGCATGCTGGTGGAAAACGAAGCGTTTTTCTTTTTCCCGCTGTCGGTGTACAACGCTGATTACGACGAATGGAACCTGGCCGTTTTCATGCTGGAAGCCCTGGCTGCCCTGATCATCTTTGTGGTGCTGCTTCGCGCCGCCTGCCCCCGGCGGGGGGATAAGGCAAGGCTGTTCCTGATATTGTACAGCGCCTGCCAGGTGCTGTGCGAAAGCCTGCGGCGGGATGAATTTCTGCGGTGGCTGTTCGTGCGGGTATCCCAATTGACGGCGGCCATCGTGCTGGGCCTCATGATGATCGCGGCGGTGATCCGCTGGTACAAAAAGCCGACGGATCAGCGGCGCATAAAGGGGAAGCAAATCGCGCTGCTGTGCTGCGGCTTCCTGGTGTGTGTCGGCATCTGCGTGGGTATGGAATTCGCCGCCGATAAATCCGCCGAGCTGCCGGTGTGGGCCTGCTACCTGATCATGGCGTGCAGCTGCGCGGGCATGGGCACCGCGGCGTATCGGGTGGTATTCAAGACGTGAACGCGGCGGCGGGAATCCCTGCCGCAACGTACCACCATTTCCGCAACGTACCACCATTTCTCCATAACAAAGGAACCTGCTCCGAATTCATGGAGCAGGTTCCTTTTTGATCAGACAATATATGCTGCCGTCCTACCGAAAGGAAGCCGATGATGGAAGGAATCGGAGGGATCTGGCAGGGCTTATACAGAACTCAATAAAAAACGCAACAAATGAAAAGCCCAAAACGCTGTCATCCCGACCGAAATGGAGCCAGAGGCGGAATGCAGCGGAGGGATCTGGCGCAGCTGATCAAGCCAATTATCAGATCCCTCGATTCCGCTTATTTTCTGGCTCCGCTTCACTCGGGATGACGGCAGCGTTTATTTTAGTGTTTAGCTTTTCTTGAAAACAGGATCATTCCTCGGGGACGGCGTCCTCTTCCACCTCAAACAGGGCATCTTCGCTCAGCAGGCTCATCAGTTCTTCCCAGCTGATTTCACCCAGGTCCTCCACGTCCTCGTCATCATCCTCCGCGTCATCGGCGGCGTCTTCTTCGTCGAAGTCTTCGTCCTGGTCCACATCCTCCGCGTCATCGGCGGCGGGTTCAGCTGCTTCGGCCAGGGCCTGCAGCGCTTCGATGGCTTCGGTGTTCAGCTGGATGCTGTGCTCCGCTTCCCAGCTCTCCACGGCGTTGGAGAAGATCTCGTTCTGCTTCACACTTTCCAGATATTCCTGGATTTCGCCGTGGATCTCGTCGTCCAATTCCACCACGCCGCCGGGGATATCCCGCAGGTAGTACAGGATGTGGATGCCGAAGCTGCCCACCACGGGGTCGCTGACGTCGCCGGGCTTTTGCATTTTCTCCTGGAACGCGCCGGCGGTGAAGGCGGCGTCCCACATGATGCTGTCGCGGTGCACTTCGTAGCCGTTTTTCAGGTACACTTCGTCCTTCATGCCGTCGTCCTCGCCGTAGAGGGCGATCAGGCTTTCAAAGGATTCGCCCTTTTCCAGCCGGGCGTAGATATCGTCGATGGCGGCCTTTTCGCTGTCCAGCACGGCCTGGCGGGCGGCGTCGGCGGCGGCCAGCAGGGCGGCGCTGTCGCCCCCCTCCTCGGAGCTCAGGCTTTCCTCATAGGCGTTCTGGGCGTCCTGATAGGCGGCCAGCAGTTCTTCATCCACGCTGATCAGAATGTGCAGGATGCCCCGGTACCCATCGGGGATGTACCAGGATTCCTGGCCGTAATTCTTGTAGAGCTCGTACATATATACGTTGCCCTCGTAGAGCTCCTTATCCTGCTGGGCGTATTCGTCGAAAATGGCGCGGATCTCATCCTCGCCGACGGTGACGTTCTGCTGGCCCAGGATGTATTCCTGCAGGCGCTCGTAGCTATCCTGCATCATCAGGTTATCCAGGATGGCGCCCACGCTGTAGCCGTAGGAGGCGTACAGCGCTTCGCCGTTCTGTTTCAATTCCGCCCGGGCTTCCTCGCTGTCCTCGGTCAGGTAATAGTTCACGTAATCGTCGATCAGCTCGTCCCACTCTTCCTGGGCGTCGGCGGTGAAGGCGGCCTTTTCCTCGTCGGTATACTGGTCCAGGCCCAATTCGGCGATCTTCGCCTCGATCACCCGGTCGTTGATGATGTATTCAATGGCGGTTTCATAATCGTATTCGCTGTCCAGATAACCGTTGGACAGCAGGCTGTCCATAGAGGCGTCCACCTGGGATTTGGTATAGGCCGTTCCATCGATGGTGAACAGGATGGGGTCATCCGCTTCCTGGGCCAGGGATAGGGCGGGCAGGGCCAGCAACAGGGCCAGCGCCAGGGAGATCACCCGGATTGCGTGTTTTTTCAATTTGGTATCCTCGCTTTTCTCCCGCCAAGGGGCGGGTCATTCCCTCTTATTATGGCACAGCTTTCCGTCCTTCGCAAGCGTTTCGGGAAGAATTTCAAGAAAGTTACACCTTGTTCACGATTTGTCCGTTTTTTGTGCGGATCCGGGAGGAGTTTGGCTTGAAACCCGGTGCTTTTCCGTGCTATACTATCAACGCGCCCGTTTATTTTGGAAGAAGGAGCGCAAAAGCGCCGCGCATTCCTCCTCCAGCACGCCGCCGGCGCAGGGCACCCGATGGAAAAAGGCGGGGTCCTCCGGCAGGGCGTACACGCTGCCGCAGCAGCCCTGCTTTTCATCCGCCGCGCCGAACACGCAGCCATCCATCTCCGCCATGATCAGCCCGCCGGCGCACATGGGGCAGGGCTCCAGGGTCACATACAGGGTGCAGCCGCGCAGCCGCCGCCTTCCCAGCGCTTTGGCGGCCCGCTCCATGGCCAGCATTTCCGCGTGGGCGAAGGGGGCGTCCTCCCGCCGCTCGTTGTGGGCCCGGGCGATGATTTTTCCCTCGTGCACCACCACCGCGCCAACGGGCACCTCGTTTTCATCCCGCGTCGCTTCATTTAAAGCCGCCCGCATGTAGCTTTCCGCCTGCAGCATGGGCATCACCTCCGCACGATCTATGATAGCACAATTCATATCTTCGAATCAAGAAGGGAGCATTCCAATGACCAATGAAACCCTGGCCCTCATTTCCTCCCGCCGCAGCCACCGCGCTTATACAGCGGCCCCTTTGACGCAGGAACAGCAGGACGCTATCCTGCGGGCGGCGGTGGAAGCCCCCTCGGCTGTGAATCGCCAGCTCTGGCATTTTTCCGTGGTGACCAACCAGGCCCTGCTGGATGAAATCAACGCCGCCACCCGGGAAAACGTGATGAAGCGCGCGCCGGAGCAGCGCAGCCCTCGCTTTGCCGACAGCCAATTCCACGTGTTCTACCACGCCCCCACGGTGATTTTCCTCTCCGCCCAGCCCGGCAGCGTGTACGCGCCCATCGACTGCGGCATCGCGGTGGAAAACATCGCCCTGGCCGCCGAAAGCCTGGGCCTGGGCAGCGTGATCCTGGGCATGCCCCGGGAAGCGTTCCAGACCGAGCGGGCCGACGCCCTGCGCCGCGCCCTGCAATTCCCGGAGGGCTACGACTTCGTGATCGCCATCGCTGTCGGCGTGCCCGCGGATACCAAGGACGCCCACCCGGTGGGGGAAGGAAAAATCAGCTTTGTCGATTGAAATCATCGAAAAAAACCCGCTGCGCGAAAGCCGCACGGCGGGAAATGAGAATACCGGCCTCTTGAAGCTGATCGCCATTCTGTGCATGATCGTGGATCACGCGGGGGCCGCGTTTTTTCCGCAATACAGGGAAATGCGGGTGATCGGTCGCATCGCCCTGCCCTTGTTTGCCTGGGGGCTGGTGGTGGGCTGCTGCTACACCAGGAACATCTGGAAATACGCCCTGCGCATTTTCCTGGTGGGGCTGATCGCCCAGCCCTGCTATATGCTGGGGCTGAACCACAAATGGTATCAATGGAACGTGTTCGCCACCCTCCTGCTGGGGGTGCTGGCCATCGCGGGCATCCGGAAAAAATGGTACGGCAGCCACGTGTGGGCCCCCATCCTGGCCATCCTGGCCGCCTGCGCCGTGCAGATGGATTACGGATGGAAGGGCGTCGCGTTCATATTGATCCTGTACGCCTGCCGGGAAAGGAAGGCGACCATTGCCGCGGGCATGACGGCCTTCTGCCTCTATTGGGGCTACGGCTCCTCCTCCCTGACTTCCTTTCTGGGCATTCCGGCGGTCAGGTCGATTTCCTTTTTGCCCCAGGCTGGCACCTTGCTGATGACCTTGGCGCAGATCCAGTTTTGGGCCATTTTGGCCCTGCCGCTAATCCTGATTCCTATGCGGGGCAGGATCAGCCTGCCTAAGTGGGCGGGCTACGCGGCGTACCCCGTTCATCTGCTGATCATTGGGCTGATCCGCTTGGCGAAGTAACCCCCTGGAACGCGCCGTGCTGCTTCCTGGCCTGATCGTGGCGGGACAGCACGTGATCCAGGTTTTGATGCCGGGTGGGGGCGGCGTTCCAATGGGGCAGATCCACCGGCGGCAGGGCGCTTGGCGACGGCGCCGCCGCCTCTGAATCGATCACCGGCCCCTCCTGAAACGCCAACTGCCGGGACCGCCATTCCAGCCACCGGTCCTGCTGCTCCTGGAAGCTCAGGGCGGAAAAGGGAGAAGTTTTGTCAGTATCCATTGCGATGACCTCCTTTCCATGGTGCTGCTTTCATGGTATGATGGATGCGATGAGGCTGTGACGGGCAGGATGCGTTAAAAAAGAATGAATGGAGGCGCGGTCATGAACGGCGGGGAAGAATTGCGGCAGGTGACGGTCAACGGCGTGCGCCTGCATTACGCGGTGGCGGGGGCCGGCCGCCCCATCGTGCTGGCCCACGGCAACGGCGAGGATCACCATTTGTTTGACACGGAGATCCGTCAACTGACGGCGGCGGGCTACCGCGTGTACGCCCCGGATTCCAGGGGCCACGGGGCCAACGCGCCCGTGGCGGAATACCATTACGCCGATATGGCGGAGGATATGGCCCAATTCATCGAAGCGCTGCGGTTGGAAAAGCCCGCCTTTTACGGCCACAGCGACGGCGGGATCGTGGGTCTGCTGCTGGCGATCCGGCACCCGGAGGCTTTGGGCGCCCTGATCATCAGCGGGACCAACCTGTCGCCCGCGGGGCTGGACCCGGCGTTTCTGGCGGAGTGCGAGGAAAGGAACCAGCAGTTTGACGATCCCCTGGTGACGCTGATGCTGACCGAGCCCCACATCGATCCGCGGCTTTTGCGGGATGTATCGATTCCCGTGCTGGTCACGGCGGGGGAGCGGGATCTGATCCTGCCGTCGGAAACGCGGCGCATCGCCGATGCCCTGCCCCGGGCGGATGTGAAAATCGTGGCGGGGGCCGATCATGGCAGCTATATCAAGGACAGCGACGTGATGGGCCGCCTGCTGATCGATTTCTTGGCGGAGGTATGGAAGGAACATGCATGCGGGGAAGGGGGATGAGCCTGTGCGGTTTTCCGACGACGCGTCGGGGTTCGTGCTGCTCAGCGACGCGGTGCCGGACGCGATCCTGGAGATCCGGTATTTCAGCACCTTCAATTTCATTGGCGACCCCATCGATGGCTACGACCAGCCGGTGGCCCTGCTGACGCGGGAAGCGGCCGACGCCCTGCGGGCGGTCAGCGACGATGTGGCCCCGATGGGCTATCGGCTGCGGATCTTTGACGCCTATCGCCCCCAGCGGGCGGTGGATCATTTCATGCGCTGGGCGGAGGATGGGGCCGATACCCGGATGAAGGCGTTTTTTTATCCCCAGATCGATAAGGCCGATATCATTCCCGGGGGCTTCGTGGCCCGACATTCCGGGCACAGCCGGGGCAGCACGGTGGATCTGACGCTGTTTGACATGCGAGATCAGAAGGATTTGGATATGGGCGGCCCCTTTGATTATTTCGGGGAGCGCAGCCATTTTGATTCCCCGCAGGCGACGCCGGCCCAGCGGCAGCACCGCGCATTGCTTCGGGAGGCCATGGCGCGGCGGGGCTTTTGCCCGCTCGCGGAGGAGTGGTGGCATTTCACCCTCCGCCCGGAGCCCTATCCCGATACCTATTTCACCTTCCCCGTCAGCTGCCGCTCGGTGGGTAAATGAACGATATATGCGCCCGGCAAAACCGCTGGGCCGTGAACAGCAAAAGACCCCGCAAGACGGGCGCTTTCATGCGCTTTGCGGGGAACGAACAGGGGCAAGGGCGGCGGAAGAAGGAGCCGCTTCTGTGGATGATGAAGGGCACGGGAGGAGCGCGTATGGCCGCGCCGATCCCGCCGCCCCGGAGAAGAAGATCGAACGCTTTGCTTTTCGCCCGGATCGTGGTCTGATCGCCGCGGCGAAAGCAAACCGTATTGGCCAAAAACCCGCGCGGTTTTTGGCGATTTTTGAAATGGGGGCGTACGGATGCGGAAAGAAAGCATCGCGGAGAGCGCGTGCGTTTTGCTGGGGGAGGACCGCGCGCCTGTGTGGCTGATTCAGCCGGTGGATGATCACGATTTAGCGGGGATCCAGCGGGAGTACGACGCCATCCGGCAGCAGGCGGGGGAGGAAAGCTTTTTGCTGATCGCCCTGCCGGTTTCGCAATGGAATCGGGATCTGTCACCCTGGGAAGCGCCGCCGGTATTTGGCGCGGAGTCCTTTGGCGATGGGGCCGTCGAAACCCTGCGGTTGATCACGGATCGGTTGATCCCGGCGCTGCGGCGGGAGACGGGCGGCAGCGCGGGCCGCCGGATTTACCTGGGCGGTTATTCCCTGGCGGGGCTGTTTGCCCTGTGGGCGGGGTATGTGAGCGGCGCGTTTTCCGGCGTTGCCGCCGTGTCGCCCTCGGTGTGGTTCCCGGGGTGGGAGGATTTTGCCGCCCGGCGGATGCCCCACGCGGGCGCCGTATACCTGAGCCTGGGCGACCGGGAGGAGCGGACAAGGAACCCGGTGATGGCCCGGGTGGGGGATCGCATTCGTGCCCAGCACGCCCTGCTGACGGAGCAGAGGGTGCCCTGCGCCTTGGAATGGAACCCGGGCAATCATTTCAAAGATCCCGATCTGCGCACGGCAAAGGGCTTTGCCTGGCTGATCCGGCATGCGGGAGAAGCGTCATCCCGAGTGGAGCGGAGGGCGAGCGAAACGGAATCGAGGGATCTGAACGTTGACTGAGTAAGCCGCGCCAGATCCCTCCGCTTCCTTCCGCCTCCTGCTTCCTTTCGGTCGGGATGACAGCGTTTGTTGCCGGGTAATCTTCTGCGATTCTTCCAGGAATTCTTCGTATCAGCAGTGCTACGCAGGATTGTGAGAGGGGAAATTATGAAAAAAACAGGGGCGGATTTGATCCGCCCGCTGAATATTGTTTGTTGATATGCCGTTGTTATTCCGTTGTGCCCGTGCGTTGCTTTTTCGGGCGGATGATACCCGCCCCGACGGAAACGGTGGCTGATAACGGTGCTTCCCTGTCCTTCCCATTCAGCCTGAGAGGCCGAGAAAGGGGCGGCTGGGATTTTTTAAGTGGCATGAAGCGTCATTTTGACGCAGAGGCGCGAAGCACGCCCCATCACGCGTCCAGCGCTTCAAAGTCCTTTTTGCCCTTGATCATGATGATCAGGCCCACCAGGAACAGGCAGATCAGCGCCAGCACGCCGAAGCTGCTGCGGCCTGTCCAGCCACCGATGGTGGCGTACAGGAAGGGGCCTAAGACGGAGGCGAACTTGCCGAAGATATCAAAGAAGCCGAAGAATTCGTTGCTGCGTTCCTTGGGGATCAGCTTGCCGAAATAGCTGCGGCTGACCGCCTGGATGCCGCCCTGCACCGTGCCCACCAGGGTGGCCATGGCCCAGAACAGGATGGTGGAGAAGGATATGGCCTGCTGGAAGTTTTCGATGGTTTCCGCGTTATTGCCCAGGAACAGGGCGAAGGTCTCCATCACCCGATCCACTTCCTGATTCGATTGCTGCTCCTCCGTCAGGTCGGCCAAATAGGCATTCAGCTTGCCCTGGGCGTCCTTGTCGGTGAAATACTTGCCGGCGGCGTCCCGCAGGGCGATGGCGGTTTCATCGGTCAGGTCAGCCAGGGAATCGGTGTATTCCGCTTTCAGGGCGGTTTCGTAGGCCTCCTGATGGGGCTCCAGGGAGAAGCCCATGTAGAAGCCCACGCAGCAGATGAAAGTATACATGATGATGGCCCCGATCAGTGCCTTGCGGGCGGTGATCTTCGCGGCGATATTGGCAAACCAGATGGAGCAGGGCATGGCCACGATCTGGGTGACCAGCAGGGCCAATATCATGCCCACCGTGCCCAGGCCCAGCACCGTGCCGTAAGCCGTGGAGATGGAAATGATGGTGCCCACGCCGTCGATGTAGAAGAAGTAGGCCAGAACGAACAGGAAAAGCCCCCGGCGCTTGATAATAACCCGGGCGGTGCGGCCGATGTTTTTGAATATCTGGGAAATAGAGGTTTCCTTGGTGCGTTC
>JAFUXH010000091.1 GCA_017470945.1 Clostridia bacterium | reverse complement strand
GGCATAGCATACTCTTGCCTGCTAGTGTTCTGGTGTGTCGTGCTAACTCTGAGATAAGCTATCTTTGCCATTGCTTAGAACCTCCTTTTGATTACGCTAAGAGTATAACATAAGTATTCGTAAATGTCAACATCTATTTACGAATGTTCGCAAATTATTTTTGCAGATAAACGAACATCGTTTTAGGCTCTTTTTCTGTTGTTCGTAAATCCAAGGAAAAAAGAACACTATGAGCATCAGTTCTTAGCATTGTATTGTATCCTCCAGCAGCTAAGAATATCTATCAATAGCAATAGCAAAGTAAATCCGTTGACAAGTCCCGCCGCAAGTGCTATGATGAATATACTAATTTAGCACAAGAAAGGGGTTAGAACCATGTCCGAAGTTAAGCCCGAAGTTGCCGCCGAAGAAGTCCAGCCCAAGAGAACACGTAAGACTACGCCTATTGCGGTCTATCCCGAAGTTCCAACCCGCATTATTGCCATTGACGGCCAGTATATCAAGGATTATTTTGCTGGTGAGTTTAAGGCTGGTAATATCACCCGCAAAGAAATTGGAGAATGGACAGACTTAGCGGAAAAGCTCATTGCTGAGAAAGGGGAGCGTGCTTACTTTCAAGAGTTCCGTGCTCAGTTCGTGCAAAAGTTTTTCCCTGACTTAGAAAAACGCAAGTCTCAAAAGGTTAAGAAGGAAAGTATGTCTGACTTCTTAAAGGGATTGCTATAACTCCAGAAGTTCCCAACCCAAGCTCTATAATAAAAATAAGCCTCTCCAACGCTCAAAAAGTGTGGAGAGGCTAAACTTTTACTTGCTTTTTACTGCTTTTGGTATTATAATGCTTATTAGCTTGTTTGGGGCTGTGGTGGAATGGCAGACACCAGGGACTTTAGAGCCAGCCTTTCCTATCGGCAAGTCTGGCATAGAGCACCAAGATAGGAAACTTCTTGTGTGAATGTGGGCTAAATCGGTGAAAACCCCTCAGGGGCAACGCCGTGCTAAACCAACTGTCAAGAGTTGGAAATGTGTAGAGACTATACACCCACTACCTAAGTCCTTAGATATGGTAAAGACATAGTCCAGACTACAACGCTTACCAAGGCGGCTATGGTAACATAGAGTAGCAGGAAAATCCCTTGCTCTTTCGAGCGTGCGGGTTCGAGTCCCGCCAGCCCCACCAAGCACAAGAGAGAGGCTTAGTCCTCTCTCTTTTTGATTGCTTTGCGGCCTGATTTATCGCTAACCTTGCTTATAAGGCTGTGCTGTTCCGCTTCATCCTTAGTAGCCATCCCATAGATATTAGCATAGCGGTTAGTCATAGCAAGGGAAGAATGGCCTAATTGCTCTTTTAGCATTAACGGATTGCCGCCGTCCCTAATCCAGTTAGCCGCATAGCTATGCCTAAATTTATGAAAGCCCTCCCATTGAACATTTCTAGTCTCAAAGTAATCTTTCATTGCGTCCTTAGCACTCTCATAGGCCAGCCGCCCGCCGTAAGCATTGCAGAATAAAGGTTCATCTATAAGCGGTTCCCCATCATCATCACATCTATAATAATGGATATAATCTCTCAGTATTTTTCTTAGTGACGGATGTAAGGGCATTAGTTTAGGCTTTTTATTTTTCTGGATATTTACAGTAATAGAGTTTTCTTCAAAGTCAATATCACTAACATTCAAAGCCAAGAGTGAAGATATACGGTTACCAGTAGCCATAAGATACTTTATCATCACCCAACATCTATAAGCTACAAAATCCTCCGTCTTAGGTCTGCGCGTTAGCTCAGCTAGCTCATAAGTTGTAAAAGTTTTCTTTATATCCGGTTGAACATCCTTAATATGTATCTTATACTCTTTAATCCAACCATTTTCTTGAGCGAACCTAACTATTGCCTTAAAATGCCGCATAGCTGAAATTACTGATTGTTCTGAGCGTTCCCTCCACCGTTTTAAATAATCCTGATAATAAGTAGCTATGTTATCTGTTTCTAGGACTATGATAGGCATACTTGCCCCAATCTCACGCTGTTTAGGGAAGTTTTCAGTTGTGATTGCGTCCATCACAACCTTGCCGCCCTGCCGCCCATAGCTGAAACCTAAAAAGTCAAATATGGTATCAAAATGGTGTCGATAAGTTCTAATCGTGCTGTCTGCGTCACCCTTGCCCTTGCGGTTAAGGATAAATTCATGTTCAAGCCTAGTCATATTGTCTATCTCAGGATTGATAATAGCACTCTTAATTTTAACAGTCCTAGGTTCATCGTTTCTACCAAATAAACCAACCTCTAAGCCCCTGCGAAGTTGTCTGTTGCGCTCCAAGATTTCTTGCGTCATCTCAGTTGGCTCAGTAGGAGCATGTTCAACCTTTACGCCAATCGTCAATTTACCATCTTCCAATTTCTGTGTCTTAGGTATTTCTGGAGCGTTCTCAGGATTTTTGATAACTACTTTTCTAGGCATAAAACCAACCTCCTGCCAAGTCTTAAACCCA
Organism: Clostridia bacterium; assembly: GCA_017470945.1. Taxonomy (GTDB): domain Bacteria; phylum Bacillota; class Clostridia; order Christensenellales; family Aristaeellaceae; genus RUG563. The sequence goes on along the minus strand of JAFUXH010000091.1, from coordinate 8,292 downwards.
TTCTAATACACAAGTCTAAATTTGTCAAGTCTCTGGTGTCTTTTTCGTTTTTTGTATTTTATAAAATGAAAAAAACCTTATAATATAAGGCTTTTAGAGTGTATTGAAACCGTGAGAGACTTAAAATCTTGTGCCCTCTGGGCGTGCGGGTTCGAGCCCCGCCACTCGCACCAAAAAACGGCAGGCTGTACGGCCTGTCGTTTTTATGTATTTGCCATGCGTTATGCGATCAAAATTGGAATACGTTCAAGCCGATATCCGGATCCAGCACCCGGCCCACCTGGCCGTCGATCACCGTCAGCACCATTTCGCAGGTGGCGGAGAGCGTGATTTCGTTGGCGTGGCCGCCGTGGGCGATCAGGTGTTCGTCGCACAGGGTCACGTGCAGGTGCAGGTAAGGCTTGCCGTCCTGCTGGGTCACGGTGCCAATCAGGGAAGCGATTTCCATGGGCCCGGTGAGGGTTTGCCGGTGAAACACCTTTTCTTTCACGTCGTACACGCATACCACCGCCCGATCCGCCGCGCCCAGGGCCTGCACGGAGGCCAGCAGGATATGCTCCTTTTCGCACAGGGCGGTCAGGGTCGACAGCACCTCCTCGCCCCGATCCATGCGGATCACATAGGTATTGCCAAAATGCCGATAATCCATGCTGTTTCCTCCTGTATGCTGTCGGTTGATTGTCAACGGCGATCCCATCTGCGCCGGCATTCCCCGTGGGAAAAGCGGAGGGCGTTGGGAACAGGGCGCGTCAGTACCCGATCGTTCGGTCGACCTGCCGCAGCAGGGGACGGCCCGCGCAGTAGTTTTCAAAATCCTCCAGGAAAAGGGCCACGATCTTTTCCAACGTGTAATCCAGGGTTATATTGCCCGCCACGTGAGGGGTCACGATCAGGCGGGGGCAATCCCACAGGGTGCTGTCGGCGGGCAGAGGCTCCTGGTCGAATACATCCAGCGCCGCCCCGGCCAGACGATCGGATCGCAGCATTGCTTCCAGGGCGGCTTGATCGATGGCGTTCCCCCGGCCCACGTTGATCACGTAGGCGTTCCGGGGCAGCAGGGCCAGGCGCGCCGCGCTTATCAGGCCGTCGGTTTCTCTGGTGCTGGGCAGCGATAGGATCAGCACGTCGGTTTCCGGCAGGAGACCGTCGATCTGATCCCGGGTGACCACCCGATCGAACAATTGGCCGGGATTTTTGCCGCTGCGGTTCACGCCGATCAGCGCGGCGGGGGAGAAGGCCCGCAGCCGGATGGCGGCCTCTCGGCCGATATCGCCGGTGCCCAGCAGGGTGATCCGGCTGTTGCGGATGGCATGGATGCGCAGATCCCGGGTCCATGCCCGCCGCGCCACGATGGCGGCGTATTCCTGTCGGCGGCGCATCAATTCCAGGGTGACCATGACGATGTGCTCGGCGATGGTGGTGCCGTAAGCGCCTGAGGAATTCGAAAGAATAACTTGCTCAGAGGCGAAAACGTCGTCGGCAAGGTAGGGCTCCACCCCGGCATAGGGCGTGCAGAACCAGCGCAGACGCGGGGCGCTGCGGGTCAATTCGGTTCCCACGCCGAAAATGATCTCCGCGTCGTTCAAATGGGGCAGGGCGTCGGCGTTTGAAGAAAAAAACAGCGCCTCAAAGCTCTGCCGGGCAGCGGCGGAGGCGATGGCCCCGCGCTGCTGCGCGGTGATCCGGGGCAGGGAAACGATCAGTTTTCTGGGCATGATAGTCGCCTCCTCACGCGGGGCTGGTTCCCGCGTTGGCTTTGCCGATGACCGGCATATCCGCGGCCCATCGCGCAGGATGAAGGAAACTGCCGCTTCATCCTCTTGAACAGGCGTTCCGGGCGATGCGCGGCATGGGATCAACGCCGGTTTTCCTTTTCATTATAGCGGATGCGGGATACGTTTGCAAGCCGGATCGGGCAAAAAGCACGCCCTGCCAGGCAGTAGGCCGCTTTCCCTTGAACAGGAGGAATGGGACGCCCTTCGTTCAAGGTGCGCCTGATATTATTTTCCGGATTCCCGACAGCAAACATTTTTTTACAGAAGCGTTTCTATCTGGACGTTCGGGGGCTGGACATGGACGGCTGAAAGTGGTATTCTTAAGGAAGGACTTATGCATTTTGGATGTGTATGGCGCCCCTTGATCACCCCGCGCCCAATCAACGAAAGGAGAATTGGAGATGAGCTTCACCCCCAAGGGAATCGTGGTCCCCATCGTTACCCCCCTGACCCCGGATGGGAAATTTGATGAAAAGGCCTATCGCGGCCTGATCGACTATCTGGCCGACAACGGCATTCACGGCGTGTTCCCCTTTGGCACCACCGGCGAATTTTACGCCTTTGATCAGGGCTTCTACAATAACTTGCTGGAGGTGACCAAGGATCAGGTGAAGGGCCGCATGCAGATTTATGCTGGGGCCAATCACATCACCACGAAGGGCGCGGCCCACATCGCCAAGGAAGTGGAAAAGATCGGCGGCATCGACGCCCTGAGCGTGCTGACCCCCATGTTTGTCAGTCAAACCCAGCACGAGGTGTATGAATATTATCGGGAAATCGCCGCTGAAACCAGCCTGCCCATCATCATTTACAACAATAAGCCCAAGACCAACGTGACCGTGGAGCCGGCCACCGTGGCCAAACTGGCGGAAATCGACAACATCGTGGCCGCTAAGGATTCCACCGGCGATATGACCAACGCCGAGGAATACATCCGCCTGACCCGGGGCATGGATTTCAGCGTGATGATGGGCCGGGACACCCTGATCCTGGCCGGTTTGCATTACGGCGCGACGGGCGCTATTGCCAGCTGTGCCAACGTGGCGCCGCGCATCGCCGTGGATATCTACGAAAAATTCCAGGCGAAGGATTACGCAGGCGCGCTGGACGCTCAGTTCAAGCTCAGCGCCCTGCGCATCGCCACCAACATGGGCTCCTTCCCTGTGACGCTCAAGGAAGCCCTCAAGCTCATCGGTCACGATTGCGGCGACTGCGTCAAGCCCATTCAGCCGCTCAGCGAGGAGCAGCGTGAAAAGCTGCGGGACGTGCTGGTGGGCATGGGCCTGATTCAATAAGGCGTGAAAACAAAGCATAATAAGGAGGAAAACACAATGAAAATCGCATTTATCGGTCTGGGAATCATGGGCAAGCCCATGGCGCTGAACCTGCTGAAGGCCGGCCATCAGCTGCGGGTGTATGACCGCAATGCCGCTACCCTGGAGGAACTGAAAGCCGCCGGGGCCACCATCTGCGCCAGCTCCGCCGAAACGGCCGAGGGCGTCGACCTGGTGATCACCATGCTGCCCAACAGCCCCCACGTCAAGTCCGTCATGCTGGAGGATGACAAGCTGGCTGAAAAGATGCCCAAAACTGCCGCCTTCATCGACTGTTCTTCTATTAACCCCGTGGCTTCCCGGGAAATCGCCGCGGAATTGGCGAAGTATGGCATCGACATGCTGGACGCTCCTGTTTCCGGCGGCCAGCCCATGGCCGTGGCCGGCACCCTTTCCTTCATGGTGGGCGGCAAGCAGGAAGTATTCGATAAGTTCAAGCCCGTGCTGGAAGCCATGGGCAAGAGCGTGGTGCGCTGCGGCGACATCGGCGCGGGCAATGTGACCAAGCTGTGCAACCAGACCATCGTGGCAGTCAACATCGCCGCCCTGGCCGAGGCCATGCAGATGGGCCAGATGTGCGGCGTGGAGCCCGAAAAGATCTTTGAGGCCATCCGCGGCGGCCTGGCCGGCAGCAACGTGATGAACGCCAAGGCCCCCATGATGATGGATCAGAATTTCCAGCCCGGCTTCCGCATCGACCTGCACATCAAGGACCTGAACAACGTGGTGGATGCCGCCAAGGCAGTGGACGCCCCCATCCCACTGACCCAGCAGGTGCTGGAAATGATGAAGATTTTGCATCACGATGGCGACGGCACCTGCGACCACAGCGCCCTGCTCAAGTATTATCAGAAGCTCACCGGCGAGACCCTTCACCATTGATATGCATCACCTGGGGCGAAGCCTTTTGGCTTCGCCCCACCTAAAGACAGGAGATGGCCTATGAAATTCATCTTTGCGCCTGATTCCTTCAAGGGCTCGCTGTCTGCCCTGGAATGCTGCGATATCCTGGAAAAGGTGACCGCCCGCATTTTCCCCGGTACCGATACCGTGGCCGTGCCGGTGGCCGACGGCGGCGAAGGCACGGTGGACGCCCTGCTGCGGGCCATGGGGGGCAAACGGATAGAAACCCGGGTGACCGGGCCGCTGTTTGAATGCGAAACGGCGGCCTGGGGGCTGCTCAGCGACGGTACCGCCGTTATGGAAATGGCCCAGGCCAGCGGGCTGCCCTACGTGCCCGCCGACAAAAAGGACCCCCGCAAGGCCACCAGCCTGGGTACCGGCGAAATGATCGCCGCCGCACTGCGGCAGGGCGTGCGCAAGATCCTCATTGGCATCGGCGGCAGCGCCACCAACGACGGCGGCATGGGCATGCTGAAAGCCCTGGGCGCGCGATTCACCGACGCGGAGGGCAAGGATGTGGAGCCCATCGGCGGCGAAATGATCCGTGTGGAGGACGCCGATTTTTCCGGTCTGCTGCCCGAACTTAAGGCAACGAAAATCACCGTGATCTGCGACGTGACCAACCCCCTGCTGGGGGAGAACGGGGCCACGTTCATCTATGGCCCGCAAAAGGGCGCGACGCCTGCCATCCGGGATGAGCTGGAGGCCGGCATGGCGCATTTCGCGGCAGTGGTGGAGAAGGCAATCGGGCGTGATATCTCTTCCTTCCCCGGCGCGGGCGCGGCGGGCGGTTTAGGCGCTGCCCTGGGCGGCGTGCTGGGCGCGCAGCTCAAAAGCGGTATCGACGCCGTACTGGACGCCGTGGATTTCGATAGTAAATTGGAAGGCGTTTCGCTCGCCGTCACCGGTGAAGGCCGTATTGACGGTCAAAGCGTGCGTTTCGGCAAGGTGCCGGTAGGCGTAGCGAAGCGCTGCGCGGCCAAGGGTATCCCCACGGTTGCCATCGTAGGCGGCATCGGCGAGGGGGCGGAGGGGCTGTTTGACCTGTGCGAAAGCACCATCCAAACCACCGTATCCGGCCCTATGAGCCTGGAAAAAGCCATGGCCGACGCGCCGCAATTGTATGAGCAGGCGGCGGACCGCCTGTTCCGAGCTGTCAGAATCGGCATGCGCCTGAACAAGGAAAATGGATAAAGCCGTAAGCCCCGATGATCCTTATGCCGGTCAAAAGGCGGGGCGGCACGGCATCTTGGCGCGGGGAAGCGGCGGCACAACCTGGCGAAAGCCCGGAGGATGGGAAAAGGCATGCGCACATACGTACAGATGAAGCCCGAGGATAACGTGGCCATCGCGGTGCAGGAATTGCCCAAGGGCACGGAAATCATGCCCGGCGTGGTCACGCTCAGCGACATCCCCCAGGCCCACAAGATCGCTCTGGTGGATATTCCCAGGGGCGGGGCCGTCATTCGCTACGGCGTCACCCTGGGCTACGCCATCGACCCCATTGCCAAGGGCCAGTGGATCAACGAGCATATGCTGCGCCTGCCCACGCCGCCCAGCCTGGATGATATGCCCTTTGGCACCAACATCCGCACCGATCTGCCCGAGCCGCCGGTAAAAACCTGGATGGGCTACCGAAACCCCGAGGGGGGCTACGGCGGCACCCGCAACTTCCTGGGCATCCAGACCACCGTGCAGTGCGTGGAGGGTACGCTGAACGTGGCCATTGAGCGCATCCGCCGGGAATTGCTTCCCAAGTATCCCCACGTGGACGATGTGGTGGCCATCAACCATGCCTACGGCTGCGGCGTGGCCATCAACGCGCCGGAAGCGAAGGTGCCCATCCGCGCTTTGCGCAACATCTGCCATCATCCCAACTTTGGCGGGCAATTGATGGTGGTCGCCCTGGGGTGTGAAAAGCTGACGGCGGATATGCTGGTGGGCCCGGAGAACAACACCCCGGAAAACGTGGTGGTGCTGCAGGAGTGCCATGGCTTTGAGGGCTGCATGCAGGCCATCCTAGGGATGGCGGAAAAGAAGCTGAAAATCCTCAACGAACGCAGGCGCGAGGAGCTGCCCCTCTCCGATCTGCTGATCGGCATGCAGTGCGGCGGCAGCGACGCCTTTTCCGGCGTATCAGCCAACCCCAGCGCGGGTTACGCGGCGGATATGATCGTACAGGGCGGCGGCACCGTGCTGTTCAGCGAGGTGACCGAGGTGCGCGACGGCGTGCACTTCATCGCCGAGCGCTGCGTATCCGCCGAAGTGCGGGACAAGCTGGCCGCTGAAATGCGCTGGTACGATCACTACCTGTCGGAAGGCAATGTGGATCGCAGCGCCAATCCCACGCCGGGCAACAAGAAGGGTGGGCTTTCCAACATCGTGGAAAAGGCCATGGGCTCCATCGCCAAATCCGGTACCTCGCCCATCGTGGAGGTGCTTTCTCCCGCCGAGCGGCCCACCCGGCACGGCGAAATCTTCGCCGCCACCCCGGCCAGCGATATCGTGTGCGGCCCCTGCCAAATGGCCAGCGGCATCGGATTGCAGGTGTTCATGACCGGCCGCGGCACGCCCTATAACCTGGCCGCCGTGCCGGTGATCAAGGTATGCAGCCGCAACGAGCTCAAGGAGCAGTGGCCCGATATCATCGATATCAGCGCCGGGGCCGTGGCCACCGGCGAAAAGACCATCGCCGAGGTGGGCACCGAGATCTTCAACAAGATCATCGCCTGCGCCAGCGGCATGGATCAGCCATTCGCGGAAAAATACCGCATGCACAATTACCTGTGCATCTTCAACCCAGCCCCCATCACCTGATCATGCGCTTCTTTCGGGCGGCATGGCAGAAACCTGCTGTGCTGCCTGTTTTTTCAGAACCTGGATCAATATGGCCCCGCCAGACGCGGAACGTGGAGAAATGATATGGGAAAGATTTATCAGATCTATGGGCAGGACGCTCACGATATGACGGTGAAGCTGCTGAACGCCGCGAACGCTGTTTCGCTGGTGCCGTCCGGCGGCTCTGTGGCGCTGAAGCCCAACCTGGTCATCGCCGGCGCCCCGGAAAGCGGCGCAACCACCCACCCTGGGGTGCTGAGTGGGTGCATCGCGTATTTTCGCGATCACGGCGTAAAGGACATCAGCGTCATCGAGGGCAGCTGGGTGGGGGATGAAACCATGCGGGCCATGCGCGCCGCCGGCTACGACAAGGTGTGCGATGCCTACGGCGTGCCGTTTTACGATTTGAAAAAGGATCGTACAAGGCCGGTGAAAACCGCCGTTGGTCCGATCGACGTGTGCTGCCGGGCGCTGGACGCCGGGCTGCTGGTGGATCTGCCGGTGCTCAAGGGCCACTGCCAAACGGTGATGACCTGCGCGCTGAAGAACCTGAAGGGCTGCCTGCCGGACAAAGAAAAGCGCCATTTTCACGCGATGGGCCTGCAAAAGCCCATCGCCGCTTTGGGCGCGGCGCTGAAGCCCCGCTTGATCGTGGTGGACAGCATCTGCGGCGACCTGGATTTTGAGGAGGGCGGCACGCCGGTGCAGACCAACCGCATGTACCTGGGTACCGACGCCGTGCAATTGGACGCCTATGGCCGCGCCTTGATGGGGCTGAACCCCGAGGAGGTGCCCTATATCGAGCTTGCGGAAAGCTATGGCGGCGGCAGCGCGGCCTGGAGCGAGCGCGATATCATTGCGCTCAACAAGCCCAGCGACGCGGCGGCCTATCCCCGGCCCAGCGGCACGGTGGCGGCCCTGACGCGCCATGTGCAGGCCGATCAGGCCTGCTCCGCCTGCTATGCCAGCCTGGTGCGGGCCCTGCACACAACCGGCTGCGGCAAGGGCGTGCGCATCAGCATCGGGCAGGGCTTCCGGGGCAAAGCAATCGACGGTCTGGGCATCGGCAACTGCTGCCGCGGGGCGGCAAACTGCGTGAGGGGCTGCCCACCCACGGCGGATCAGGTGGCCCGGGCGCTGGAGGATATGGCCTGGGGGCGGTGAACAAAAGAAGGAAAAATGTATGACGCAGATTTGGTCCCTGGAATTCAACATTTTTGTCATGATGGCGGTGGGTTTCCTGACGCGGCAGATCGGCATCGTCAGCAAAACGGGGGAAAAGAACCTCACTGATCTGGTGCTGCTGGTGATCCTGCCGTGCAGTATCTTCATCTCGTTCCTGAATGAAAACGCCCTGGACAGCACCGGGGACATGCTGGCCGTGGTGCTGATATCCGTGGGCATTCAGGCGCTTTCCCTCCTGTATGGGAAATTCGCCTTTC
>JAFUXH010000090.1 GCA_017470945.1 Clostridia bacterium | reverse complement strand
TTGACAAGGGACCGGGAGTATGCTACAATAAAACCGCGTATGCAAAGAAATGCGCAGGTTTGTTGTACCTTCCTTTTCTTTCTCGTGCGCGGCCTGAAACTGCCCGGTCAACGCCGGAACGAATTCAAAGCAGAGGATGAAATGGCTTTGTCGAATCCTACGAAAAAAAGGGTGGAGCATTGGCAGAAAATCGCTGCCTTCATGGTGATTTATGATGTCGTCGCCGTCACCGTGTCTTATTTTCTGGCGCTGTGGCTACGGTTCGACTGCGTATACAGCGCCATTCCCGATCGTTTCCTGATGCCCTACAGGCGCTTCCTTCCTTATTATATTCCCATCTGCCTGCTGATATTCTGGCGGATGAAGCTGTATAAGGGCATTTGGCGCTTTGCCAGCCTGGTGGAATTGCTGCGCTGCATTTATGCCACGCTGATCACATCGTGCCTGCAGGTGGTGCTGACGCTGCTGTTCTTCGGCCGCATGCCCATTTCCTATTATGTGTGGGGCGCGCTGTTCCAGGGCGTGTTCATCATCGCCGCCCGGTTCGCCTACCGCCTGGTGCTGCTGCTGGAAAGCAAGCGCCGGCGGGATGAAACCTCCAAGCGGGTCATGGTGATCGGCATGGGCGAAACGGGCCAGGCCCTGATCCGGGACATCAACAAATCCAAGGAACTGAACGAACGGGTGGTTTGCATCATCGACGATAACCCCAACAAGGTGGGGCGGGACGTGGATGGCATCCCCGTGGTGGGCACCCGGGAGGATATTCTGTCCAGCGTGGAAAAATACCACGTGACCAAGATCTGCCTGGCCCTCCCCAGCGCCCCGGCCACGGAAAAGCGGGATATCCTGAATATCTGCAATGAAACGGGCTGCGAGCTGATGCAGGTGCCCGGCATGTACCAACTGGTGTCCGGCCAGGTGACCACCACCATGCGCAAGGTGTCGGTGGAGGACCTGCTGGGGCGGGAGCCTATCCAGGCCGACCTGGCGGAGGTATTCGACTTCCTGAACGGGAAAACGGTGCTGGTCACCGGCGGCGGCGGCTCCATCGGCTCGGAACTGTGCCGGCAGATCGCCGCCCACCAGCCGGGCCGGCTGATCATCCTGGATATTTACGAAAACAACGCCTACGATATTCAGCTGGAATTGAAGGATAAATACCCCGATCTGGACCTGGTGGTGCTGATCGGCTCCGTGCGGGACAGCCGGCGGGTGTTCGACGTGTTCGATACCTACCGCCCCGACGTGGTGTACCACGCCGCCGCCCACAAGCACGTGCCGATGATGGAGGTCAGCCCCTGCGAATCCATCAAAAACAACGCCATCGGCACTTACAAAACGGCCTACGCCGCCATGGTGCACGGCTGCCAGCGCTTCGTGCTGATCAGCACGGATAAGGCGGTCAACCCCACCAACATCATGGGCGCCTCGAAGCGCCTGTGCGAAATGATCATCCAGTCCTTCGACGCCAAGATCAAAGCCGGGAAGGCCAACGAGATCCCCCAGCTGTTCACCCATCGGGGCATTGAAAACGCCGATAAGGACGGCACCGGCCGGGTGTTCCAGAACGTCAAAACCGAATTCGTGGCCGTGCGCTTTGGCAACGTGCTGGGCAGCAACGGTTCGGTGGTGCCCATTTTCAAAAAGCAGATCGAAAACGGCGGCCCCGTCACGGTGACCCACCCCGACATCATCCGCTATTTCATGACCATCCCGGAGGCCGTCAGCCTGGTGCTGCTGGCCGGCACCTACGCCCACGGCGGCGAAATTTTCGTGCTGAACATGGGCAGCCCCGTGAAGATCGACACCCTGGCCCGAAACCTGATCAAGCTGTCGGGCTACAAGCCGGACGTGGATATCAAGATCGAGTATACCGGCCTGCGCCCCGGCGAAAAGCTGTATGAAGAAAAGCTGATGGCGGAGGAAGGGCTGCGCAGCACCGATAACGACCGCATCCATATCGGCAACCCCATCCCCTTCGATACCGACGTGTTCCTGTCCCAGCTGGAGCAATTGATGCAGGCCGCTTACGATAATCGGCCCGACATCCGCGACCAGGTGGAAAAAATGGTGAGCACCTATCACCCCGAAGAAATCAAGCAAAAGACGGCGTGAGCCCGTCTGGGCCGCCCTGGCGCTTGACGGGTGACAGGCGGCGCAAAGGAGAAAAGCATGAGCGATTTCCGGGCAGATCCCCGATTCAGCGGGATTGAGCCGTTTGAAAACAAGGTGTGGCTGTCCTCCCCCACCATGCACGGCGAGGAACAGGCCTGGGTGGACGACGCCATCCGCACCAACTGGGTCTCCACCGTGGGGGCCAATTTGAACGAGGTGGAGCGCCTGGCATCTGAAAAGATCGGCTGCCGGTACGCGGTGGGCCTGTCTGCCGGCACGGCGGCGCTGCACCTGGCCGTCAAGCTGTGCGGCGAAAAGCTGTACGGCCCGCCCCCCGTAGGCCACGGCTGCCTGGAAGGGCGGCGGGTATTCTGCTCCGATATGACCTTCGACGCCACGGTGAACCCGGTGGCCTACGAGGGCGGCCAGGCCGTATTTATCGATACCGAGTACGACACCTGGAACATGGACCCCATCGCCCTGGAAAAGGCGTTTGCGCTGTACCCCGACGTGCGGCTGGTAGTGGTGGCGCATCTGTACGGCGTTCCCGGCAAGATCGACGAAATCAAGGCCGTGTGCGACCGGCACCACGCCCTGATCGTGGAGGACGCCGCCGAATCCCTGGGCGCCACCTATAAGGGGCGGCAGACCGGCACCTTCGGCACCGAGGGCGTCATTTCCTTCAACGGCAACAAGATCATCACCGGCAGCTCCGGCGGCATGCTGCTGACCCAGGAGGAAGCGGACGCCGACAAGGCCCGGAAATGGTCCACCCAGAGCCGGGAAAACGCCGCCTGGTACCAGCACGAGGAATTGGGCTACAATTACCGCATGAGCAACATCATCGCCGGCGTGCTGCGGGGTCAGTGGCCCTACCTGGATGCGCACATCGCCCAGAAAAAGACCATTTATCAGCGCTACCGGGAGGGGTTGAAGGATCTGCCTGTGCAGATGAACCCCTTCGACGCGGAAAACAGCGTGCCCAATTACTGGCTTTCCTGCCTCCTGATCGACGCGGACGCCATGTGCCCCCAGGTGCGGGGGGAAAAGGACGCGCTGTATGTGACCGCGCCCGGGAAATCCTGCCCCACTGAGATTTTGAACGCGCTGGCCGCCTTCAACGCCGAGGGCCGGCCCATCTGGAAGCCCATGCATCTGCAGCCCATTTACCGCATGCATCCCTTCGTCACCCGGGAAGGCAACGGCCGGGCCCGGAGCAACGCTTATATCCGCCGGGGTTCCGCCCCGGACGTGGGGGCCGATATCTTCCAGCGCGGCCTGTGCCTGCCCAGCGACAATAAAATGACCCCCGATCAGCAGGATCGGATCATCGACATCATTCACCGTTGCTTCCAATAAAGCAACGAAAGCGCCCCGGCGTCGGCCGTTTCCTGATTCAGCACAGAAAGAGGCAGCTGCAAATGGACAAGATTGATTTTGTTGTCACCTGGGTCGATGGGAACGACCCCCAATGGCAGGCGGAAAAGCGCCTGTATCAGAAGGACGACGTGGGCGATTTGCGGGATGAAAGATACCGGGAATGGGATAATTTTCAATATTGGTTCCGCGCCGTCGAAGCCTACGCGCCGTGGTTCAACAAGATCCATTTCGTCACCTGCGGCCACGTGCCAGCCTGGCTCAACGTGAATCACCCCAAGCTGCAGATCGTTAAACACAGCGATTATATCCCGGCGGAATATCTGCCCACGTTTTCGGCCCGGCCCATCGAATTTTTCCTGCACAGGATTCCCGGGCTCAGCGACGCTTTCGTGTATTTTAACGACGATATGTTCGTCACCGCCCCGGTCAAGCAGACGGATTTTTTCCGGAACGGCCTGCCCCTGGAAAGCGCCATCCTGAACGTCAGCATGCCCCCGGCCAAGGATATGAACGGGAAAATCATCGCCGAGCAGGAGCTGTATATGTCCTCCATCACCAACACCCTGGCGATCAACCGGCATTTCAGCAAAAAAACCTCCATCGCCCAGAACCGCCGGAAGTGGTTCACCCTGAAATACGGCAAGGAGCTGAGCCGCTCCCTGCTGCTGATGCCCTGGGGCGATTTCCTGGGCTTCGCCGACACCCATCTGCCCTATTCCCTGCTGAAGAAAACCTTCGACGACGTGTGGGAAAAGGAAGCCGACACCCTGAAAAAATCCTGCTCCCACCGGTTCCGGGAGCCCGCCGATGCCAGCGGGCGGCTGATCACCTTCTGGCAGATCGCCTCCGGCCAGTTTGAGCCTCGCCGGGTCAAGGACGGCCACTATTTCCGCATCTGCGATCAGCCGGCCAAGAACGCCGCCATTTATCGGGCCATCACGGAAAAAACCTATAAAATCATCTGCATCAACGATAAGGTGAGCAACGCCTACTTCGACCAGGCCAAGGAAGAATTAAAGCAAGCGTTCCAGCGGGCGCTTCCCGAAAAATCGAGCTTTGAGCTGTAATCCGCGGATAAACGGACGGGAGTGAGAAATGGATGAGGATAACCCAGGATAAATTTTTGAATCTATCCACCTGTATTTATTTTATCATAATTTATTTATCGGATAATATCGCCGGCAACAGCTCGATCCTGGTGGTGCCGATGCTGCTGTTTTTGCTGTGCAGCTATCTGACCCACGGGCGGAAGATCAAGGTGATGATCACGCCGCTGCATCTGTACATCCTGGCATTTGCGCTGTTTACCCTGCTTTCCTCCCTGTGGGCCACCGATCGCAGCCTGACGCTGCCCAAATTCAACGCCATGATCTTTATCCTGGTGGCCATGGTCGTACTCATGATCGACAATTACGACGATTCCGGCATCGACCGGCTGCTCAAATCCATCATGTACGGCGGCTACGTGCTTTCCTTTATCGTGCTGATCCTTTTCGGCTTTTCCAACGTGGCGGACCTTCTGTCCTCCAGCACCCGCATCGACAATTCCGTCATCAACGCCAATTCGCTGGGCATGAGCGCCGCTTACGCCCTGGTGATCCATCTGTATTACATCCTGGCCCGGGGAAAACTCAAACTGGAAAAGAAGGATTGGCTGATCCTGCCCGCCGTCATCGCCCTGATCGTTTCCGGCAGCCGTAAGGCGATGCTCATCGTGGCGGTGGGCTTTTCCGGGGTGATCATCCTGCGCTTCTGGGATGAAAATAACCGCAAGAAATCCTGGCTCCGGCTGATCGCGTTCCTGATCGTGGCGGTCATCCTGGTGGTCGTGGTGCTCAACATGAGCCTGTTCCAGAACCTCAACGACCGTATGCTGGACGTGGTGGAGGCGCTGCTGGGCAACGCGACCCGGCGCACCAATTCCGTGTGGCTCCGGTTCCAATACATCCTGCTGGGCATCGATCTATTCATCCAGCATCCCCTCTTGGGCGTTGGCATCGGCAATTCCAATTATTATACCGAGCTGAATTTTGGCATCAATCACTATCTGCACACCAATATATTTGAATTGCTGGCCTGCGGCGGCCTGATCGGCTTCTGCATTTACTATTCCATGTACGCCTACATCCTTTACACCATGATCAAATACCGGAAATACCGCACCCGGGAATATGACGTGTGCATGACGCTGCTGATCATTCAATTGTTCATCGGCTTCGCCTTGGTGCAGTATTTCAGCAAAACGGTGTATATTTACCTGTTGCTGTTCTACCTGGAAGCGCGAAAGCTGAAAAACGCCGCCAAGCAGGCGCAGCAGCTGACCGTCGATCCGGCGGACGTCACCATTCTGGAATGATCAGGGGGCGCAAGCAAGTATGCCGATCACGGTCAAAACCATCCTTCGCTATCTCACCGATCCCCATTACCGCTTTGTCAACAACGCCCGGCGGGGCGGCTATCAGGATATGCCCGACGAAGCCTACATCCGCCGGATGTTCCGGGCCAAAATGGGCTACGACCTGCCGCTTGAAAATCCGCAGACCTTCAACGAAAAGCTGCAGTGGCTGAAGCTGCACGACCGCAGGGACATCTATACCCGGATGGTGGATAAGTGCGAAGCCAAAGCGTTCGCCGCCGACACCATCGGATCCCAGTACGTGATCCCCACCCTGGGGGTATGGAAGCGGGCGGAGGACATCGATTTTTCCCAGCTGCCCGACCGCTTCGTGCTCAAATGCACCCACGACAGCCACGGCCTGGTGATCTGCAAGGATAAATCCCAGCTCAATATCCCCGCCGCGGTGGAAAAGCTGAACAAGTGCCTGCGCAGGAGCTATTATAAATATCTGCGGGAATGGCCCTACAAAAACGTGGAGCCCCGCATTATCGCCGAGCAGTACGTCGACAACGCCGGGCAGGACCTGGCGGATTACAAGATCCACTGCTTCCACGGCGAGCCCAAGGTGATCCTGGTGTGCCAGGACCGTTTTGCCGCCACCGGACTGACGGAGGATTTTTTCGACTGCGACTGGAACCATCTGAACGTTTCCCGCACCCAGCACGGCAACGCGCCCAAGGCCGTTCCCCGGCCCCCGGAGCTGGAAGAAATGCTGCGCCTGTCCCGGGTGCTTTCGCAGGGCATCCCCTTCGTGCGGTGCGATTTTTTTGTGGCGGATGGCCGCGTGCTGTTCGGGGAAATGACCTTTTACCCCGCCAGCGGGTTCAAGCCCTTCTCTCCCCCGTCGTTTGACAAGACCCTGGGCGATTTCCTCACCCTGCCGGAAGAAAAATAGGATCGGATGGAAAAGAACATGAGAAAGCTTCAATTCGCCGTCAAGCGCCTTTTCGATATCGTCGCCGCCAGCCTGATCATCGTGATCCTGACCGTGATCCCGGTGCTGATCGTGATCCCCATCGTGATCCGATTGACATCCAAGGGATCGGCCGTATTCAAGCAGGAGCGCATGGGCAAAGGCTGCAAGCGCTTCAATATTTACAAATTCCGCACCATGAAAAACCCGCCGGAGGGCACCTACAGCGTCAACGGCATCCTGTACAAGCCCAACGGCGAATTGCTGGAGCCCTCCTCCACTCGCATCACCAAGGTGGGCGCCTTCCTGCGCAAAACCAGCCTGGATGAATTGATGCAATTGTTCAACATCCTCAACGGCACCATGAGCTTCGTGGGCCCCCGGCCCACATTGCCCTACCAGGCTGAAAGCTATTCCAAGGAGCAGCTGCGCCGGTTCGAGGTGCGCCCCGGGGTCACCGGGCTGGCCCAGGTCAGCGGCCGGAACGACCTGACCTGGACGGAGAAAATCCGCTACGATATCGAATACATCGATCATTTCAGCCTGTGGCTGGATATCAAGATCCTGTTCAGGACCGTGGGCGTGGTGCTGAAAAAGGATCAGATCGATTTTGTGAAGGAAGACGCCCTGACGGCGAAGGCCAAGCAGGATGCCCAGCCCAAAAAGTAAAGGAGACGGAACCATGAAGGCGCTCATTCTGGCCGGGGGGCTGCCCCAAATCGAACTGCTGAAGCAATTGAAGGAGAGGCGCATCGAAACCGTATTGGCGGATGGCAACGCCAACGCCATCGCCCGCCCGTATGCCGACCGCTTCGTTCAGCTGCCGATTTTCGACGTGGAGGCGGTGAAAAACCTGGCCGTCGCGGAGCAGGTGGATTTTCTGATCACCGTCTGCGCCGATCAGGTGCTTCTGATCGTGGCCCAGGTATCCGAAATGCTGGGCCTGCCCTGCTATATCGATTACCAGACCGCCCAGAACGTATCCGATAAGATCCTGATGAAGCGGATCTTCAAGGCCAACGGCATCCCCACCTCCCGGTTCGTGGAAACATCCCGCTTCGATCCCGCCGCCTTCGCCGATCTGCGCTATCCCCTGGTGGTCAAGCCGGTGGACGCTTACAGCTCCCGGGGCGTGCGCAAGGCCGAAAACGCTCAGGAATTGGAAATCTTCTACCGCGAGGCCCAGCAGATCAGCCGCAGCGGCAGCGTGATCGTGGAGGAATACTGCCCCGGCACGGAAATCAGCGTGGACGCCTTCATCACCAACGGCAAGGCGAAGATCCTGTGCGTATCCAACAGTGAAAAGATTCTGGACGACGGCCGGTTCGTCATCTTCCGGGGCCGGTACCCCGTGGCCGCCTCCCCCGCCGTGCTGCAGCAAATCGAGGAAGTGGCCCAGAAAATCACCGACGCGTTCCACCTCGTCAACGCCCCCCTGCTGATCCAAATGATCAATGACGGCGAGCACGTGTCGGTGCTGGAATTCTGCGCCCGGACGGGCGGCAACATGAAATACCTGCTGATCAAGTATTCCTGCGGGGTGGACGTGATCAGCGCCGCCATCGATCTGTCCCTGGGCATCCAGCCAAAGATCGATCCCCGGGATATGGGCAACCGCTACGTGGTCAACGATTTTATTTATTGCCGGCCCGGCGTGTTCGATCGCCTGGAGGGGTTCGATCAGCTGCAGCGGGAAGGCGTTTTGAACGAATTCCACGCCATCCGTCCCCAGGGGATGAAGGTCACCGGCGTCACCAGCAGCAGCGACCGCATCGCCGGCGTCAACATCTGCGCCGGCAGCCTGGAGGAATTCAACCAAAAGCACCGGGCCTTCGTGGCCCGCGCCCGGATCCTCGATCCGGAGGGCAACGATATCATGCGGCACGATCTGCTGCCGGATCTCAAGTAAAAAGGCAGGGATAGAATGAGCAGGACGCTTTCATTCAAACGCGCGGAAAAAAAGGCGCTCTTTACATGCTTCAGCGTGATTGGCGGGATCCGGAAAAAGGTGCTGTTTCAAAGCTTCAACGGCCTTTCCTATTCCGATAATCCCCGGGCCATCAGCGAGGCCATGCACGCGCTGTACCCCGATTATGAATTGGTGTGGGCCCTCAAGGACAATGAAAAAAGCCGGCGGAACGCCCCCGATTACGTGCGCTTCGTCGCGCCTTATTCGGTGGCGTTTTATCGGGAACTGGCCTCCTCCTTCTGCTTCGTCAATAACGAAGCCATGCGTTTTGACCTGCCCAAGCGGAAAGGTCAGTTTTTTATTCAAACCTGGCACGGGGACCGGGGGATCAAAAAGATCCTGTACGACGCGTGGGAGGATGGGCAGCGCCCCCATCCCATCATGGATGAAAAAATGACCGATCTGTTCGTGGTCGGCTCCGATTACGCGCAGCGGCGGATCCAAACAGCCTTCCGATATCACGGGGAAGTGCTCAACGCGGGCTGCCCCCGCAACGACTGCCTCATCTTCCCCGCCAAGGCGGATCAGGTGCGCCGGGCGATCGGCGTTGAAGACGGGAAAAAGCTGCTGCTGTACGCCCCCACCTTCCGGCGCAACAGCAAAATACTGCCTACCCCCGTCAACGTGGCCGAGACCCTGGCCCATCTGAACGGCCGGGGCGGCGATTGGGTGTGCCTGATGCGGGCGCATCCCAAGGCGATGGGGGTCGACCTGCAGGCGGCGGGCAACGTGATCGACGTATCGGGCTACCCCGATATGTCCGACCTGCTGATGATCGCCGACGCCCTGATCACCGATTATTCCTCCTGCGCCGGGGATTTCATTTTGCGCGGGAAGCCGGTGTTCCTGGCCCAGTTCGATCTGGACCGCTATACGAAGGAAAATCGCACCTTCCACGTGGATATCACCCAATCCGGCTATCTGATCACCCACACCCAGGAGGAATTGAACCGCCTGATCGACACCCTGACCGATCAGCAAATCGCCGACAACTGCGAACAGATCATGCGCTTCTTCGGCGCCCATGAAACCGGGCGCTCCGCCCAGCAGGTTTGCCGCATGATCGATCAGCGCTATCAGGCGCTGCGCCCCGGCAAGTAAGGAGAAGGAAACGAGCCATGTCCAATTGGAAAAACACCCTGCTTCACTATGTGGGCCTGGGGAATTACGACCGGTACGTGGAAGGGCTGATCAAAAAATCCATCGCCGTGTATCACCGCGGCGGAAAGATCAACCGTTTGCGGGCCCTGCGGATGTACAATAAGATCCGCAAAAATTACGGCTGCTGCTTCCCGCCCCGGATCACCGTGGGCAAAAACCTGTATATCGCCCACGCCCATGGGATCCACGTGGGGAAAACCGCCGTGATCGGGGACAACTGCAAAATCTACCCCAACGTTCTGATCGTCGCTTCGGTGGTGGGGGACGCGCAGCTGCGATCCAAAGGCGCCAAGCGCTGGCACCCCAAGATCGGCAACGATTGCCTGCTGGGGGCTGGTTCCATCATCATGGGGCCCATTGAGATCGGCGACGACGTGATCGTCGGCGCCGGCGCCATCGTGACCAAGAACGTGCCGCCCCATTCCGTAGTGAAGAACACCAACGAAATCACCCCAAAACGAGCGCCCGTCCCCGCCAAAGATCTGGACGATTCATGGGAGAAGCCTTGACGATGAGCAATCAATCATCCCGGACGAGAAAAACGCTGGTCAATACGTTTTTCTCCATTTCCAGTCAGCTGCTGGCCATTATTTTAAGCTTTGTATTACGCACCGCCTTTATCCGCATTTTGGGGGATCAGTATACCGGCGTGGCGTCGGTGTTCACCACCATTCTGACCATGCTGTCCCTGTCGGAACTGGGGTTTGCCACGGCGGTGGCCACGGCGCTGTACCGCCCCCTGAAGGAAAAGGACCAGGCCCTGATCCAGCAATTGATGGATTTTTATAAAAAGGCCTATCGGCTGGTGGCCGGGTTCATTTTCGTGGTGGGCATTCTGCTGGTGCCCTTTTTGCGCTACCTGGTGAAGGATATCCCCGATATCAAGGAAGATATCACCGTTATTTACCTGTTCTACATCGTTAAAACCGCGGCCTCCTACCTGATGATCTATAAAACCACCCTGCTGCGGGCGGATCAGAAGCTGTACGTGGTCAAAAAAGTGGAAATGGTGTGCCAGGTGGTGCGCTACATCGTGGAGATCGCCGCCCTGTATATTTTCCGGGAATACATGACCTACCTGGTCATCGAAGTGGCCGCCACGATCCTGCAGAACTACACCGTCACCAAGCGGGCGGAGAAGGAATACCCCTCCGCCTTCCAGAAGCCCAAAGAAAAGCTGCCCCGGGAAAAGGTCATTTCCCTGCTCAAGGACGTAAAGGGCCTTTCCATGTACAAGCTGTCCGGCACCATCGGCAACAGCATCGACACCATGCTGATTTCCGGCTTCATCAACACCTCCACCGTCACCCTGGTGGGCAATTACACCCACATCAAAAACCACATTCAAAAGGTGCTGATGCAGTTTTTCTCCGCGGTCATCCCCAGCGTGGGCAACCTGGCCGCGGAGCGGGACGATCAAAAGCAGCAGGTCGTTTTCAACCGCCTGTTTTACATCAGCTTCCTGCTGGTCAATTTCTGCTCCGCCAGCATGTTCGTGCTGTTCCAGCCCTTCATCCGGGTGTGGATGGGGCAGAAATACGTGATGGGCATTGATATCGCCTTCATCATTTCTTTCGATTTCTTCCTCTACATCCTGCTGCAGGCCATCGCCTCCTTCCGCACGGCCAACGGCCTGTTCGTCAAGGGGCAGTACCGCCCGCTGATCACCGCCGTGGTCAACGTGATCCTGTCGGTGATCCTGATTCAGCATTACGGCGTGTTCGGCACCATCGTGGCCACGGTGATCGCCCGGCTGCTCACCCAGTGGTACGATCCTTACCTGCTGTATAAGCACATTTTCCACACCCCGTTCAAGAAATTTTACCTGAAATACTGGACCTATATCGGCCTTTTCCTGTCCGGCGCGTTCCTGTCCAGCTGGCTGTATCAGGCCCTGGCCACCTCCCACGCCTACGTCAATTTGCTGATCGGCGCGGCGGTGTGCGTGGTGGTGCCCAACGTGTGGGTAATGCTGTTCACCTGCAAAACCAAGGAATTCGCCTATGTGAAGGGCATGCTGAAAAAAGTGATCGCCGGAAAAGGAAAGAAAAAGTAACGCTGGAGAGGGCGGCCTATGAAGCAATACAAAATCGGCTATACCCAAGGGGTATACGATATGTTCCACATCGGGCATCTGAACCTGATCAACCACGCCAAGGAATACTGCGATTATCTGATCGTAGGCGTGAACGCCGACGCGCTGGTGGAAACCTACAAGCACAAAACCCCCGTGATCAGCGAGCGGGAGCGGCAATTGATCGTGGCCAACTTGAAGGCGGTGGACCAGTGCGTCATCGCCCACACGCTGGACAAGGTGGCCGCCTGGAAGGAACTGCGCTTCGACGCGGTGTTCATCGGCGACGACTGGAAGGGCAACCCCCGGTGGGAGCAAACCAAAATCGACCTGGCCGCCTATGGGGTGGACGTGGTGTTCCTCCCCCACACCGAAGGGGTCAGCAGCACCATGCTGCGACCGGAAAACGAGCACCGGGTGAAGGAATGACGTTCGTTTTTCCCGCGATCAAATCAGGCAAAGGGATGATTGTCCCATGAATATGAAGCAGCTCAAATATGTGCTGATCCTGGCCAACGAAGGCTCCTTTTCCAGGGCGGCCAATACGCTGAATATTTCCCAGCCCTCCCTGTCCCAGTACATCAAAAAGATCGAGCAGCAGATCGGCATGGATCTGTTCGACCGGGCCAACGGCGATGTGAAGCTCACCGACGCGGGGAGGATCTACATCGATATCGGCCGGCAGATCCTGGATCTGGAGCACCAGATGGAAACCCAGTTTTCCGATATCGCCGCCCACAAAACGGGCTCGCTGATCATCGGAACCGCCCCCTACCGGGCCGCCGGCATGATGCCGGAGATCGCCCGGAAGTTCCAGGCCCTGCACCCGGGCATGCATTTGATCGTGCGGGAAGGCACCACCGCCGAATTGGAGGAAGCCATGGCCCACGGGGAATACGACCTGTGCCTGACCATGCTGCCCATCGACCAGCGGCTGTACGACGCCGAAAAGATCATGGAGGAGGAATTGGTGCTGGCCGTGCCCGCCGCCCACGCCCCCTGGAACGCGGAAAGGATGGCGGGCCGGAAATACCCCGCCATCGACGCCCGGCAGATCGACGGGGAAGCCTTCGTGATGCTGACGGATACCCAATTCATGCAAAGGCAATTGCAGAACCTGTGCATGGATTACGATGTACATTTGAAAACCGCGGCGGTGGTGAAAAGCCTGGAGGCGCAGATCGCCATGGTGAAGGCCGGGGTGGGCATGGCGCTGATGCCGTCGGGCATCGAGCGCTTCTGCGCCAACCGGGAAGCGGCCTTTTATTCCTTCCGTCAGGCCCTGCCAAGGCGGGAAGTGGTGATCATGTGGCGCAGGGACAGAAAGCTGTCCCAGGCGGCGGAGGAATTCAAGGGCGTCGTCCGCCGCATCGCCTGGTAACAGGCACGCGTTTTTTTGCCCTCGCAATAAGGATTCGCCTATCCTGTATATACCTTCCCGGCTATACGCCAGGCAGTGATATAAAAAGCAAACGAAAAGGAGGAAAAACCTATCATGCCATCCGCACTTATTTACCTGGGCATCATGCTGGCGGTCATCGTGCTGTGGTTCCTGCTGCTCAAGCGGCCGGTTTACGAGGCCGTGCTGATCAGCTTTATCATCCTGCTGACGATCACCGGCACGTGGGGCAGCATCGGCCAATACATCGACACCGGCCTGAAAACGTCGCTGCTGTATTCCATGACGGCGTTCGTCGCCATGTCCATCATCCTGACGAAAACCAAGATCATCGACAGCAGCATCGCCGTCATCCTGGCGCTGCTGGGCCGGGTCACCGGCGGGGCGGGCTACGTATCCGTGGTCGCCAGCTCGTTCATGGGCGCCCTGTCCGGCAGCGGCCCCGGCAACGTGATGGCCACCGGCTCCATCACCATCCCCGCCATGAAGCGGTCCGGCTTCCCGGCGGAATTGGCCGCCAACATCGAAAGCAACGCCAGCTACCTGGGCAACATGATCCCGCCCTCCGGCAACATCGTGGCCGCCCTGGGCGCCCTGACGGGCATGGCCGCCTACGGGGCCGATTACATTTCCCAGGGCCAATTCTGGATCGTGATGTGGGGCTGCTCCATCTGGTTCATCATCCAGCGGCTTCTGATGGTGTTCGCCTTCTGCAAATACTATCGCGTGAAGCCCATCCCCAAGGAGGACCTGCCCGACCTGAAAACCACCCTGAAGCAGGGCTGGCAGGGGCTGCTGCTGCCCATCATCATCCTGCTGCCCTTCGTGCTGGATTATTTCTTCAAAAGCACCTTCTTCACCGATCGGCTGGGCAAAAGCGGCGCCAGCAATATGAGCAGCAGCCTGCTGATCTTCATCGGCGGCCTGGCCTCCATTTACGCCTGCATTGTCGTCAAGGACAAAAAGCAGGTCACCCCCCGCGCCATCGCCAACATGTTTGCCGACAGCGTGAAAACCATCGCTCCCGCCATCGGCGTGTGCGTGATCGGCTATATGATCGGCGCTTTGTTTACCGACCTGAAGGTGACCGATGAAATGCTGGTCTTTATGGAAGGGCTGCACCTGGGCAAATTCGGCCTGGTGGTATTCATTTGCTTCATCACCTGCCTGCTGGGCATGGTCATTCCCGGTTCCTCCCTGGTGGTCATCTTCGGGCCGGTGTTCATCACCACCCTGGTGTCCGTGGGGGTGCACCCTGTACTGGCCGCCGCCATGCTGCCCTGCATCTGCGGCGTGATGTGCGGCATCACGCCCCCGCTGGGCCTGGGCATGTACGCCGGGATGTCCCTGGCCGGATCGGAATTTGGCAAAACGTTCAAAAACAACCTGTGGTGGGTGGCCCTGCAGTTCATCATGGAAGTGATCGTGCTGATGGGCTGGCTGCCGATCCTGGGCCTGTAAGGAGGAGCGCGCCATGAAAGCAACCTTGAAGAAAATATCCGATGTCTGCAAGACCATCTTCGGCTACGGCATCATGCTGGTTCTCTTCGCCGGCGGGCTGACGTTCTTCGGCTACCTGGCCGCCCTGATCATCGGCGGCGAAACCGCCACCGCCATGTGCACCTTTATTTACAAGCAGTTCATTCCCATCGTGATCTACGCCTCCACCATCCTGATCCTGTTCGGGCTGGTCACCATGTATCTGGCCGGGGAAAAAGCCCTGACGCCGGACAAAAAAGGCGCGCAAACCGAGGGAGAAAAATAATGCATGGAAAACCGGCGGAAAATGCCGGTTTTTCTATAGACAAATTATAATCAATCAATTATAATATATATAATTGATTGGCAATGTTAGGAGGACTTCCCCGTGAACCCGTCGAAAACGTTTCTGCAGCACATCGATCACGTGCACGCCGCCCCACTGCCCGACGCCGTGCTGGCCCGGGCCCGGCAATCCCTGCTGGATTATCTGGCGGTCACCTGCGCCGGCGGCGCCTTCCAGCGGGAAAAGCTTGAGCGTTATATGGCCTTCGCCCTGCCGGAGGAGGGTCGCTTTGCCGCCATCGGCACCGGAAAACGGCTGGCGCTGAAGGAAGCGGTATTTTTGAACGGGCTGAACGGCCACGCCCTGGATTTTGACGACGGCACCAATTCCGGCATCATCCACCTGGGCTCCCCCATTTTTTCGCTGCTGCTGCCCCTGGCCCAGCGCTGCCCCGTCACGCTGGAGCAATTGCTTCACGCGGCGGTGACCGGTTACGAGGCCTCCTACACCATGGCGGTTTCCATCCAGCCGGGGCACAAAGCCCTGGGATATCACGCCACCGGCACTTGCGGCGCGCTGGGGGCGACGCTGGCTGCCGCCTACATGCTGGGCTTTTCGGAGGAGGAGCGCTTCCAGGCCTTCGCCGCCGCCTGCGTATCGGCTGGCGGCATGCTGAAGGTGCTGGATGACGGATCGGAGCTGAAGCCCTACAACGTGGCCAAAACGGCCCTGCTGGCCCTGACCGCCCTGCAATTGGCCAAGGCCGGCTTCAAGGGCCACCCCGACCCGCTGGGCGGCCACCGGGGCTATTTCAAAATGATGACCGGGCAGGAAACGGTGGAAATAAAGCCGGTGCTGCTGAACGGCACCTACGCCATTCAGAAAACCTACACCAAGCCCTACGCCTCCTGCCGCTATACCCATCCCGCCATCGAGGCGGCCATCCGCCTGCGGAACGATCATCACCTGACAGCGGGCGATATCCGAACCGTCTTTATCGCAACCTATTCCCTGGCGGTCAGCGGTCACGACCACACGGACATCCCCGGCTCCTATTCCGCCAAGATGAGCATCCCCTACAGCGTGGCGGCGGGCCTGATGTTCGGCAGGGCCGGCCTGCAGGAATTCACCGAGGAGCTGGCCCAGGATTCCGCCCTGCTGGCCCTGACAAAAAAGGTGCGCGTGACGGCTGACGAGGCCCTCAGCGCCGCCTTCCCCGCCGTGCAGGCCGCCGTGGTCACCATCGAAACGAACGACGGGCGCACCCTCACCCAGCGGGTGGATTTCCCCAAGGGAGAGCCGGAAAATCCCTTGTCGGATGAGGAATTCCGGATGCGCTACGACGGCCTGATGGCCTACGGAGGCGTGAACGGCGATGCGGCGGATCAGGTGTTTGAAGCCGTGTATCGCCCCCATGCGACGGCAGATGATATCCTGCGCTTACTGTAATACAGGAGGGCTACCATGCGGCAGATCAGCCTGGTGCTGGGCGCCATGACCTTCGGCGAATCGGTGTTCGCCCCCGACGTGGAGGCGTTCCTCCGCGCCTTTCTCCATGCGGGCTACACGGAGCTGGATACGGCCTACGTGTACAACGAGGGCCGGTGCGAAACGCTGCTGGGCGACGCCATCCGGGCCGTCGGCCGGGACCGGGTGAAAATCGCCACCAAGATCCACCCCCGGGTGACCGGCCGGCTGGACGGCGCGGCGGCGCGGATGCAGCTGAACGCGTCCCTGACCCGGCTGGGCGTTTCCCAGGTGGACACCCTGTACCTGCATTTTCCCGATCCCGTCACCCCGGTGGAGGACGTGCTGAGTGCCTGCCAGGAGTTGCACGAGCAAGGCAAATTCCGGGAACTGGGGCTGAGCAATTTTCCCGCCTGGCTGATGGCCGAGGCATGGTATATCTGTGATAAGCACGGCTGGGTGAAGCCCACGGTGTACGAGGGCATGTACAACCCCCTGACCCGGGGCGCGGAGGCGGAATTGAACCGTGCGCTCGATCACTTCGGCCTGCGGTATTATGCCTA
Source organism: Clostridia bacterium (assembly GCA_017470945.1). Taxonomy (GTDB): domain Bacteria; phylum Bacillota; class Clostridia; order Christensenellales; family Aristaeellaceae; genus RUG563. Next base: position 49,042 of record JAFUXH010000090.1, on the reverse strand, counting down.
CAATCCCCTGGCCGGCGGATTGCTGACCGGGCGGTACGGGCGCTTTGAGGACACGCCGGACGACGGCCGCTTCACCCACCGGCCCAATTATCAGAATCGCTATTGGAAGAAAAGCTATTTTGAAGCGGTGGACGCCCTGCGGGAAGCCTGCGGCCGCCATGCCATTCCCCTGGCGGACGCCGTATACCGGTGGATGGCCTTTCATTCCATGCTCAGCGGCGACCGAGGCGACGCGATCATCGTGGGAGCATCCAAGCTGAGCCATCTGACGCAAAACCTGGCGGCCCTGGGCGCCGGCCCGCTGCCGCAGGATCTCGTTGCCGCCTTCGATGAAGCCTGGGCCCGCTGCCGGGCCGACAGCCCCGCTTACTTCACCTTTTATCAAGGCGCGGCGAAATAGGGAGGATACCGCATGCTGAACCAACAACGATGGATCGAGGAACTGAACAAAAACGGGATTTCCTTTTTCACCGGGGTACCGGATTCCTACCTGAACGGCTTTTGCACCTACCTGCTGCAGCACGTGCCGGGCCGCAACATCATCGCCGCCAACGAGGGCAACGCCATCGCCCTCGCGGCGGGGCACTACTTCGCCACCCGGGAAATCCCCCTGGTGTATATGCAGAATTCCGGCCTGGGCAACGCCGTCAATCCCCTGGCCTCCCTGGTCGACGCCCACGTGTACGCCGTGCCAATGGTGCTGCTGATCGGCTGGCGGGGGCAGCCCGGCGCCGGGGATTGGCCCCAGCACGTTCTGCAGGGGGAAATCACCCCCCGAATGCTGGACGTGATGCACTTTCCCTATGAGATCCTGACCGATGATGACGACGCGGCCGCCGCCGCCATCGAACGGGCGGCAGCCAGCGCCCGGGAACGCCGGCAGCCCTACGCCCTCATCGCCCCCAAGGGCGTGATGGCGGGGGAAAAGCTGAACAACCGGGATGAAACCTACCCCATGAGCCGGGAGGAAGCCATCGAAACGATCCTGGACCGCCTGCCGCCCGATACGATTTATTCCGCCACCACCGGCCGGGCCACCCGGGAATTGTTTTTCCTGCGGGAAAGAAGGAACGAGGGGAAGCAGCACGATTTTCTGAACGTGGGCTCCATGGGCCATGCGTCGTCGGTGGCGCTGGGCATAGCCCTGGCGGCGGGGAAACGGCGGGTGGTCTGCCTGGATGGCGATTCCGCCGCCATCATGCACCTGGGGGCCATGACCATGGTCAGCAAGGTGAGCGCGCCCAACTTCCTGCACGTGGTATTGAACAACGGGGCCCACGAATCGGTGGGCGGCCAGCCCTCGGCGGGGCACCTGATCGATTTCACCGCCATCGCCGCCGCCTGCGGCTACGCCACGGTGGGCGGCCCTGTTACCGCAAAGGAAGCGCTGATCCAGGCGCTGCGGGATCTGAGCAACGCCGATCGGGCCGCCTTCCTGGACGTGCGCATCCACAAGGGGCTCAGCGGCAAGCTGCCGCCCCTGGATTTTTCCCATCGGGCGGCCATCGACAGCCTGATGGATGAACTGAACCCCTGATATCCGGGCGCTTTGCCCATCCCGCGCTCAACAGCGGTTGAGAGAAAGGACGCATCATGAACAGCATGGATCAAACCCGGGCATTCCTGCGCTCCATCGGCCTGCCCGCCGGGGACGCGTACGACCTGCCCACGTCGGACAAGCGCTTTGCCGACGGCGGCCAATACCGCTTCGAGGTACCCGGCATCCAGGGCCCCAAGGTCATGAAGGCGCTGCTGGAAGCCATGGATTCCTACGGCCTCTACCTGCACCGGGTCACCCAGACCCAGGGCATCATGCGCCTGACCGACCAAGAAATCGAAAAAATGGTGGAACTGGCCCAGCAATGGCAGACCGACCTGATCCTGGCCATCGGCCCCCGGGCCACCACCGACACCTCCGCCTCCGTGCACACCGAGGAGGGCGTGCGGATGGGCTACCGCCTGCGGGGGCAGGAGCAGATTGTGCGCGCCATCGAGGATGTGAAGCGGGCCGCCCGCCTGGGCTGCCAGGGCTTCCTGGTGTACGACGAGGGCTGCCTGTGGGTGCTCAAGCAAATGCGGGATGCCGGCGAAATCCCCGCCGACTGCCATTTCAAGGTATCCGCCCACGCGGGCCACGGCAACCCGGCCTCCGCCAGGCTGCTGGAAAGCATCGGCGCGGATTCCATCAACCCCGTGCGGGACATTCAATTGCAAATGCTGGCCGCCATGCGGCAGGCTGTCGATATCCCCATCGATATCCACACCGAAAACCCCAAATCCACCGGCGGCTTTATCCGGCATTACGAGGTGCCGGAAATGATCCGCATCGCCGCCCCCATTTACCTGAAAACCGGCGGCTCCGTGGCCGCCACCCACAGCTGGGACAGCACCGAGGATGACGCCCGCAAGCGGGCCAAGCAGTGCAGCCTGGTCAAGCGCATGATCGACGCATACTACCCGGAGGCCGTCTGGTCCCCCCGGGGCAGCCTGAAATAATATTTCTTTTCGCAGAAAGGAACAGCCGCTATGAAGCATCATCAGTACAACCCGAATTTCAAATTCGTCGTGGAGCCCCAGTCCTTCGATAAATACACCGACCGGGAAACCCTGCAATACTGCCTGGGCGCCGCCATGTATATGCCCGGCTTCAAGGATTTCGCCCCCAAGATCCTTTCCAACGCCATGCCGGGGCTGACCACCATCGTTTTGTGCTTTGAGGACGCCTGCCCCGAGGACCGGGTGCTGGAAGCCGAGGAAAACGTGCATCGCCTGCTGGACACCGTGACCACCGCCGTGGAGGAGGGCGCCCTGTCCCCCGATAAGGTGCCGCTGATTTTCGTGCGCATCCGCAATCTGGCCCAGTTCAAGCACTTCGGCGAGGGCCTGACCAAGCACCAGGTCAAATCCCTGTGCGGCATCAATTTTCCCAAATTCAACGCGGAAAACGGCTATGAATACTATGCCTACCTGCTGGACCTGAACGAGCGCTTCGGCGAAATCATCTACGGTATGCCCATCATCGAGGACCCGGAGGTGGCCTATAAGGAAAGCCGGATGCAGGAATTGATCGGCATCAAAAAGATCCTGGACAAGTATCATGACCTGGTGCTGCAGGTGCGCGTGGGCGGCACCGATTTTTCCTCCGTGTTCGGCGTGCGCCGGGGGGTCGATTATTCCATTTACGATATCATGACCGTGCGGGAATGCCTGGCCGACATCGTGAACGTGTGCGGCCGCAACAACGATTACGTGATCTCCGGCCCGGTGTGGGAATACTTCCGCGCCCCCAAGGAGCTGATGTTTGAGGAACTGCCCAAGCACGGCCTGGAGGATTACCTGATGAAGCGCATCCCCATCGTGAACAACGAAATCGACGGCCTGCTGCGGGAAGTGATCCTGGATAAGGCCAACGGCTTCGTGGGCCGCACGGTGATCCACCCCACCCACGTGAAATTCGTCAACGCCCTGATGGCGGTCACCAAGGAGGAATACGACGACGCCTGCATGATCCTGGGCACCTCCGGCGGCGTGGTGAAGGGCTCCGGCGCCAACAAAATGAACGAAGTCAAGCCCCACACCAACTGGGCCCGCAAGGTCATCAACCGGGCCAAGGCCTTCGGCGTCATCGAAAACGAAGGGGCCTACGTGAAGCTGTTTGCCGTCAACGAATAAGTGGGAGGAGCCTATGGCCATCCATCTGACGACGCCCATCTCAGACGAAGCCGTTCGGCAGCTGCAAGTGGGCGATACCATCACCCTGTCCGGCTATATCCTGTGCGGGCGGGACGCGGTGCTGCCCCGGGTGCTGCGGCTGATCGACGAAGGCAGGGAAGCTGCCCTGGGCGTCGACCTGCGGGGCCAGGTGATCTTCCACACCGCCGTCAGCCCGGCGGGGGTGGGCCCCACATCCAGCAACAAGCTGGAAATCGAAAGCAGCATCGCCCCCCTGTCCCGGGCGGGGGTGAAGGTGCACCTGGGCAAAGGCGCCCTGCACCCCGAAACCATCGCCGCCCTGGATCGATTCAACGCCGTATACGCCGTCATTCCGCCGGTCACGGCGTTGCTGGGCGAAAAGACCCTGGAAAACAGGCTGGTCGCCTTCCCTGAATTGGGCATGGAGGCGCTGTACCTGATCCGGGTGGATCTGTACCCCGCCATCATCGGCGCGGCCCACGGAAGGAGCATCTACGATGAACCAGCCCTTTGATTACGCGCGCACGGTGGCCCTGGTCAGCCAAACGCTGGTCAGCGCCGGCTCCACCTTCCGGGAGGACAAAAAAGAAGCTTACCGCCGGGCCATTGCCGCGGAAAGCAACGCCCAGGCCAAATGGGTCCTGGAAACCATCCTGGAAAACGCCCAGGCGGCGGAAAAGAACCTCAGCCCCCTGTGCGATGACACCGGGATCCCCCACCTCGTGCTGGAAATCGGCCCGGACGCGGCGGTGACCGGCCGGATGCTGGACGCCATCCGGGAGGGCGTGGCCCAGGGCCTGCGGGCCCTGCCCGGCCGCCCCATGGGCATCCAGGGGAACGACGGCCAGCGCATCGATCAATCCGGCGGCCTGAACCCGGACAGCGCCGGTGTGGAGCCCGCCCCGATCCTGATCCGCCGATGCGAAGAAAACCGGGTGCGGCTGCACATCCTGATGTTTGGCGGCGGGCCCGCCATCCGGGCCAAAACCTACCGGGTCTTCCACAAGCACAGCACCCAGGCAGTGCTGGATGAGATCGTGCAGTGGGCCACGGAGGGGGTCGCCATGCTGGGCTGCTCGCCCTGCACCTTGGCGGTGGGCATCGGCAGGAGCCACTTTGAGGCCGCGTCCCTGATGCTGCAGGCCCAGGTGGACGGCCAATACGGCGTGCAAAGCGACATGGAGCAGGAAATCACCCGCCGGGTCAACCAGGCCAACATCGGCCCTTTGGGCCTGCACGGGGATACCAGCGTGTTGGCCACCTTCCTGAAGGTGGGCCCCCAGCGCGCCAGCGGGGTCAGGATCGTGTGCGTGCGCCCTGCCTGCTGCTTCGAGCCCCGCATCGCCACCGTGGATCTGACGGAATAAGAACCGCACATAAACAATGAAAAGCCTCTCGCGGGCGCGTCCTTTTGGCGCGCCTGCGTTGTTTTATCGCAGCCAGTATATGCAACCCCGTAACAAACATTTTACAAACCCATCCTTCCCCAAGAATTGACAGAACCCTGATATCAATGGTAAAATAGGATGTTATTTCTCGTGGAGGAGGAACGCCCCATGCATTGCAAGCGTTGGTTGTTGCTGCTGACGACGGTTTTTTCCCTGTTCCTGCTGAGCAGCGTGGCATACGCCAAAACGACGCTGACCACCACCCTGGCCGACGAGCCGCTGAAGCTGAAGGCCAACGATAATTACGTGTACGCCGAATTGGATAAAAAATCGGTCATTATCGCCCTGTACATCGGGAAGGATAAAAACCCCGATCTGAATAACGCCGTGCCCGGCAAAACGGTGGTAGCCATTGAAAGCAAGGCCTTTTTGCCGTACAAAAGCGAGTACGCCGAGAAAAACGACCTGTACACCGTCAAAAAGGTGCAGTATAAAAACAGCACAAAAATCAATTCCATTATCCTGCCGGAGGGCCTGAAGGAAATCGGCTATATGGCCTTCCGGGGCAATAATTTGAAGGAAGTGGCTTTCCCCTCCACCCTGGAATACGTGGATTATAAAGCCTTTGCCGATAACCCATTCGAAATCATCCCCTACATTCCGGATACCGCCAAGGTCAATTCCCCCTTCGGCAACGAAATGCCCGATACGGTGACCTTCTCCAGCGAATACACCACCATCCCCAATTCCTTCCTGACCTTCGGCACCATGAAAAAGCTGATCGTGCCCGACGGCGTCACCTCCATCGGCGACCAGGCCTTCTACGGCTGCAAAATGACGGAATTCGTGTTCCCCGCTTCCCTGGAGGAGGTGGGCAGCCGGATCTTTGAAAACTGCGACAGCCTGAGCAAATTCACCCTGCCCGCCAATTTCCACCAGATCCCCGACCGGATGCTGTACGGCTGCAAAGGGCTGACCAGCGTGACCATTCCCGCCGGGGTGACCAGCATCGGCAAATACGCCTTCTACGGCTGTATCAACCTGACCCGGGTCACCCTGCCCAGCAGCCTGCTGACCATCGACGATTACGCCTTCACCGACTGCGCCGCCCTCAGCGGCATTTCCCTGCCGCCCCGGCTGACCAGCATCGGCGAGGCCGTCTTTAAGGGCTGCGGCAATCTGAAATCCTTCACCCTGCCCGGCAAATTGACCAGCATCGGCAAAAGCGCCTTCGAGGGCAGCTCCATCACCAGCATCCGCTTCCCCCAAAGCCTGGAAACCATCGGCGAAAGCGCCTTCGCCTCCTGCGGGGGGCTGACCAGCGTGACCCTGGGCGGCAACATGAAAAAAGTGGACAGCCTGGCCTTCGCCAACTGCGCCAAGCTGAAAACCCTGGTGATCGACGGCGACGAGGTGGCGGTGGCGGGCAACGCCTTTACCGGCTGCGCCGCGCTGAATTCCGTCACCTTCCAAAATGGGGTCACCGCCATCGCCGCCAATTCCTTCGTCAACTGTAAGCAATTGACCAAGATCACCCTGCCTTCTTCGCTGAAAACCATCGGTAAAAACGCCTTCAAGGGCTGCAGCAAGCTGACGGGCATCACCATTCCCGCCAACACGCAGAAGATCGGCGCCGGCGCTTTTTCCAACTGCGCCAATTTGACCAAGATCACCTTCGCCAAGGGCACCACCGCCATCACCACCACCGCCTTCGCCGGCAATACTTCCATCGTGGAAATCAGCTTTCCCACCTCCCTGACCTCCATTGGCGACGGCTGCTTCCAGGGCTGCACCGGCTTAAAGCGCCTGACCTTGCCCGACAACGTCACCTCCATCGGCAAGTCCGCTTTCCGCGGCTGCTCCAAGCTGTTCTCCGTGCGGCTGCCCGCCAAGCTGGAAACCATCACCGACGACGCGTTTTTGAAATGCTCCGCCAATCTGAAATTTGAGGCCCGCAGCCGCACCTATTCCTGGCAGTGGTGCAAGGATCACGGCTATACGGTGAAGGCCACGTCGAAATAATAAAAAAGGATACAAACAAACGGCTTGAGAAGCCTCCCGCTTCCCAAGCCGTTTGTTCTGCCGTGATCTTTCCTGTCAATCGAAACGCAGCTGATCCAGGATCGCGGTCACATCTTCAAACAGCGGGTCCGCCTGACCGCCGCCAAACATGAACAGATACACATAAGCATCGTGCGCGCCGATATAATACACCGCCGTGCCGCTGCCGTCAGTGATCTCCGCCGTATAGAACAGCACGCCGCTGTGGGTTTCCTCGGTAAAGGCGTCTGCCGCCTGGCCGGTCATGCCCACCAAGGAATCCTTGGTGTAGGCCAGGGTGTCCATATCCTGGCGGGTCAGGTTCTGCTGGGCAAAATACTGCTTGTAGGCAGCGGACAGGCCATCCCACTGGTTGCTGCGCGCCAGGATCAGGGGCTTCTCCCCCGTTTCATTGGCCGCAAACAAAGTTTGCCCCCGGGCATCAGCATATTTCCGCCAGTTTTCCGGCACCGGGAAGGACAGATTGCTCAGCGGATCGACATACACCGTGCCGCCCTGGCCGTTGGCCGCCTCGGCAGCGATGGCGGCGTCCACCTCCTCCTTCTCCACCTCCCGAATGCTTTCGATGATAGGCTGATCTTCCTTCAGCACGGTGCCGTTGCTGTCCTGCACCGGGGTGGCCTGGCAGATCTTATCCACGATCCACAGGCCCGCCAGGGTATTGCCAAAGGCGGCGTAATTGCCATCCAGATAATTGGAATCGGCATGCATGATAAAGAACTGGGAAGAAGCGCTGTCCGGCAGGCTGGACCGGGCCATCGACAGCACGCCCCGGGTGTGGCTCAGGGGATTATCCACCCCGTTGGAGGAAAATTCCCCCTTGATCTGTTCGCTGCTGCCGCCGGTGCCATTCCCCTGCGGGTCGCCGCCCTGGATCATGAACCCGGTGATGATGCGGTGGAAGGTCAGCCCGTCATAGAAATGCTCCCCCACCAGCTTCATAAAGTTTTCCACCGTGATCGGCGCGATCTCGGGGTACAATTCCGCGTATAAATCGCCGTACCCCTGCACCGTGATGCGGATATAGCGCACGTCGGCCATACGATCCTCCGCGGCTAACGCGGCCTCCTCCCCCAGCGCCAGCGCCGCCAGAAGGGACAGCGCGCAAATCAGCATCCATGCAATGATCTTTTTCATCGTTCTTGCTCCTTGTTCTTATTTTAAACTACCTTGCCGGGGTTCAGAATGCCGTTGGGATCGAAGGCCGCTTTGATGCCCCGCATGAGTTCGACCTGCTTCTCCCCCACGCTTTCCCGCAGGAAGTCCTTTTTCGCGTGGCCGATGCCGTGCTCGCCGCTGACCTCGCCGCGGAGGGCGCGGGCGGTATCATACAATTGCCGCATGACGGAGGACACCTTTTCCTTCCACGCTTCCTCCGGCAGGTCGTCCCGGCACACGTAGATATGCAGGTTGCCGTCCCCCGCGTGCCCAAAAGAGCGGATGCGCACGCCCGCCGCCTTGCCGATCTCCACCATTTTGTGCACGAAATTGGGAATGACATCCCGGGGCACCACCACGTCGCACTCATCCATGGTGGTGGTGGAGCCCTTGATAGCCTCCAGGAAGGCCCCCCGGGCATTCCAGATGGATTCCTTGCGCTCGTCGGTATCGGCCAGCAGCACGTCCTTGGCGCCGATCGACAAGGCCAGGTCAGTGAGCGTATCGATGGCGGGCTGCAAAGCATCGGCGCTTGGGCCATCCAGCCGCACCAGCAGGTAGGCGTTGGCGCTGGTATCGGGGAACTGCTTGCCCAAATAGGTTTCCGCGCAGGAAATGACCTCTCGCTCCATGAATTCCACGGCGGTAGGGTCGCACCCGCAGGAAAGCACCTTGGGCACCGCCCCGATGCAGGCGTCCAAATCGTCAAAGGGCATGAGCAGCGACAGATTCACCTTGGGCTCCGGCACCAGCTTCACCGTCAGCTTGGTCAAAAAGCCCAAGGTGCCCTCGCTGCCGATCATCAGGTCGATCAGGCTGTAGCCGGAGGAGGTTTTCACCGTTTTGCCGCCCAGTTCGATCACGCTGCCGTCGGCCAGCACGATTTCCATGCCCAGCACGTAATCCCGGGTGACGCCGTAGCGCACCGCCCGCATGCCGCCGGCGTTGGTCATGGCGTTGCCGCCCATGGTGGCGGTTTTTTCGCCGGGATCGGGGGGATAGAAAAGGCCCGTGCCCTCGAGCGCCTTGGGGAATTCCATCAGCAGCACCCCGGGCTCCACCGTGGCGGTCATGTTGCGGGTATCCACCTCGATCACTTTTTTCATTTTTTCGGTACTCAGCACCACCCCGCCGTGAATGGCCACGCATCCGCCGCACAGGCCCGTGCCCGCGCCCCGGGGGGTGACGGCGATGTGATGGGCGTTGCAGTATGCCAGCACCCTGCTTACGTCCTCGGTGGTCAGGGCCTGCAATACGGCCTCCGGCATAAAGTGGCCGTACTCCGTCATTTCATCGTGATCATAATCCGTCGAGATCTCTTCCCCGGAAAACACCCGGCCCGGCAGAAGCTCCCGGAAAAATTGCAGATCGGCGTCTGTGACGCGGTTGAACGTTTTCATGCCTGGGCCTCCTTCAATTGCTGGATCAGTGCGGGCACGATCTCATACAGATCGCCCACGATGGCGATGTGCGCCACGTCGAAGATGGGCGCGTTGGGGTCCGTATTGATGGCCACGATGTGGTCGCTGCCGTTCATACAGGCGGTAAACTGGATGGCCCCGCTGACCCCGCAGGTGATGATGAGCCGGGGGCGAACCGTGCGGCCGGAAAGACCGATCTGCCGATCGTTGGTATTCCAGCCCTTTTCCACCAGGGGGCGGGTGGTGGCCCAGTCGCCGCCCAGAAGTTGGGCCAGCTCCTTGATCATATCCAGGTCAGTTTCCTTTTGCAGCCCGCGGCCGCCCACCACCAGGATCTCCGCGTCGGAGATGCTCTTTTTGGGCGGGATGGGCTCAACGCTGACGCAGGACGCCTTGCTGTCGCCCACGCCCTTGGGGATCTTCCGGGTCAATATCTCGCCCGTCGCTTCCTCGCCGCGCGCCGGGGCGTTCATCACCTTGTAGCGCACGGTGGCGAACTGGGGCCGGGTATTGGTAGTGATGATCTGGGCCATGATGTTGCCGCCAAAGGCCGGGCGGATCTGCACAAGGTCGGTGTTTTCCCGCAATTCCAATTTGGTGCAGTCGGCGGTCAGGCCGGTATGGAACCGGGTCGACAGCCGCGGCGCCAGGGAACGGCCCAGGCTCGTGGCCCCCACCAGCACCACGCTGGGATGGGCGTACTTAATGTAGTCCTCCACGCAGGCGGCGTAGGCGTCCGCCCGGAAGTAGGAAAGGGCCGGGTCGTCGTACACCGCAATTTCCGATACGCCATAGTGGCACAGCTCCTCCGCAAAGGCGCTGACGCCGCTGCCCACCAGCACGGCCTTGACCTGATAATTCACGTTTTTCGCCAGCTCCCGGGCCTTGCCGATCAATTCCAGACACACGGGGTGCAATTGCCCCCCGCTGACCTCAGCAAACACCAGGATGTCATTCCACTTCGTTTTATCGACGGAATCAACCTTGGTTTCCAGCTTCAAAATGGCCTTTTCCGGGCAGCTTTTCACGCAGATGCCGCACACCTTGCAGGCGGCGTTCAGTTCCGGCTTCCCATCCTTCATGTCGATGGCCCCGAAGGGGCAGTTGCCGGCGCAGAGGCCGCAGCCGATGCATTTGCGCTCTAAGATCGCGATCTTTGCCATGGTTGCCCGCCTCCTTTACACAAATTTCCACTTTTTCAGTTGATCGTGAAGCCGCTGCGCCAGCCCATCGCCTTCCCACACCTCATGGGCGGTATCGTTATCCGGCGGGAAGATACGCTCCACCTGGGTAGGGCTGCCGGACAGGCCGTAGTGGCTTTCATCGGTATCCAGGAAGGAATCCAACCCCTGGATGTGGATCTCCCTGTCCTTGATTTCCCGGGCGATTTTCAGGGATGGCAGCCGGGGCATGAAAATATCCTGCTCCACCGTCACCAGGCAGGGAAAGGGCATGTGCACGGTTTCGATCACATCCTGCAATTGCTGCCGGGCGTTGACCCCGTCCCCGTCGACGGTCAGTTCCGTCACCCACGCCGCGTGGGGGATGCCCATGTGCTCGGCGATGGCGGGGCCAACCTGGGCGGTATCCCCATCGGTGGTCTGCTTGCCGCAGAGGATCAGGTCAAAATCCCCCACGCTTTGGATGGCCTGGCTCAGGGTATAGCTGGTGGCCAGCACGTCGGCGCCGCCCAGCCTTCTATCCGAAAATACATAGCCCTCATCCGCCCCCATCATGTAGGCCTCCCGAATGATGGCCTGGGCCTGGGGCGGCCCCATGGTGCCCACCGTCACCTTGCCCCCGTGCTTTTCCTTCAGCCGCAGGGCGGTTTCCAGGGCGAACAGATCGTAGGGGTTCATTTTGCTCATGACCCCGCCCCGCTTGAGCACGCCCGTTTTTTCATCCACCTGCACCTTGTTGGTGGCAGGCACCTGCTTGATGCACACAAAAATGTTCATTCTCTTCTCCCCTTCGTGGAAAGGTATGCGATGCATCCATTATAGCTCAGTTATCAAAAACGGTCAATTCTTTTCCGGTATTCTTATACTAAGTCAAACCTAAAATAATTTCAGAATTCGGGATGGATTTTTCGTTCTGGTTAAGCTGAACGAAGGGAGGCGTAGCAGCGCTACGTTGACCGGAGAGAAGCACAGCCAGAACGGAAAAGACACCCGAAGACGGAAGGATTTTAGGCTTGACTTAGTATTATATACAAAACGGGGCTGCCATCGCCAAGCAGCCCCGTTCGCATTTCATGTTCTATTGACACTCATTCCGAAGATTCATCGATCTCCAATTCCCAAATATCGTCAAAGGGCACCGTCGTTCCGTCCTCCAGGATCAGCCGCTGGGCCGTACCGTCGATTTTTTTCAGCCGCCCCTGCACGGACCCGTACGCGCCGCCGGCCTTTTTTTCGTCCTTCTGAAAGCGCACGACGCGGATGGCGGGCCTTTCCCCCGCGCGCTGCCGCAGCAGGCTCAGCCGTTCATTCAGCGCCGACAGCCGCTCCTCCCCCGGATCGATCTTTTCCTCCGTCAGGCGCGCCTCCTCCTCAATGGCGTCCTCATACCCCGTCAGGGCGGCGAAGGGGGAAAACTGGGCCGCCCGCTCGATCATGGGCATCCGGGGATGGCCCGGGGAATCGGGGCGGCGCAGATGAATGATATCATCGTACCGGTGATCCTGCTGCATAGCACCCACCCCGTCAATACTTCATGACCAGCTTGGCCGCCTTGGCGATCACATCCACCACCGGGCCGCCCAGGGTGCGCCGGGCGTTCTTCAATTCCTCCCGGATGGGGATGCCCTGGGGGCAGTGGGATTCGCACTTGCCGCAGCCGACGCACTGGGAGGGGGAGGTGGAATCCTTGCGCAGGGCGGTGCACATGAAAAAGTCCTTCAGCCCGGCGAATTTTCCATCGGTGTAATAGCGGTTGTAGGCGGCGAAGGTGCCGGGGATATCCACGTGCTTGGGACAAGGCATGCAATACCGGCAGCCGGTGCAGCCCACCTTCATTTTGCTGTTGATGGCCTTTACGACGTCCCGCAGCAGCGCTTCCTCCTGTTCGCCCAGGTCGCCCACGCGGGCGTCCTCCGCCGCGCGGCAGTTTTCCAGCACCATATCCATCGAATTCATGCCGGACAGCACGCAGGTGACTTCCTGTTGATTCCACAGCCAGCGGAAGGCCCATTCCGCCGGGCTGCGCTGGATGGGGTATTCCCGGAAGCGCTTCACCGCCTCCGCCGGCAGGTTCTTCACCAGCTTCCCGCCCCGCAGGGGCTCCATGATGATCACGGGCAGGCCCTTGCCCGCCGCGTAACGCAGCCCCGTGACCCCCGCCTGGGCATTCTCATCCAGGTAGTTGTACTGGATCTGGCAAAAATCCCAATCGTAGCCATCCACCAATTGGCAGAACATATCCGAATTGCCGTGATAGGAAAAGCCCACCTGGCGGATGGCGCCGCTGCGGCGCTTTTCCTCCAGCCAATCCACGATGCCCAGGGCCTTCAGCCGCTCCCAGGTTTTGATATCGGTGAGCATGTGCATCAGGTAATAATCCACATGGTCGGTGCGCAGGCGGCGCAATTGTTCGGTGAAATATTTCTCCGCGCTGTCCCGGGTCTTCAGCAGATACTGGGGCAGCTTCGTGGCGATATAAATCCGATCCCGGGCGTGGTTCCTTTCCAGGATCTCCCCCAGGGCGGCTTCGCTGCCGGAATAAATATACGCGGTATCGAAATAATTGACCCCGGCGTCCATGGCGGCCATGATTTCCCGTTCCGCCTTATTGATGTCGATCCGGCCGCCGGCGGTGGTAAAGCGCATGCACCCATAGCCCAAAATGGATACGTCGTTGCCGTAACGATCCTTGCGGTACTGCATCACCCATTCCTCCTTTTATTTATGCCCGATGGCCGCCGATCTGCTGATTGCGATCCTTGGCCGTTGCGCCTTCCTCGTAATTCATGCCCCGCAGGATGGCGTTTTTCCCAAATTTCTTTTTGATTTCCAGCACCGCCTGCTGCCGCTGCTTTTCCTTCTGCAGCGCGGCGTCCTCTTCCTTTTGCTTTTCCCATTCGGCCTCGTAATCGGTAAACATATCCAATTGCTCCGGCCCGTCCCGGCGCGCTTCCCCCTCGCCCGTCACGTGATTGGCCACCACATACATCCTGCGCACCAGCAGGGCGGGGTGCACCACCTGCTCATACAGGGTCATCACATGCTCGGTGATGATCCGGGCGGAGGAGGTGGCCCGGGGCAGATTGATGCTGCCATGGGCGGCCTTGGGCACCCGGCGGCCATAATAATCGCTTTCGATCGGGCCCTTGTAGGCCTCCCGGCGCATGGGATCCGTCAGGCTGTCGGTATCGTAGCCCACGGTGAGCACCATCTGGTCGGTCACCAGGTGCTGATCCAGCAGGTCCAGCGCCAGGGCGTCGGTCATCTCCCGCACCACCAGCCGGGCCTTCTCGTAGGGGTAAGCGCACTGCAGCACCTGGCCGGAGGAAATGGAATTGTTTTCCGGCTTGTACGCCTTGATGTCGGCGATGGTGCATGGCTCGACGCCCCAGGCGTGGTCGATCAGCAGCTCGGCGTTGATGCCGAAAAGCTGAAACAGCTTTTCCTGGCCGTAGGGCGAATACTGCTTGCCCAGGGAGCAGCGGGCCACGTCCCCCATGGTGTGCAGGCCGATGGCCTCCAATTTCCGGGCGTAGCCGTGGCCGATGCGCCAGAAATCGGTCAGCGGGGTATGGCCCCACAATTGCTCCCGGTAGGATTGCTCGTTCAATTCCGCGATGCGCACGCCGAAGGCATCGGCGGGGATGTGCTTGGCCACGATATCCATGGCCACCTTGGCCAAATACAGGTTGGTGCCGATGCCGGCGGTGGCGGTGATGCCCGTTTCCCGCAGCACCGCTTTAATCATGCGCATGGCCAATTCCCGGGGCGTGCACTGGTAAATTTTCAGATAACCCGTCACATCCATGAATACTTCGTCGATGGAATACACGTGAATATCTTCCGGGGCGATGAAGCGGGTGTAAATGTGATAAATCTGGGTGGAGCGGGCCATGTAATGGGCCATGCGGGGCTTCGCCACCAGGTAATCCAATTGCAGGGCAGGGTCCTTTTCCAGTTCCTCCGCCAGGTAGGAAGCGCCGGAAAAAGCTTTCCCCGGCGCGCGATCCCGCCTGCCGGCGTTGATCTGCCGCACTTTCTGCACCACTTCGAACAGCCGGGCCCGGCCGGGAATGCCATAGGCCTTCAGGCTGGGCGACACCGCCAGGCAGATGGTTTTCTCCGTCCGGCTCACGTCGGCCACCACCAGATGGGTGGTCATGGGGTCCAGCCCCCGGTCGGCGCATTCCACCGAGGCGTAAAAGCTTTTCAGGTCAATGGCGATGTATGATCGCTCCATCCGCTTCCCCTCATCCCTTCAAAATCGCACGGATCTGCCCCTCCGTCGCCAGGGGGTACAGCGCGCGCACCCGGGCGTACACCTTTTCCCGGGATGTCTCCGGCTTTTCCCGGTAGGCCGCCGTCACCGCGTCGTAGCCCCAGATCGCCTCCGGCGTGGTATACACCGCCACGTGCCAGCCGTAGGGCTTCCCCTCCTTGTTCAAGCGGCAGCGGAAATCCCGCACGGTTACATAGGTGCGCATCATCAGGTCGGTCAGCACGCCCTCAAAATTCTTTTCCCCGCCCGGGCCAAAGCCCGCCTTGCGCTTCAGATCAAAGGAAAACCATTCGTCCTTTTCCCCGAAGCGATCCATGATCTTTTTCTGCCGGAAGGAGGCCAGTTCATCCTCCCACAGGGAATCGAAATCGTATCCATCCCGCCGCCAGTTGGCAAAATCGGGCATCCATTTCAGGGAAATGAACCCCGCCTTTTTATCGAAAAATTTGCCGTAGGCCACCCGTCCCCCGTCGGCCAACAGCCGCCGCCATTCCCAGGGGTCGATCATCTCGTTGCCCGTCCACCAATCGGGGCCGAAGGTCATTTCCTCCACCGAGAAGCCCGGCACGCTGTTGCGAAACAGGGGCAGGAACCCGATCTGGTCGATCCGCTCGATCAATTGATCCGGCGTGCGCACGCGGCTGGGATCCTCCCACCGCAGGCCGTGCATGTACCAAATATCCTCACCCATCCTGTTCCCCTCCTTGTTCGCATTTCATTATAACCGATTTTTTCCCCGATGGGAAGAGGGAAATTTCAGCAAACAGGCGGGGAAATCGGGCAAAAAATGAGCGAATCCCGGAGAATTCTTGATCGGAAGAACACGTCTTTTTTGTTTTCCGCAAACGAAAAAGCTCGGCGGTCAGGCGTCGTCCGCCGAGCATCAGAGGCGTTCCTCGTTATTCATTTCATCGGGAACCGGGCGTCGTGGGTTTTTCCGTCGTCGATGAGGGCCGCCCAGCCGTCGGTCAGCTTTTCCCCATCCAGGGTGGGAAAAACCGCGTCCCGGGCGGCAGTAAAATGATAGCGGGACGCGCCGAACCGGTACACCAGGGTGAATTCCTCCAGGCCGCTGCCGGGGCAGGGGGCCAGGCGCGCCTTGCCGCCCCGCTTTTCAAAGCCCAGCAGCACGGTCAGGACCGCGTGATACAGCCAGGCGGCGCTGCCGGTGTACCAGGTCCAGCCGGCACGGCCCCGGTTTTCCCCTTCGTATACGTCCCCCGCCAGCACGTAGGGCTCCCCCTGATAGCGCAGGGCCTTATCCCGGCTGTCGGCGTGGCGGATGGGCAGGATATTCCGGGCGATTTCCCAGGCCCAGGCGTATTCCCCCGCCCGGCACAGGGCCATGATCAGCCAGGGCACGGCGTGGGTGTACTGCCCGCCGTTTTCCCGCACGCCGGGCAGATAGGCCCCGATGTAGCCCGCCCCTTCCTGCGGCGTAAAAGGCGGGTCCAGCAATTTTACCAAACCGGCTTCCCGGTCGTACAGCCGGCGAAGAGCGTTCATCAGCGCCGGGCGGCCATGATCCCGCGGCGCGCCGGCCAGCACCGCGAAGGCCTGGCTGATCAGGTCGATCCGGGGCGGATGCGTGTCCGGCCCCGCCAGGGGCGTGCCGTCGTCATACCAGGCCCGCAGATACCATTGCCCCGTCCAGGCGCTTTCCGCCGCGTCCATCAGGCTGCGGCGAAGGGCCTGGTATTTTTCTTTGGTTTCAGGATCGCACAGCGGGGCGAATTCCCGCAGCACCACCGCCAGGAAAAAGCCCAGCCACACGCTTTCCCCCCGTTGGCCGCCCACCCGGTTCATGCCGTCGTTCCAATCGCCGCCGCCCATCAGGGGCAGGCCGTGGTTCCCCAGCGCCACCGAATTGATGGCCCGGATGCCGTGCTGCAGCAGCGATTCATCCCAGGGCGTCACCGCCGGCTGCTCGTACCGGTCGGTTTCCCCCTCCGTCAGGGGCATGCCCTCCAGGTACGGCGCGCGGGCCAGCAGGATGCTCTCATCCCCCGTGATCTTCACATACTGGGCCAGCATGTACGGCAAAAACAGTTTATCGTCGCTGATCCGGGTGCGCACACCCCGGCGCGGCGCATGCCACCAGTGCTGCACGTCGCCCTCCGGGAACTGATGGGCGGCGCACAGCAGCAGGTGCTCTCTGGCGCGGGCAAGATCGGTGTGCAGCAGGATCAAAAGATCCTGCAATTGATCCCGGAAGCCAAACGCACCGCCCGCCTGATAAGGCCCCATGCGGGCAAACAGCCGGGATGCCCGGGCCTGATAGGGCAGCCACAGGTTCATCATCCGCTCCAGATCCTGATCCCCGGCAA
This sequence comes from Clostridia bacterium, assembly GCA_017470945.1. Classification (GTDB taxonomy): domain Bacteria; phylum Bacillota; class Clostridia; order Christensenellales; family Aristaeellaceae; genus RUG563. Next base: position 31,534 of record JAFUXH010000090.1, on the reverse strand, counting down.
ACAGAGTCAGGCCGCCCACATGGCGCTGCCACAGCGACCGCACCGCCCGCTCCATCGCGGCGCTGCCTTCCTGAAGCAGGGCGGCATAATCCTCCTCCGCCTGGGCGGGGGATGAGGATGCGCCAATGAGCATCGTGATTTTTTCCTGGCTGCGGGGCTTGATCTCCACCGGCAGCGTCATCACCGCCACACTGCCCCCGCCGCTTTCCTCATTGGATAATGCGGCGGTATGATACAGCGCCGAGGGCAGCACCCGCCGCCGGGCCCCGGGCATCCCCGCCCAGGCGACGCCGGGAAAATCCCCGCCCTCCGCCAGCACGCAATCCCCCTGCAGGCGGCAGCGGGCAGCCTCCCCATCTTCGCCCAGGGCGAAGCGCACCACATAATACACCGTGACCTGCCGGCCCTTTTCGCTGCGCAGCGTCAGCGCCCGCACCCCCGCGGGACGGTCGGCGTGGGTAAACACCGTCAGGCTGCTGATCACGCCGCCGCACAGGCAGCGGTATTCCGTCGCCCCGGGGCTGTGAATGGCGGTGGGCATGGTGAGGGAATACAATTCACCCGTCTCATCCCGCAAATAAATTTCCTCGCTGGGCACGCCCCGGCGCACGTCGGGGTTCCATCGGGTGACGCGCCCCAGGCGGCTGTTTTCCATGTAAGAATGCAGGATGCCCGTTTCGCATACCAGGGTGCCGAAGCGCTCGTTGCACAGCAGGTTGTGCCACGGCACGGGGGCCGGGCGCACGATGGCGTAATCCCCCGCCTCGGTAAAGCCGCCGAAGGTATTTTCGTTCCGCCATTTCAGCGGCGCGATGGGCTGCGGCAGCGCGCACGGAACGGCCTGTGCCGCGCCGGGGCGGAACAGCAGCCGCAATTGCTCCTTCATGGGCTTGCCCGACCTGAGCACCAGGCGGCACATCCCCTCCGCCGCCTCCCGCTCCGCGTCGCTTCCGGCGAACACCGTAACGCCGCCCGTTTCCCCCTTCAGGCTCCGGGACGGGCTGACCGACAGGGCGTGCTGCACCGCGTCCCACACGGGGCGGCGGTACGCCGTTTCCTGGGGGCAGAAGAAAATCAGATCGGTGATCACGCCCTGGGCCCGCATCCAGGCGTGGCAGCGCAGGGCGTGGCGGATCAAGGCCGGGTCCGGGGCGGATATCACCGCCATCCAGGCGGGCAGCGTTCCCGATACGCCCATGCGCCACAGCCCCTGCCGGGACGTGGCAGGCAGCCTTCCCTGGTGGGGTTGGCCGGAAAACACGATGGCCCCCAGCGCCTGCTGATACAGGTGCAGGGCGTTTTCCTGGATATGCAGGGCCCGCAGGGTCATTTGATCCTGGGTATACGCCAGGGGAAGCGCCTGCTGCCACGCGCCGGGTCGCGTCCATTCCTCCGTCAGTTCCGCTTCCGTTTCCCGGCACAGGGTGATGAAATACACCGTTTTCTTTTCCCCGGGGGGCAGAAGGATGGAGGCGCGCAAAGAAAGGCAGGGCGATGTCACATCCCCCGTGCGGTAGGCGCACCGATCAGGCGGCATATGCATTTGCTCCGGGCTGTCGTAGGTACCCATACGGCCCAGGAAAAGGGCCCTGTCCCCCTGACGGCGCAGGGCGTCGCAATCCCCGACGGCCAAATGGCAGACCACGGGCGACCGGTCCCGTTCATCCCGGGGCAGGCGGCGGGACACAAGGCCCTGACTTCCCCAGGGCGACACCCGCACGCTCAGATCCCGAAAATTGGGGTGGGCCTGATCATCGGCCTGTCGGCCCTGGGCTACTTCCAGAAAGGTGACGGCCTCCATTTCCCGGGGCTCCCTGCCGGGGTTTTCCAGCGTCAGGCGGGCCACCGCCGCCGCCGTCAGCGGGGCGCAGCAGCAGGTCAGGGTGGCCCGAACCCCCGTCAGGGCGGCGCGGAACCGTACCGCGCCTGATTCAAAGCGCGTATCATCCGCCCCGTTCAGCCGCAGCACCGCGCCAGAAGCGGAGTCCCGCAGGTAAAACTGGATGCCGCTCAGGCTGCCGGCGTCGGGATCGAAGCGGGTGATCATCTGATCCTTCCAGGCCAAATACCCCTGTCCCCGGGCCGACAGAACCCATGTCATATGCCCGGCGGCCAGGGCATGGGCGTCGACGGGCAGGCCATCCCGGGGCGTGCGCCGGCAGGGGCCGGGCAGCGCCGCCTGCGGCTTGGCCTGGGGCCAAACGGCGCGGCGATCGGCCCGCCGGGGCGGACGTTCCAGCAGCAAATAACCGTAAGCCCGCGCCAGGGGCTGGGCCATGAAGGCCCGGATCAGGGCGTCGTTTTGCAGCGCGTTGCACAAGGCACACAGGATCATGCCCTGATGGTGGGCCATGTGGCTGCGCACCAGCCGCGGCGCGCGGCCCTGGGCGTAATCGGCGGCCTCGAACAGGCCCCAATCGTCCATCCAGCCCAGGCGCTCCATGCGCAGGGCGTTGGCCGCAGCCGCCCGGGGAAAGAAGGGCAGCGCCAATAAAGAAGCGTACGGCGCGACCACCTGCCCCGCCGTTTCATGGGTCATCGCCAGGGCGGGCAGGCCGAAGGCACGGTACTGGTAATTCATGTCGGCGTCAAAGGCGTAATACCCGCTTTCGCTGATCCCGAAGGGGCGGTCGGGCCGATGGGCCATCTGGCCCCGTACGGCGTTTTGGCAGCCCTCCCCCAGCAGGGTGCCGGGGGTGAGGGGAAGCAGCAGGTTCGGCATCAAATATTCAAACAGGGTGCCGCCCCAGGAGAGCAGCGCCGGTCCGCCCCCGCAGCGGGTAACCGCCCGGTTCAGGCGCAGCCAGTGCTTCAGGGGCACCTGCCCCGTCATCACCGCCAGGAAGGAGGTCAGGCGGGCCTCGCTGGCCATCAAATCGTAATGGGCGGGGGTGGGCCGCTGCTTTTGCGCGTCATACCCCACGAAGAACAATTGCTCCCGCCGGTCGTAGAGGGCGGAAAAATCCATCCGGGCGGCCAGCCGCTCCAGCTGATCCGGCAGATCCCGGGCGTCGGCAGGCATTTCCGCCAATCGTTGGCGGCAAATCTGGGCGCAGCAAAGCAGGCACGCGGCCAGATTGCCCGAATCCACCGTGGATACGAACAGGGGAGGCAGCGGCGCGCCATCGTGCAGATCATACCAATTATATAAATGGCCCTTCCAGGTTTTCAGCCGCAGCAGGGATTGCGCCGTGTCGCCGATGCGGCGGCTCATTTGGGCGGACGTGAGAAAACCCATTTCCCGGGCGGCGCAGCAGGACAGCAGATACAGCCCCACGTTGGTGGGCGACGTGCGCAGGGCCGGCCCCTTCCGGGGCTCGGACTGCACGTTGTCCGGCGGCAGGAACAGGGTATCCTCCCCCACGGTATCCTCAAAAAAGCGCCAGGTGCGCTGCGCCAGGGCCCGCATTTCCTTCCGCTGCTTTGCCGTCATCGGGGCGGCGCGGCGGCGTGGACGATCCGCCCACAAAAGCAGCAGCGGCCCCGCCAGCCACAATATGCCCACCAGCGCCCCCGGCCCAAAGCCTCCGGGCAGCAGGGAAGCAAGCGCCATCGCCGCCCCGGCCGCCGCCTGGGCAATCAGGCAGAGCAGGGGCGTTTGCCCGCCCTCCGCCTGGGCCGCCGTGACCCAGGCCAGCATGTGCCGGTGGCTGATCCCCTGACGGTACAGCGCCCGCAGGATGGCGTCGGCCACCGTGTACGCTTTCCCCGGCAGGACGGCGAGCCGGATCAGCAGGCCCCGCGGGGGCCAGGGCAGGGCAAGCAAAAAAAGCAGGGGCATCCGCCGAGCCGCCCCCAGCAGCATGAGCGCCGTTTGGGCGATGGGCACAAGGGAGCGGCGCAGGTTATCCCCGATCTTGTGGCGGGACAGGAAAGGAAGCTCCCGCCGGCCCAAAAAGGGCAGCAATTGCCAATCGCCCCGGGTCCAGCGGTGCAGCCGCTTTTGCCAGCCCGCCACCGTTTGGGGCGTGCTGTCGTACAGCACGATATCGGCTGCCAGGGCGCTTTGCACGAATTCCCCTTCGATCAGATCGTGGCTGAGCAGGGTGTTTTCCGGCAGTTGATCGCCCAGCCGCTCCAGCCACACCTCCGGCTGGTAAATGCCCTTGCCCACGAAGCTGCCCCGGCCAAACAGATCCTGATACACATCCTGCGCCGCGCCGCCGTATAAATCGACGCCGCCCGGACCCCCCAGCCACGCCTGGGCATAGGTGACCACCGCATCGGGCGTCCCCTCCATCCGGGGCTGGATCACCCCCACCCGTCCCTTCTGCAAAGGATGGGCCATGGCGCCCACCAGCTGCAGCGCCGCCCCGGGCGGCAGGAAGGTATCGGCGTCCAGGGTGATCACGTAGGCGTAGCGTCCCCGCAGCGACGCGGGCGGGCAGGAGGCATACAGCATAGGATCCCGGGCCGCCCCGTCGGTCAGCAGGTGGTTCAGAGTTTCCAGCGCACCCCGCTTGCGCTCCCGGCCCGTGAAGGCCTCCCCGTTCCACTGCCGGGCCCGGTGCAGGTAATAAAAGCCCCCGCCCTGGGTATCATTCAGCGCCTGCACGCTTTCCCGGGCGGCCCGCAGGATCTCCTCATCCTCCGGGGCGGTTTCCTGGGGGCTATCGGCAAAATCGGCCAGCAGCATAAAATCCAGATACCGGTCCGGATTGGCGCAGCGCAGCACCGACAATTGCTTCACCGCCCGCACCGCCTGGCGGGGGGAGGTGAGCAGGGTGGGCACCACCACCAGGGTGCGCATCTCCCGGGTCAGGCGGCGGATATGCAGCCGGGGCACCGGCCGGGCGGGCACGCGCCGCCGCAGCAGCGGGAAATACACCGCCCGCACCGCCTCCGACGCGCACAAAACCGCCGGGAGCCACGCATACCACGGGACGCCAAGCACCACGCACAGCAGCAGCGCCGCGGCGGCCCCGGCATACAACGGCAGGGCAAACAGGGCCCCTCTCCGGCCCATCGAAAACCGGGCGGGCCGCCTGAGCAGGTATTCCCCGATCAGGTCGGGCCGCTCCAGCAAATAATAGCCCGCCTGGCCCGCCGCGCCGTCCCGATCCTCCTTCAGGGCCAGGGCCGCCCGGGCCACCGCCCCCTCCGATACGGCGTAACGCTTGGCGATCCGGGTCACCCGCTGCTGATAGCAGGCGCGCCCCGCGTCGTCCATCCGGCAATAGGTATCCTCCTGCCGCAGCACGGCGGCCACCGGGTTCAGCCGCTCGATGATGCGGTCGAAGGGCAGCCGGGGCAGCTGACGCAGGGAAGCGATCAGCCGGCCTGCCAGCAGCCCCTGGGCCGTTTGCTCCTCCCGGCGGTCCGGCAGGCGGCGGTTCTGCCGGGAAAGCAGGGCGTCGGCCCGGCGCAGGGCCGCTTCGTCCTCCCGATCCGTCAGGAAGGCGACGCCCGCCTCCAGCACCGCGTCCCGCCGGGGCAGCAGCGCCGTTCCGCGGGCGGAAAATCGCTTCGCCCAGCGTCGGCCCCTGGCCCTGTCCCGCGCTTCCTGCAGGCATCTGATCCCGCACGCGTCCAATTCCTCCAGCAGCGCCAGCTTCAAGGCGCAGGGAAGCAGGTGCAATTCCTTCTGCTCCGGCTCCTCCCCCTCCCAGAACGCCCGGGCGGCACGCAGGATGAGAGGAGACGCGATCTGCCCCTCCCCCGTTTGCACGATCTGCCGGGCCAGGGCCAGCACCCGGGGCGTGCCCCGCCATCCCGGCAGGGGCGGCGCGTGCTTCACCTCCCGCTTCAGCGCCTCCATCTCCCCCATCAGGAACTGCCCGTGGTCGCACAGCCACGCCCCGGCGGGCGTCCATTCCTCCCGGGGCACGTTGGCCAGCGCCCGGGCTGTTTTTTTCATGCGGGCCGTCATGCCCCGGGGCGGGCGCAGGCGGGTCCATTGACCGGAATAAGCGGCGTTTTCCATGTGCAGCCTCCATCAAGCAGGGATTTTTTCATAGTGTGCGCCAAAATAACCAATAAAAAACTGGAAAAATTCAAAGCGTCATGCTATAATGCGGTCAGGATCATTTCATCCGGAAGGAATGAGCATATCGATGTGGTATAATCCGCCCAATGAAGAAAGGCGCAGCCGCTTTCACGCGGGCCAGTGCTTTGACGCCTACGATTTCCTGGGGGCGCACCCGGTGATGGAGCAGGGCCTGCTCAAATGGCATTTTTCCGTTTGGGCCCCCAACGCCGAGGCCGTATCGCTGGTGGGGGAATTCTGCGGGTGGGATGTGAACGCGTGCCCCATGCAAAAGCAATTCGACGGCATTTGGGAATTGCGGCTGCCGGATGAAGCCTTTACCCCGGAAGCGGACCCCGCCCGCTTCCAATACCCCGAGGCGGCGGAACGGCTGCGGGCCTACAAATACGCGGTGCGTTGCGCCGACGACCATCAGTGGCATCTGCGGGCCGATCCCTATGGCTTTGAAAGCGAAAACCGGCCCCACAACGCCAGCCGCCTGCACGCCATGGCGGATTATCCCTGGGGCGATCAGGCGTGGCTGGCCAAGCGCAAAAAGTGGGATCCCGTGCACAGCCCCCTGAACATTTACGAAATGCATTTGGGCACCTGGCGGCGGGGGGCCGACGGTCAGTTCCTGAATTATTCCCAGATCGCCGATCAATTGATCCCCTACTTGCAGGATATGGGCTACACCCACGTGGAATTGCTGCCGGTGATGGAGCACCCCTTCGACGGCTCCTGGGGCTACCAGGTGACGGGCTACTACGCCCCCACCGCCCGGTATGGCCGGCCCGATCAATTCCGGGAATTGGTGGACAGGCTGCACCGGGCCGGCATCGGCGTGATCCTGGACTGGGTGCCCGCCCATTTCCCCCGGGACGAAATCGGCCTGCGCCGCTTCGACGGCACCCCCTGCTACGAGCACGCCGATCCCCGGCGGGGGGAAATGCCCCAGTGGGGCACCATGCTGTTCGACTACGGCCGGGGGGAGGTGTGCTCCTTCCTGCTGAGCAATGCCCTGTACTGGCTGAAGGAGTACCATGCCGACGGCCTGCGGTGCGACGCCGTATCCTGCATGCTGTACCATGACTTCGCCAAGGAGCCGGGCCAGTGGCTGCCCAACAAGGACGGCGGCAGGGAAAACCTGGAGGCCATCGCCTTTCTGCGCAGGCTGAATGAAACGGTGGCGCGGGAATGCCCGGGGGCCATGATGATCGCCGAGGAATCCACCGCCTTTCCCGGGGTGACCCACCCCGTCGGGCAGGGCGGCTTGGGCTTCGGCCTGAAATGGAACATGGGCTGGATGAACGACATGCTGTCCTACGTGGCGATGGACCCCATCTACCGCAGCTACCACCACAACAAGCTGACCTTCTCCCTCATGTACGCCTTCAGCGAGCATTACATCCTGCCCTTTTCCCACGACGAGGTGGTGCACGGCAAGCACTCCATGCTGGATAAGCAGCCGGGAGATATCTGGCGCAAATTCGCCGGGCTGCGGGCCCTGTACGGCTACACGATGGCCCACCCGGGGAAGAAGCTGCTGTTCATGGGCGGCGAATTCGGCCAGTTCATCGAATGGAAGGATACCGACCAGCTGGATTGGTTCCTGCTGCAATACGAAAAGCACCCGGACCTGCAGCGATACGTGAAGGCCCTGAACCGCCTGTACCGGGACACCCCGGCCCTCTATCAGATCGACGACAGCTGGGATGGCTTTGCCTGGCTGGCGGTGAACGACAACAGCCGCAGCGTGGTGGGCTTCCTGCGGATGGCGAAGGATCATTCCGCCCTGGCGTCGGTGACCAATTTCACCCCCCAGCCCTACGGCCAGTACCGGATCGGCGTGCCATTTGACTGCGAGCTGACGGAGATCCTGAATTCCGATCGGGCGGAATTCGCCGGCAGCGATCAATACAACGCCGCCCCCATCCGGGCGGAGAAGACGCCGTGCGAGGGCCATCCCTACTCCTGCGTGATCTGCGTGCCGCCGCTGAGCACGGTATATTTCCGGGTAAAGCGTATGGAACCGGTAAAAGAAGGGAAGGACGAACCCGCGCCGGCCCAGCCGTGACCGAACCAATGTATTTTTCATGTATTTTGCGGGAAATATTTTTCCATTGAAGGAATTTCCCAAGATCATGTCGAATAGGCAATTTCAGATGTGTCTGCGCCAATGGCGCACGCTCATACAAAAGGTCCCCAATATATAAGCATGAGGAGGATTTGTTTCGTATGCTTCGCAAAAAGCGCTGCGTTGCCATGCTGCTGGCCGGCGGCCAGGGCAGCCGTCTGGGCATCCTGACGAAAAACATGGCAAAGCCTGCCGTTCCCTACGGCGGCAAATACCGGATCATTGATTTCCCGCTCTCGAATTGCTCCAACTCCAGCATCGACGTGGTGGGCGTGCTGACCCAGTACCGTCCCCTGGAGCTGAACGCATACATCGCCAGCGGCGCTCCCTGGGACCTGGACTTGGTGGACGGCGGCGTGTTCGTGCTGCCCCCCTATCAGACCGGCGCTTCCGGCGAGTGGTATAAGGGCACGGCCAACGCCATCTTCCAGAACCTGGCCTTCATCGCCCAGTACAACCCCGATTACGTGCTGATCCTGTCCGGCGACCATATTTACAAAATGGATTACGCCGCCATGATCGCCCATCACGAGGCCCACAACGCCGACGCCACCATCGCCGTGCGCCAGGTGCCCTGGGAGGAAACCCACCGCTTCGGCATCATGAATACCGACGGGAACGACAATATCATCGAATTTGAAGAAAAGCCCAAGCACGCCAAATCCAACAACGCGTCCATGGGCGTGTACGTGTTCACCTGGGAAAAGCTGCGCAAGTACCTGACGGAGGATGAAGCCGATCCCAATTCCTCCAACGACTTTGGCAAGAACATCATTTCCAACATGCTGGCCGACAAGCAAAAGCTGGTGGCCTATTCCTTCAATGATTACTGGAAGGACGTGGGCACCATCGAAAGCCTGTGGGAGGCCAATATGGATCTGCTGGCCGACGTGCCGGAGATCGATCTGCACGATAAGAAATTCCGCATCTACGCCCGTAACCTGGGCTGGCAGCCCCAGTACATCGCCGATACCGCCCAGGTGGATAACTGCCTGATCACCGAGGGCGTGCAGGTATACGGCAAGGCCACGCATTCGATCCTCTCCTCCGCCGCCCTGATCGAGGAAGGCGCGGAAGTGATCGACAGCGTGATCATGCCCGGCGCCATCATCAAAACCGGCGCCGTGGTCAAGCGTGCCATCGTGGCGGAAAACGCCGTGATCGGCGAAAACGCCCAGGTGGGCGAGGATTCCGGGCTGATCGCCGTGGTGGGCCCCGGCGCGCGCGTGCCTGCCCAGGGCGCAGTCAAAGCCGGCGAGCAATTCGCAGAAGGCTGATGGAGGGATAACGACTATGAAAAATATTATGGGCATCATCTATACCGGAGAGAGAGATGACCAGCTCCGGGAACTGACGGCCAACCGGGCCGTGGCCGCCGTGCCGATCGCCGGCCGGTATCGCCTGATCGATTTTCCCCTGTCCGCCATGGTCAACAGCGGCATCCGCAACGTGGGCGTGATCGCCCAGAAGAACTACAACAGCCTGATGGACCACCTGGGCTCCGGCAGGGAATGGGATCTGCACGGCAAGCGCAGCGGCCTGGTGTTCCTGCCCCCCTTCCTGACCAAGGAAAACGTGGGCGTTTACTCCGGCTTCCTGGACGCGCTGCATTCCAACCTGCATTACCTGCGCCGCAGCAAGGAGCGCTATGTGGTCGTGACCGACACTCACATGCTCTTCAACGCCCGCTTTGACGATATGGTGGCCGCCCACGAAGCATCCGGCGCCGATATCACCCTGATGTACACCCGGGATCCCGGCGTGCGCCGCAACGGCCTGGGCCGCTACCTGCAGGTGGATGCCGGCGGCAAGGTGACGGGCCTCGAAATCGAGCCCTCCATCCCCCGCCTGCCCTGCACCTATCTGGAAACGCTGTGCATCCGGCGTGAATTGCTGATTACCCTGGTGGATCAAAGCGTCTCCCGCGGGGAATATCACCTGACCCGCAACCTGCTGATGAACGGCATTTACGAGAATTCCCTGAACGTGCGCGGCTTTGAAAACCCCGGCCGCGCCTGGCAGCTGGATTCCGTGCAGAGCTATTTCGACTGCTCCATGGAATTGCTCAATTCCGAAACCCGCAACAGCCTGTTCACCGAGGGCCGCCCCGTGCTGACCAAGCTGCGCGACGAAATGCCCACCCGGTATCTCCACGGCGGCACCGCCAAGAATTCCCTGATCGCCGACGGCTGCGTGATCGAGGGCACCGTGGAAAACAGCATCCTGTTCCGCGGCGTGCGGGTGGAAAAAGGCGCGATCGTACAGAACTCCATCGTCATGCAGGATGGCATCATTCAGGCCGGCGCCGAGATCCAGCACTGCATCCTGGACAAGCAGACCACCATTCAAAAACGCACCCGCCTGATCGGGCCGCGCACCTATCCCATCGTGTTGGCCAAGGATCTGACGGTGTAATAAGAATTGGGAAGAGAGAAAAGAGAACCGGCCAGCCGCGGGAACACCCGCTTTCCTGGGCTCGCCCTCTTTTCCTCTTCCTTCTTCTGTATCATGAAAACGGAGGAATGCCCTATGAATATTCTTTTTACCGCATCGGAATGCGTGCCATTCGTCAAAACCGGCGGCCTGGCCGACGTGGTAGGCGCGCTGGCCCCCGTGCTGGCCGCCAAGGGCCACGACGTGCGGGTGATGGTGCCCCTTTACAGCGCCATTCCCCAGGATTACGTGCAGGAAATGCGCCATGAGCTGGATTTTGAAATCGACCTGGGCTGGCGCAAGCAATACTGCGGCATCGAAGCCCTGGTGCGGGACGGCGTGACCTATTACTTCATCGACAACAAGTATTACTTCGGCCGCAGCTACATCTACGGCATGGGCGGCGATGAGTACGAGCGCTTTGGCTTCTTCTGCCGGGCGGCGCTGAACGCCCTGCCCCTGCTGCAGTTCCAGCCCGACATCATCCACGCCCACGACTGGCAAAGCGGCATGGTGCCCGCCCTGCTGCGCATCCAGTACGGCCATCTGCCCTTCTTCGCCGATATCCGCACGGTGTTCACCATCCACAATTTGCAGTATCAGGGCATTTTCGGCATTCCCGAGGTGCAGGGCATCCTGGGCCTGGGCGACGAATACTTCACCAACGACAAATTGGAATGCTACGGCTGCGCCAACTTCATGAAGGCCGGCCTGGTGTACGCCGATGAGATCACCACCGTCAGCCCCTCCTACGCCGAGGAGATCCAGACCGCTTACTACGGCGAGCGGATGGACGGCCTGCTGCGGGCCAAGCACGAGCATCTGTCCGGCGTGATCAACGGCATCGACATCAAGGAATACGACCCGGAGAACGACCCGCTGATCCCCGCCCGCTATACCGCCGACGACCTGAGCGGCAAAGCGGAATGCAAGCGCGCCCTGCAGGAGGAATTGGGCCTGAACCAGGATCCCAACGTGCCCATCGTGGCCATCATCAGCCGCCTGAGCAACCAGAAGGGCCTGGATCTGGTGGATCGCGTGATCAGCGAGATCATGAGCGAAAACCTGCAATTGATCGTGCTGGGCATGGGCGATGCCAAATACGTGAATTTGTTCAGCTGGGCTGAGCAGCGCTATCCCGGCCGGGTAGCCGCCCGCTTCCGGATGGACGGCCCCCTGAGCCATCGCATCTACGCCGGCGCCGATCTGTTCCTGATGCCCAGCCAGTTCGAGCCCTGCGGCCTGAGCCAGATGATCTCTCTGCGCTATGGTACGCTGCCGGTGGTGCGGGAAACCGGCGGTTTGCGGGACACCGTGCTGTCCTACAACGACGCCAACGGCGCCGGCAACGGCTTCACCTTCTTCAACTACAATGCCCACGATATGCTGTACACCCTGCGCCGGGCCCTGTATTTCTACTGGGATCAGAAGGATATCTGGAAGATGCTGCAGCACCGCGGCATGACCGGCGATTACTCCTGGGCCCACAGCGCCGAAATGTACCTGAGCCTGTACCGGGATATGCTGGATCATCCCGGCGCGGAAGCCCCGGCGGAGGAAGCGGCGCCCGCGGAACCAGCAGCGCCCGAAAAAAAGCCCCGGGCCAGGAAGCCAAAGGCGGAAGCTGCCGAGCAGCCCGTTGAAAAGAAGCCTGCCCGGAAGCCCCGGGCCAAAGCGGCGGAAGTGAAGGAAGAAAAGCCCGCCGAAAAGAAGCCCCGGGCCCGCAAAGCCAAAGCCAAGGAAGAATAAGCGTGTTCCCCGCCGCGTCCGCCCGATGCGGCGGGGTTTTCCGTCGTCCGCCGCCTCAGCACTCCTTGGATCATTTCTCGCCCGCCGTCAGTTTTTTCGGTGGATCCCCGCCGGAACGTATTGACAATTCGCATAAGACGAGTATAATATCATGTAAAAGGTGGCAAAACGCCAACCATATATTCAAGAAAGGAAGAGTATTTCCATGAAAAAGATCCCCGCTATCGCGCTGGCTCTGGTCATGCTGCTGTCCCTGTGCTCTTTCGCCGCGGCGGAAGAATCGGTGGAAGATATCATTGCCCAGGCCCAAACCATGACCCTGGAAGAGTTGTTCAAAAAAGCCATTGAAGAATCCAGCGGCAAAGATTACTACGCCGTGGGTAACTCCAGCCGCGGCAAATCCGTGCTGCCCCTGTTTATCGAGGAGCTGCAGAAGATCGATCCTTCCTACACCCTGAATGCCGACTGGCAGCAGCCCAAGGAAAACAAGATCTTCGATCAGCTGACCCAGGACGTCAATGGCGCCAACCACGTCATGTCCATGACCCTGATCCAGGACGGCAACCAGATCCAGAGCAAGATGCTGGATACCGGCGTGCTGCTCAACTTCGTTCCCAAGGATTGGACCGAGGCTGAGGGCGTGGCCAAGGAAAACAACGAGACCCCTCTGGCCCTGCAGACGCTGAACAAGGTGTTCATGTTCAACAACCTGGGCGATGCCGAATTCCACAACATGTGGGACTTCGTGGCGGAAGGCCAGGCTCCCCTGTTCATGGGCGTCAACAGCGAATTGGTGGGCAAGAACTTCCTGTACATGATGACCAACGATAAGTACGCCACCATCGCTAAGGAAGCCTATGAAGCCTGGGCCGGCAAGAACGCCGACGACGACGCCCTGATCGAAGACATGAAAGAGGACGCCGCTATGCTGGGCCTGACCGGCGACAACGTGCAGTACGGCCTGGCGTGGGTATACCTCTGGTGCGAAAAGTACAACGAGCAGACCGACGACGGCCCCATCTGCAACACCCTGGTCACCACCTCCGCCGTGGATCAGACCGGCCTGCTGGTGTATTCCAAGCTGCGCTCTGTGGAAGAGACCGCTGAATCCTCCGTCAACAACATCACCGTGGCGGCCTATCAGGATGACTACACCGGCATCGGCGGCTATGCTTACAAGCATTACCTGATGCTGACCAAGACCAGCCCCCTGCCCTGGACCAGCTGCGCCCTGATCGCCTATATGACCACCACCCAGGAAGGCTTCGCCGCTTGGGGCAAGGACATGGGCGGCTATGCTCCCGTGCCCGCCTGCATGCAGGACCATTCTCAGGATGGCTATGTGGACGGCGTGAACACTTATGACGCCAAGAACGACCGCGGCTACGACTGGTGGCTGAATGAAGGCAAGCTGGTTGTGGAAGATCCCGCCTACTGCGCCTCCGTGTCCGGCACCATGAGCGACTGGATCGACGGTATCGTGGCTGGCAAGTAATTGCCCGTTCCCTCATCAAATCTTGAACGATGCGGGCGGCGCGTCGGCTTCTGTCCGGCTCGCCGCCCCTTTCCTTATTAATGCCGGTTTCTTCTGAAAGCATTCCGGCTTTCCGAAGGCAAGCGGCATAAGAATACCCGCTGAAAGGGGAGAAGGAAACATGTCCGTCATGGCATCCCCCAAATCAAGCGCCTTCCGCAGAAGGATGAATAAGGTGTGGACCTACCTGTCCAAGCCCCAAAATACCATCCTTCTGCTGCTGGGCATCATCCTGACCATCACCACCATCTTCCCGATGGTCACCATCCTGCAGGATACGGTCAAGCTGCATCCCGGCAGCATCGATTCCAACGCCAACGCCGCCGAATCGCAGGTGCAGGCTCTGGGGGAGACCTACACCGCGTATAACTGGACCAACCTGTTCACCGACAGCATCACCACCCGCGTGGGGCGCGAGCGCGTCACCCAAACGGTGGCCTCCATCTATCTGTGGACGCCCCTGTTGAATTCGGTGCTCATTTCCATCTTCGCGTGCTTCGGGGCCATCCTGTACGGCGGCATTTTCGCCTACCTGGTCACCCGCACCAACCTGAAATTCAAAAAGTACCTGAGCTCCATCTTCATCTTCCCCTACATCATGCCCCAGTGGACCCTGGCCGTCATGTGGCAGAATCTGTTCAACAGCAACATCGTCACCGGCGGCAACGACGGCCTGTTCGTGGCCCTGTTCCACATTTATATGCCCAAGTGGTGGTGTGAGGGCCTGTTCCCGGTGTCGGTGGTGCTGGCGCTGCACTACGCGCCCTTCGCCTACATCCTGATCGGCGGCATCTTCCGCAATATGGACGCCAACCTGGAGGAGGCGGCCACCATCCTGAATACGCCCCGGTGGAAAACCTTCCTGCGGGTGACGCTGCCCCTGGTGAAGCCCGCCATCCTGAGCACCATCCTGCTGGTGTTCTCCAGCGCCATGGGCTCCTACCCCATCCCCCACTACCTGAAATTGAATACCCTGTCCACCCAATACGTGGGCATGAGCTCCAACCGCGCGGGGCAGGCCAGCATTCTGGCGGTCATCATGATGCTGTTCGGGTTCCTGATCCTGATCGTGAACCAGCGCACCACCTCCGGCCGCAAGAATTTCACCACCGTCACCGGCAAATCCGGCCAGACCAGCGTGGTGAACCTGCGGGTGTGGAAATACATCCTGTCCGCCTTCTTCGTGGTGACCACCCTGGCCACCGGCATCCTGCCCATCATCCTGTTCGCCATTGAAACCTTCCTGCCCAACCCCGGCGACTATTCCTTCGTCACCCACGGCATCGCCGGCCACATGACCACCAAATGGTGGCTGACGGCGGAAAACGTGACGGAAAACGGCATGTATGGCCAGAAGGGCATCCTGTATAACAGCGAGATCTGGAACGCCTTTGGCGGCACTCTGATCGTGGCTTTGTTCTGCGCCTTGGCGGCCGGCACCATCGGCACCCTGATCGGCTACTGCGTCAGCAAAAACAGGCGAAGCAAATGGGCGGCTTATGTGAACAACATGGCCTTTCTGCCCTACCTGATGCCCTCCCTGGCCGTGGGCGTCGCCTTCTTCGTGTTCGGCTCCAATGTGGGCATTTACAACACCTTCCTGCTGCTGGTGCTGGCCGGCACGGTGAAATATATCCCCTTCGCCAGCCGCAGCGCCCTGAACTCCATGATGCAGCTCAGCGGCGAAATCGAGGAGGCCGCCATCATCCAGGATATCCCCTGGATCAAGCGCATGACCCGCATCATCATCCCCATTCAGAAAACGTCCATCATCAGCGGGTTCCTGCTGCCGTTCATGACGTGCCTGCGTGAATTGACGCTGTTCATGCTGCTGTGCGGCCAGGGCAAGATCATCACCACCATGCTGGGCTACTTCGATGAAATGGGCCTGTACGCGTTCTCCAGCGGCATCAACCTGATTTTGATCGTGGTCATCCTGGTCTTCAACACTCTGGTGAACAAGCTGACCGGCGCCAGCCTGGACGCGGGCATCGGCGGCGGCAAGTGACACGACGGGGAGGATATGAATTATGGCAAGAATTGAATTGCACGACGTCACCAAGCGCTGGGGCGGCTATTACGCCGTGGAGCATTTGAATTTGGTGATCGAAGATAACGCGTTCGTCACGCTGCTGGGCCCCTCCGGCTGCGGCAAAACCACCACGCTGCGCATGATCGCCGGCCTAGAAACCCCTACCTCCGGCCGCATCACCATCGACGGCGTGCCCATGTTCGACAGCGACCAGGGCATTAACGTGCCCCCCAACAAGCGGCGGGTGGGCTTCCTGTTCCAGAATTACGCCCTGTGGCCCAATATGACCGTGTATCAGAACATCGCCTTCGGCCTTTCCAACATCAACGAATCCGGCGCGGCGGTGAACGAAAAAGGCGAAGTGACCCGGGATG
This sequence comes from Clostridia bacterium, assembly GCA_017470945.1. Classification (GTDB taxonomy): domain Bacteria; phylum Bacillota; class Clostridia; order Christensenellales; family Aristaeellaceae; genus RUG563. Next base: position 15,310 of record JAFUXH010000090.1, on the reverse strand, counting down.
AAACCGGCAAAGCCCCCGCCAGGAAGCTGACCAAGGAAGAAATCAAGCGGGCCGTGGATCGGGTCAGCGCCATCGTGAAGATCGGCCAGTTCATGGATCGCTATCCCAGCGAGTTGTCCGGCGGCCAGCAGCAGCGCGTGGCCATCGCCCGCACCCTGGCCCCGGGACCCCGGGTGCTGTTCATGGATGAACCGCTGAGCAACCTGGACGCCAAGCTGCGGCTGGAGATGCGATCCGAACTGCAGCGGCTGCACCTGTCGACGGGCTCCACCTTCGTATACGTGACCCACGACCAGATGGAGGCCATGACCCTGGCCACCCGTATCTGCCTGATCGATAACGGCCGCCTGCAGCAGTACGACGAGCCCCTGACCGTATACAACCGGCCCAACAACCTGTTCGTGGCCGACTTCGTGGGCAATCCTGCCGTCAACTTTGTGGAAGCAACCGGCAAGCAGAACGGCGACGCGGTGGAATTGACCTTCCTGGACGGCGCAAAGGGCAGCTTCCTGCCCAATGGCGGCCTGAAGCTGAGCGACTGGTACACCCAGGACGCCAAGGCGGAGGCCGAAGCCAAAGCCCAGGCGGAAGCGGCCGCCAGGCAGCCCGGCTACGTGGAAAAGACCAACAAGGATCTGCCCTTCCCCTACCATATCGCCCGGGTGGAGGAGCCGGAGGTGGAAAACCGCCCCGCCGCCACCAAGGATGATTTCGTGCTGGGCGTGCGCCCCGAATTCGTGCACATCTGCGATGACGGGGCCATCACCGGCGAAGTATTCAGCGCCATGCCCACCGGTATGGAAACCACCCTGAAAATCAAGGTGGGCAATTACCTGCTCACCGCCGTGGTGTTCGGCGGCGTGGTTTACAAGATCGGCCAGCAGGTGCGCCTCCGTTTCTCCGGGGAGAACGTGATGCTCTTCAGCCGGATCAACGGCCGCAGGATCGTCAACGGAGAAATGAACATGTAATGCCCCTGCCCATTCGATGAGCAAACCAAAAAACGAGGGAGGAACTGCTGCGCAAGCGGTTCATCCCCCGTTTTTTATTCTGGTTGATCTTCTTGAGATTTTTTAGCTCTCCCCGTTTTCCATCAGGGCCTCCAGCTCCGCCGCCGTGAAGGAGAATACCGGCACGTCAAAGGTGGGCTCCGTCAGCATGGCAGGCGGGAAGAAAAACGTTACGTTGCCATCCGCGTTCACATAAAAATTCGCGGCGGGGGCAAACTCCCATTCAAAATCCTCCTGCGTGATGTCGCTCCGGCCCACGCCCGCCTGCTGCAGCGCCGCGAATGAGGGATACAGCGCCCGGCTCACCGCCTCGGCGATCAGATCGGATGATCCTTCGATCAGCCGGGCAGCCTGGGGGTACTTTTCGACGGTCATCTCGTCGGCCGGTTCCTCCCCGATGCCCGTCAGCACGCAGCCCCGCAGCGTCAGGGTTTCGCCGATGTAGGCCCCGCTGACGTCAAACACCAGGGCCTCCAGCGCCAGCGCCACGCCCTCGCTGCCCATAGTTTGGCTTCTGGTCTGCACGATGGACAGCAGGCGGTCGGTGTTGCAGGTGACGTCAAAATCGTGGGTGACCTCGTTCCTGCCGTCGAACTGCATGCTTTCCTCGTTGGCGAACATGGGCAGCACCAGCTGCTCCATTTCATCCAGCGCCATCTGGTAGGTATCGTTGATCGCCGCGGCGGCGTAATCCTGCCCCAGCAGATGGGGATAAGCGTAAGTGAAGTGGTAGCTCCACTGCTCCGCGGAGGGGAAATAGACCTCCCCCTCCTGCCGGGCCACCGCCAGCCCCTGGGGCGATACGGAAACCGGCGCGGGCGCAGCCGTAGCCGCCGGTTGGGGCGAGGGCGAAGGATCGGCGGCAGGGGCGGCAGAACAGCCCGCCGCCGACAGCGCCAGGGCCATCAGCCCCGCCAACAGGACCGCGCGTTTCTTAGCCATTGGAAATCCCCCACGCGATGAAAGAATTGCGAATGAATTCGCTGTACAGGGTGTATTCCGCCTGACGCTCCACAGGGAATTGCAGCGTCAGGTGATACAGGAGGGGAAGATCCTCCGAAATGATCCACTGCTGGTAATTCCCCTCCGCTTCCGAATAATAGATGCTGAATTCCGGGTTTTGATGCACGGTGCGCCCGGGGTTCGCCGCCAGGAAGGCGGACAGCACCTGATCGGCGCTTTGGCCGTCCCGCTCCTCCGCGTCGATGCGCACGGAGGCGCTGCCGTCGGCCGTCTGCCAGGTGGTGTGGGCCGCGTCGTCCTCCGCCAGGCCCAGGATGCCCGGCAGATTGACGGAGTATTCGCAAACGTTGTTTTCCACCGTCTGCCATTCGGACAGCATGCCGTCCTCGTACCGTTCCGACAGGGCAAACTGCCGGATCTGGCAGCCGTAGGCCGTTTCCGGCGCCACCCCCAGCGTCACTTCCGCGTTGCACAGCCACACCAGATCGTCCTCCGGCAGGTCGAATACGTCGGTGCTGAAATCGCCGTAATACGAATACAGGTCGGCGGCCAATTCTACCACGTCCTGCTCCCCATCCTCCCCGATGGAGGCTTCATCCACCGCGACGGAATACACATACACCCCGATGATGGGGGCGCTGCGCTGGGCGGTCAGGTCGATGCGCATCCCGTCGCCCACGGCCGTCACGCCGCTGACGCCGGAAACTCCGGCGGCAGACGCGTCAAAGCTGCCGTTGGCAAACAGCAGCCCATACAATTCCTGCGCTTCCCGGGCATCCATCGTGGCTTGATCGTCCAGCAGGTCGGCCCCGTCGTGGGGCAGCGACAGGTTGTACAGCCCCAGGGCAAAGGCGGCGTCCACCAGCGCCGGCGGGGCGCTCATGCCCTCCTCCAGGCCGTTCACACCGGTTGACACCGCCGCCCCCAGCACCGTTTCCAATAGCATCTGCATGCCGGGCTCCACAGCCGCGTCGGCCCGGATCACATCCCGGGCGGAGGCCGCCTGGGCGCCGGCGGCTGCCAGGCACAGGCACAGCGATAACAGCAAAGCAATCCCGCGTTTCATGGTTTTTCCTCCTTCGTCTCTTCCTCCTTAGGGGGATTCAGGATGGTCACCGTGGCCCATTCCACCCGGCGATCCACGATTTCCTCTGCCCGGATGCGCAGGCCGCAGCACTCCACCACCGGGTGGGTGCCGTCCTTGGGGATGGTGGCCAGGCGGCTGTAAATCAGCCCGCCCAGGGATTCATAGCCCTGATCGGTGGGCAAATGCAGCCGCAGGGTTTCATTCAGCGTTTCCAGGCTGGCGCTGCCGGCGATGCGGTATTGGTTCTCGCCGAGCTTCTGGATATCCTGGGGCAGGGGCGGGTCGTATTCATCGTAGATATTGCCCACGATCTCCTCCAGCAGGTCCTCCATGGTGATCAGGCCGCTGGTGCCGCCGTACTCATCCACCACGATGGCCAGGTGGGTCTTTTTCTGCTGCATATCCCGGAACAATACGTCGGTGCGCACCGATTCCGGCACAAAATAGGCGGGCCGCAAAATCTGCCGCAGGGTTTTCTTTTTCCCGGTGGACAGGGCCAGCAGGTAATCCCGGGTGGTGACCGTGCCCAGCACGTCGTCCAGATCCTCGCCATAGACGGGGAACCGGCTCAGGCCGCTTTCGGAAATGACCTTCATGATTTCCCGGTTGGATGCCTCCACCTGCAGGGCGGTCACGTCGGTGCGGTGGGTCATGCAGTCGGCGGCGGTCATGTTGTTGAACTCGAAAATGTTCTCGATCATGTCCCGCTCGTCCCCTTCGATGGCGCCCTTTTCCTCCCCCGCGTCCACCAGCATGCGGATCTCTTCCTCCGTCACCTGCTCCTCCTCCGCCGCGGGATCGATGCCGAACAATCGCAGCACCCCGTTGACCGATTTGGTCAGCAGCCACACGATGGGCCTGGCGGCCGTATTCACCGCCCCGATGACCCCGCACACCGCCCGGGCCACCCCTTCGGGCTTTTTCATGGCCACCCGCTTGGGCACCAATTCCCCAAAGATCAGCGTGACGTAGGAAAGCAGCAGCGTGATCAGCACCACGCACACGGTGTTCACCGTGCGGCGGGATACGGCGGTGACGCCCAGCCCCATCATCCAATCGGCAAGGGGCCCGGCGAAATGATCGGCGGCAAAGGCGCTGCCCAGAAACCCGGCCAGCGTGATGGCCACCTGGATGGTGGACAGGAAGCCCGACGGCTCCATGACCATTTTCAGCAGCTTGCCCGCCTTTTTATCGCCGCCGTCGGCCTGATGGCGCAGCTTGGTTTCGCTCAGGGACACCACGGCGATTTCCGCCGCGGCAAAAAACGCGTTGATGGCGATCAGAACGATCTGCAGCAGCAGCAGGCCGCCTATGGGGATATCCAAGAAAATTCCTCCTCCAAAAGCCGAAAAAGAATACCGGTGAAGGCAATCTTCACCGGTTTTCATTATAGCACAGGCGTATCATATTTTCCACATATAATTGAAAAGAATTTGTAACATTTTTGCGCAGTCCCCAACCGCCGATCCCTCGGATCACGGCGATTGCGGATGCACCACCACCTGCACGCTGGGCCGGGGCGTAGCCGTTGGCTTAGGCGCGGCGGTGGGCTGCGGCACGGCGGTGGGGACGGGCGTTTCCTCCGGGGCGGCCGGGGAGGTTTCCTCGGCCTTTACCCCATTGACGATCTCCAGCTTGGTACCGGACGGGCAGTGGAAATAGATCCACTGCACCTCATCGTAGGGGGTGCGCACGCAGCCGCCGGTGGCCATCTTGCCGAAATCAGCCAGCCGGGATGTAACGATGGCCGATTCCCGCTTGGCGGTATACAAGGGGCCGTGAATATAGCGATCCTTGGTGTAGGTGACGGCGTAGGGGGCATAGCTGGGGCCGAAGTAATGCCAGCGCTCCCGGCTGCTCAGGGTGAAGATGCCGGAGGGGGTAGGCGTAGTCAGCTTCCCAATGGCCACCACCACCCGAAGCACCGCTTCGTCCGTCCTTTCGCCCTTCCTGTTGGCCTTATACACCGTCAGCTCCCGGGTCGCCTTGTTCAGGAACAGGTAATACCGGTCCCTGCCGTTGCCGCCGGGATAGGTAAAGGCGCTTTCCTCGGCAAAGCCTGTCACCCCGCCGAAGGTCACCTGCACGTAGCCGTTCATGCCGTAATTCATGGCGCAAATGCTGCCCTGCTTCACGGCGCCCACGGCCTGGGCGCGGTCGGGATCGGGAAAATCCCACAGGGTGATGCTTTCATCGGCATAGCCTTCCTCGGCCTTGGCCTTCACCGCCGTGCCCAGGGATTTGACCTGCATTTCCGGCACATAGTATACCTGCCGGTTCCATTCCAGGGCGTAGAATTCCCCCGCTTTCCGGTTCAGGATCATGGCCCGCTCCCCGGGCAGGGAAAAATCTGCCTCCGCCCCTTTCAGGGGCACCCGGAAAAAGGTGGTCGTGGCGTCCAGCACGGTGTAAACCGCCGCCACCTCCTGGGCCTTGGGCGGCTCCTTGGCTTCCTTGCGAGGCACGAAGCCGTATACCCCGTCCCACTCCACCAAATAGTAATCCACCATGATGTGCAGGGGCGAAATGGCGGTGTTGGCGGGCACCTTCGTTTGCAGGGGGTGATTGGGGTTGCCGGTGGCGTACATGGTTTGGTCCTTCAGCCAGTACACGATCTTTCCCCCGGCGCTGTTGACGGTAAAAATACCCACGTCCTGGGCCAGCAGGTAGGTTCCATCCTCCAGGCGCAGATATTTCGCGCCTTTTTGGTTCATACGCACCACGGTAAAGGCCGGGATGGTGGTTTTCGTTTTGGCGTCGGCCGACATGGCGCTGTACACCGCCGCCTGATTCTTGGTGTACCCGTAAAATACGTCCTCCGCCCCGGCGGACGCGGTCAGCAGCAGCGCGCCAAGCGCCGCCGCCAGCAAAAGAAAGGCTGCTTTTTTCCAGGAACGGCTCATATCCGTTCTCCCTTCCGTAACGTTTTCGCTTCATTATATGCCGTCATTCCGCCGGTGTCAATGCGCGGAGGTATCAGATAATTGTAAATTTTGTCAGGATTTCGTAACAGGATCGTCTTTTATTCTTGTGTCCTGGCCCTCCGGTATGGTATAATTCAAGCGTACGCGCCATACGTGGCGCGCCTTTCCCCATTCACGCAAGGAGGCGACGGCCATGGGGCGGTCAACCCTTTTTTCCCGGCCCTGGGTGCGAATTGCCGTGCTGACGGCAGCCGCCCTGGCGCTGCAGGGGATCGGGGCGTTGTATGCCCGGATCAGCGGGGACGGCGGGGTGGTGCTGTATCTGCTGCACCTGTACGCCGCGCTGCCCCTGTGCGCCGTATGGATCCCCTTTTGGTGCGGGCTAAGCAACGCGCATCCCTTCGCCGCCTGTTTTCCCATCGGCCTGGCGCTTTTGCTGCTGCCGGTGTACGAAAGCCCGGGCATGGCCCTGCTGTGCGTGGTCTTATCGCTGATCGGGTGCGTGGCCGGCCAGGAATGGGCCAAGAGAAAACAAATTCAGAAAGGAAAGCATCATGGCGGGAAAAGGAAAATTTAAACGGGTGATGAGCCGCGTGGGCGGCGTGCTGCTGGCGCTGCTGGCCGCCGCGCTGGTGTATTTGGCCGCGGTGCTTTTGCAGGTGCCGGGGGTGAACCAGGAGGAGGGCTATATCGTCAAGGAGGAGCCCGCTCCCGTGACCCGGATGCAGGCCGCCTCCATGGGCGACACCGCCGCCCTGGCCAAAATGTTTGAGGCCCGCCTGCCGGTTCTGCAGGGGCTGACCCCCAACGGCCAGGGCGTCAACCGCACCCACGACGGCAGCCCCGCCCGGCTGGTGACGCTGCAATACAACGGGCTGACGATCTCCGCCGTGCAGCCGGCCGCCGCCGCCCCGCTGCTTTTGCACAGCGAATTGGACGTGACGCTGCGCAGCGACCTGACAGTGCTGAACCTGCCCGCCGTGATGGCCAGCCGGGGCAGCGCCTACTGCCTGTACTTTTCCGATGAAACCACCGCCTACGCCATGTATGCCCCGGAGGCGGAGGAGCAGGATTTTTTGACCGTGGCGTCCCGGCTCACCTGGGTGAACCCATAAAAGGGCCGCATGCAGAAAATGGGGCTTTTTTCTCGACACGATCTGTGTTATAATGACCTGAACGTTCTTCCACGAAAGGAGGAAATTGATTTTGCCCAAGCGCAATACCCGGCGTAAAAAGAAAAAGCAAACAAAGGATTCGCGCCTGTTGCTGCTCATTCCATTGGCGGCGATCCTGGCGCTGATTGTGGTGATCATGCCCAAATCCCCCGTTCCGAAGGCGGTCAACGTATCGGCCTCCGGCCAAATGTCCACCCACGCGGGGCTGGTGCTCAGCGAGGTGATGACCGACAACGTGTCCGCCCTGCCGGATGAAAACGGCAAATTCGGGGATTGGCTCGAAATCTATAATTCCCTGGACGAGCCCATGAATTTAAACGGCGTCGGCCTGTCCGACCGCAGCGACCGCATCAAATTCCTCTTCCCCGACGTGACGCTGGCCGCCCAGGGCCGGGTGGTGGTGTTTTGCGACAAGGTGAACCGGGATGATCCTTCCAGCGCCTTCCACGCCAAATTCGGCCTCTCCTCCCTGGGGGATACCCTGTTTTTGTTCGATTCATCGGGCGTGGCCATCGATATGGTGCAGGTGCCCACGCTGAACGCCGATGAAAGCTACGCCCGCACCGAGGAAGGCGCCTGGGCCAAGACCGAGGATTATTCCCCCGATTTCCCCAACACCACGGCGGGGCACGACGCTTACATCGCCCAATACACGGTGGAGCCCGGGGGGCTGATGATCAACGAAGTGGCGCCCATCCCCCGCTCCGGCTTGCGGGATGAGGACGACGAATTGAGCGACTGGCTGGAATTGTATAATGCCGGCAGCCGCAACATCAGCCTGAAATCCTTCGCCCTGTCCGACGATGAAACCAAGCCCCTGAAATGGGTGTTCCCCGAGGACGCGGTGATCCCCGCGGGGGGCTACTACATCGTGTTCTGCTCCGGGAAGGACAAGGTGGAGGAAAGCACCCGCTATCCCCACACCAATTTCGGCATCAACAATGAAGAAGAAACGCTGGTGCTGTCCACCATCACGGGAGAATTGGTGGACCGGATCACCGTGACCGGCGTCGGCCGGGATATGAGCTACGGCCGCGACCCCGAAACCCTCGCCTGGCGCTATTACACCCTGCCCACCCCCGGCGCCCCCAATAACCAGACCGGGGCCAACCGGGCCGATCAGTACCTGCGGGCCATCAACCCCACGGGGGTGTACATTTCCGAGGTCATGTCCTCCTCCAACGCGGTGCTGGCTTTTCCCGATTACCCCGCCGGGGATTATATCGAGCTTTATAACGCCTCCGCCCAAAGCTGGGATCTTTCCGGCTGGGGGCTGAGCGACAATATCAACTGGCCCAGAAAATGGACGTTCCCCCAGGGGACGTCCATTTCCCCCGGGGAATACAAGGTGATCCTGTGCAGTAAATTCATGGGGGCCAACACCAACGTGTCCCGGCTGCGGTCCAGCTTTGGGTTAAAGCGCGCCGGCGGTGAAATGATCACCCTGGCGGACGCCACCGGCCGGGTGTTGGACCGGATGTATCTGCCGGAGATTCCCACGGATGTTTCCTACGGGCGCACCCTGGGGAGCAACGGCTTTTTTTATTATGATACCCCCACCCCCGGGGCGGCCAATGGCAGCGGCTTCTACGGTTTCGCCCCCACCCCGGTGATCGACCAGCCCAGCGGGCTGTATACCGGGTCCCTGCTGGTGACCATGCGCTGCGACGATCCCAACGCCACCATCCGCTACACGGTGGATGGCTCCATCCCCACCATCGACAACAGCTTCGTTTACACCCCCGGCCAGGAATTGAAGATCGAGGAAAACAACGGCGTCATCCGGGCCCGGTCCTTCCAGTACGGGCTGCAGCCCTCCGAAACGGTGACCGCCACCTACATCATGAATACCTACCACATCCTGGACGTGGTATCCCTGGTGTGCGAGCCGGAGCAATTGTGGAACACCGTGGACGGCCTGCTGTCCGACGCGCCGGACGTGCCCAATTCCCCCGGCGGGGTGGTGGATAAATCCAAGGGTCCCCGCTTCAAAACGCCCATTTACCGCACCTACGGCAAGATCGACCGGCCCGGCTATGTGGAAATTTTCAGCCAGGAAACCAAGCGGGCTTACATTTCCCAGGGCATCAAGATGGACCTGATGGGCGATTACAGCCTGGATATGCCGCAGAAATCCTTCAAGGTGCGGGCCCAGGCTGCCTACGGCGAAAAGTATTTCAACTATCCCCTGTTCGACAACCGGGATTACACCTACTATAAATCCTTCACCCTGCGCAATTCCGGCAACGACAGCGTGTGGACCCGGGTGGCCGACGGCGTGCAGACCAAATTGATCGACGAATACCTGAATTCCCCCATCCTGACGCTGGATTGGAAGCCGGTGGTGGTGTACCTGAACGGCGAATACTGGGGCCACTACAATATGCGCGAGCGCAAGGACCGCTTCTCCATCGCCCAGCACGAGGGGCTGGACCTGGAAACCGACCAGGAGATCTATGAAAACATGACCATCCTGCGGGCCGGCTGGGCCACCGTGCAGGGCAACAACAGCGAATACCGGGCCATGCTGAAAACCTTCGCCGATCTGCAGCCCAACAGCAAGCCCGAGGATCTGCAATACATCTACGACCATATCGACGTGGATAACTACATCGAATGGTTCGCCATCAAGATGTTCTTCGGCGATTCCGATCCCGGCAACATCATGTTCTACCAGTTGCCCGGCGGCAAGTGGAAGTGCCTGATGTTCGACCTGGATTACGGTCTGTTCAATTCCCAGTTCGACAGCCCCAAATCCTATATGAAAACCAAGGGTATGGGCCAGCAGAACATCAACAACACCATCTTCCGCAAGATGCTGGAATCGGACGAGATCCGCGATCAGTTCCTGACCCGGCTGGGGGTGATTTTCCAAACCCTCACCAGCGACGTGATGATCGAAATGCTGGATCGGTGCACCGACATTATTTACCCCGAATTGCCCCGGCATTACGCCCGGTGGGCCCCCTATAAGGAACCCACCATCAATTCCGAATCCCCCACCACCGCCGACGGCTATATGCGCTATTGGCAGCAGCGCGTCAACCGTATGAAGAACACCATGAACAAGCGGCCCTATTACCTGTGGGGCTTCGTGCAGACCCAGTACCAATTGACCAACGCCCAAATGGTGCATTACTTCGGCGAGCGGCCGCCCCAGCCGGCGGATTGACGAAACCGGAAAAACATTGTACTATTAAGAAATGGAATATACAGGGAGGAAACAAGCATGAACGCATTCGCACTTTTGACTGCCGTTAACGGCAACCTGAGCAAAAACGACATCGCCGGCAACTCCGCCTTCGCCAATTGGTTCGCCAATCAGCTCAGCGCCTTTACCCCGCTGAACACCGCCATCGCCCTGGGCGAAGCGCTGATCGCCGGCATCATCATCGCCCTGGTGTACAAAAAAACCTATAAGGGCGTGCTATATTCCCCCTCCTTTTCCCTGACGCTGATCCTGCTGTGCCTGGTCACCACCCCGGTGGTCATGGCCATCGGCAGCAACGTGGCCCTGTCGATGGGCATGGTAGGCGCGCTGAGCATCGTGCGCTTCCGCACCGCCGTCAAGGATCCCCTGGATACCGCTTATATGTTCTGGTCCATCACCATGGGCATCCTGCTGGGGGCCGACGCCGTGCTCATCGCCGCGGTAGCGCTGCTGGGCATTTCGGTGATCATGCTGGGCCTCTCCTTCTTCCGTTTCCGCAAGCCCAACGCCTATCTGCTGGTGCTGCATTACACCACCGAGAATGAAAACGCCTTCGACAGCCAGCGCGCCTCCAACGTGGAAAGCGAAATCGAATCCGAGCTGCGGCAAAGCGCCACCACCCACCGCCTGCGCTCCAAGACCGTCACCCGCGGCGGCACGGAAATGACCGTGGAGGTGCGGCTGGACCGCCGGTCCGACATCGTGCGCAACATGCTGAACATCCACGGCGTCAGCGATGCCACCCTGGTGGCCTGCCAAACCGAAACGGGGGCTTAATCCATGGCTCTCCCCCTTCGCCACGAATTGAAATTCATGATCACCCGCACCCAGTTCGAGGTGCTGAACCGCACGCTGGCCAGCACCCTGTATCTGGACCCCCACGCGGAAAGGAACGGCGGGATGTATCATATCCGCTCCCTGTATTTCGACACGGTATTCGACGATTCCCTGTATGAAAAATACAGCGGCGTCATGAACCGCGATAAGTACCGCATGCGCATTTATAATCTGTCCGACCGGGAAATCCACATGGAGTGCAAAACCAAGATCGGCACCCTGATTTCCAAGCGCAGCGTGAAGATCAGCCGGGATCTGGCGGAGCAATTGATCGCCGCCGATCCCACCGGCTTGGAAAACACCCGCAGCGGCCTGCTGCGGGACGTATACCGGGAAATGCGCACCCGCCTATTGCACCCCGTGGTCATCGTGGATTACGAGCGCATCCCCTATCTGCACCAGGCCGAGGAGGTGCGCATCACCTTCGACATGCGGGTGCGCAGCGGGCTGAACAGCATCGATATCTTCAATCCCAACGTGCCCACCGTGCCAGTGCTGGATCACGATGAAACCATCCTGGAAGTGAAATACAACCGGGTGCTGCCGCCCTTTATCAAGGACGTGCTGAGCTACGCCTGCCCGGAGGCGGTGCAGAGCGCCGTATCCAAATACACCCTGTGCCGCCGGTACGAATTCAAAGAATAAATCCATTGGCAAGAGGACAAGATGATCACACAAAAGAAATGGCAGCCGCTGGCGATCCTGGTCGCGTTGCTCGCGCTAGGCGCGTTATCCCTCGCCCTCCCCCACCCGGCCCTGGCCGCCCAGGTGAAGGCGCAGCAGGCCCGCGACGTGGTGCAGGAATGCAAATTCTCCGTCACCGTCAACAAGGATACCTCCTTCCAGCTGCGCAATCAGGCGCTGCACAAGATCTGGAACGGCGGCGAAAAGGGCATGTTCACCGTCACCCTGCCGGGCGATCAGAAGGCCCAGGGCGTGATGCTGGCCTTCAACACCTACGTGCCCCAGCTGATCGTTGAAAGCATGGACGGCGAAAAGCCGGAGGTCATCGCCGAATATTCCCTGCCCTATTACACCAGCTACATCCCCTTTTCCAAGCCGGCCCACGTGTTCCGCGTCCGGCCCGGCAAGGAAAACGCCGTGGCCATCCGCATCGGCCGCATGAACGTGCTGACCGAAGGGGCCCTGCCCGCCTGGGTGCAGCGCTGGGAAACCCTGCCTGATGGGCAGGCCGATATCCTGCTGATGGTCACCCACCCGGACGATGATATCCTGTGGTTCGGCGGGCTGCTGCCCACTTATGCCGGGGAAAAGGACCTGAAGGTGCTGGTGGGCTACATCTCCACCGAAAACCGCTGGGACCGGCGCAACGAGCTGCTGGACGCCCTGTGGCACTGCGGGGTGAAGTATTATCCCTACATGCCGGAGGGCAAGGTGCGGGAAAAGAAAGAGGTCGATTATATCGTCACCTGCATCCGCCGCTACCGCCCGCCGGTGGTGGTGACCCAGGATATCGACGGCGAGTACGGCCACAAGGCCCACATCAAGCTGGTGGCCAACGTGATCAAGGCCGTGAAAACCGAATGCCTGAAGGAAACGGTGGCCCGGAAATCCGCCAAAAAGTACGGCGTGTATCAGCCCCAAAAACTGTATGTGCACATGTACAAGGAAAACCAGAGCATCTTCGATTGGAGCGTGCCGCTCAAGGCGTTCAACGGCAAAACGGGCCTGACCATCGCCAAGGAAGCCTTCAAAATGCACGCATCCCAGCAAAATGGCCGCCATGCCGTGCTGGACCACGGCAAGTACGATTGCCGGAAGCTGGGCCTGTATTGGAGCCGGGTGGGCAAGGATAATATCAAGCGTCCCGACCTGATGCAGCACGTGATCAACGAATAAGCCGGCGCATCGGCGCCGGGCAACGAAGCGGAAGGAGGAATCAGCGCCATGCAGGAAGCCACCCGTTACCGCTGCCCCTGCTGCGGGGCCGCGCTGGTGTTCGGCGGCTTGAGCCAGCAATTGGATTGCCCCTCCTGCGGCAATTCCTTCCCGGTGGAAACCATCCAGGAAGTGGATACCATTCAGGTGGAAAACACCACCGACGCCCAAATGAACTGGCAGCAGGCCGACAACGCCGGCTTTTCCGCCCAGGAAGGGGCGCACCTGAACGCCTTCCGCTGCGAAGCCTGCGGCGCGGAGATCCTGGCCGACGAAACCACCGCCGCCACCGAATGCGTTTACTGCGGCAACCCCTCCATCCTGCCGGACGTGCTGACCGGGGCCTACCGGCCCGACGGTGTGATCCCCTTCAAAAAAACCAAGCAGGACGCCCAAATTGCTTTCCGCAAGCATTGCCAGGGCAAGCGCCTGCTGCCGAAGGGCTTTGCCGATCAGAGTCGGCTGGAAAAAATCACCGGGGTGTACGTGCCCTTCTGGCTGTTTGAATGCGAGGCGGAGGCCGATATGACCTACAACGCCACCCGGGTCACCACATCCCGCCAGGGGAATTACCAAGTGACCACCACCGCCCATTATCTGGTGCGGCGGGGCGGCCACGTGGGCTTCCACCAGGTGCCGGTGGATGGATCCAAAAACATGGAGGACGCCATGATGGAATCCATCGAGCCCTACGACGGCAGCGCCATCCAGGGCTTCACCGTGGCGTATCTGAGCGGCTATCAGGCCCAGCGGCACGACGTGGACGCCACCCAGTGCCAGCCCCGGGCCAATGAACGCATCCGCAAGTCGGTATCGTCGCTGATGACGCAAACGGTGAAGGGCTATTCCTCCTTCACCCCCGTCAATACCCAGATCCAGCTGCAGCACAGCCAGGTGCGCCAGGTGCTGATGCCGGTGTGGCTGCTGAACACCCGGTTCAAGGATCACATCTACACCTTCGCCATGAACGGCCAGACCGGCCAATTCATCGGCGATTTGCCCACCGACAAGGGCCGCTTCTGGCGGTGGTTCCTGGGGCTGGCCGCGGGCATCAGTCTGGGCGGGTACGCCTTGATTTTCCTGCTTGGCGCAATGGGGGTGCTGTGAAGATGAAACGATTGATCGCGCTCCTCACGGTGCTGCTGTGCGTCGCCTTGCCCGCCATGGCGGAGCAGCGGGTGTTCGACGAGGCGGATCTGCTGTCCGCCGCCACCGAAAGCCAGCTGGAAACAGCCATCGGCCAAATCGGCAGCCAGTATTCCTTTGACGTGGTGATTGCCACCGTGCCCCACACCAACAACCAGGAGCCCCGCTATTTCGCCGCGGATTTCTACGATTACGGCGGCTTCGGCTACAACAGCACCCACGACGGCGTTCTGCTGCTGATCGTTTCCTCCACCCGAAAATATTTCATCCTGACCACCGGCACCGGCGAACGGATCTTTTCCGATTCCGTACTCTATGATATCGAGGACGCGGTTGTGCCCTCCATGAGGCGGAATGATTTTAACAACGCCGCCATCGTTTTTGTGGATGAGGTCGGGGATCGTCTGCAGCTGCACACCCCCCTGGGCCGCGCCAACGCCCTTTTCCCCTTCCTGGTCGCTATCGGCCTGGTGGTGGCCCTGATCACCACCCTGATTTTCAAGGCCCAGATGAAAACCGTGCGGCGGCAAACCAGCGCCACCCAATACATCCGCCAAGGCAGCTTTAACCTGTCCCGGGTGCAGGATGTGTACCTGTATTCCAGCACCACCCGCACCCGCATCGAAACGTCGTCCTCCAGCGGCGGTCATAGCGGCGGCGGGGGCGGCTTCACTGGCTCCTCCGGCACCCACCACGGCGGCCATGGAGGAAGCTTTTGAAAATTGAGGTCATTCCATCTCCCAGGTGCAGCTGCCCTTCATTCCGGTGACGCGCCTTGCACATCCGTCATGCAATCATTTATGTCTGCATAAAAATAGGGAATCATTCCGTCGTCCCGGTGCAGCTGCACTTCATTCCGGTGACGCGCCTTGCACATCCGTCATGCTATCATTTTTTCTGGTGTCTGCATAAAAAACAGGGCAGCCAGAATCATTCCGTCGTCCCGGTGCAGCTGCACTTCATTCTGGTGACGCGCCTTGCACATCCGTCATGCTATCATTTTTTCTGGTGTCTGCATAAAAATAGGGCAGCCAACGTTTGCTGGCTGCCCTGCTGCT
>JAFUXH010000089.1 GCA_017470945.1 Clostridia bacterium | reverse complement strand
GTTGACAGCGCAAAGAAGCAACAGCTGCCGTTTGGTTTGTTTTAGTGCGCCCTCCGGCGCTCTCCAGCCGTACCATTTGGTGTTGGTGATGAACCGGGGCAAGATCATTCCCTCGCTTTACAGGTGATACAGCCGTTCGGCGTTACCGTGCAGGATCAGTTCTTTTTCTTCTTCGGAAATGTCCAGATTCCTGACGAAATTTGCGCCTTCCAGCAGCCATACGGGCCGCACGGGATAGCTGGTGCCAAACAGGATATGATCCGCGCCCAATACCTTCACGGCACATTCCAGCTGCTCCTTGCCCCATGGCTGGGCATGGCTCATCTCAAAGAAGATGTTGTTTTTGAGCTGCTCCACAACCAGTTCATTATCGTCCTTGAACCGGCTGACGGCCTCCTGCACCTTGGGGCGCTTCGGGAACCAGAGGCTGGTGTAGGCGAAGAATCCGCCGCCCAGCATGGAGTGGACCAACTTCACATTGGGATACTTGGTGAAGAACCCGCTGAACAGTTCCCGCCCGATGGCGGTGGCCTGATCGATGCAGCGACCATAGCTGCGGCGCAGGTTGGTATACGCCGTCAGGCTGTCGTACTGCACCGGCACCGGCACGTGATGGACGTAGCAGGTAACCTTCCGCTCGTTCAGGTAGGCGAAGAAGGGCGCGAAAGCCTTGTCGTCCAGGTACAGATTGCCGTAATGGGCGGAAAGCTGCAAGCCGCCGAAATGCAGTTCATCCAGGCAGCGGTCGATTTCCTTGAATACGGCGGGCGTTCCCTGGGGCGGCACCCCGCCCAGGCCCGCCATACGCCCGGAAGAACGCTTGACGTGCTCCGCCATGCCGTCATTGAACAGGCGGCACATGTCGAGGCTCATCCATTCCTGCTGGCAGGAGAGCTTCAGCACGGCCTTGTCGATGCCGGCCTTGTCCATATCGCTCAGCTGCTTTTCCAGCGTATAGTCGCCCTGGACATAGTTCAGATTTTCGCTGCCCACGGGCTTCTCAATGACATACTGCTTTAAGCCGGTTTCCTTGTTTTCTTTCAAATATCCTTTGATGCCGTACTGAATGGGGATTTCAGAGAGGAATTGCTCTGACAGGTCTTGATTGGTAAACAGTTCTTCCGGGAACCAATACAGGTTGGCGTCGATCACTTTGTTCATGATACGCACCCACCTTTCATTTGTTGTTAAAGATTTTATTGATATCGTACACGATGGCGCTGGGCGCCTCGCCATAAATGCGCTTGGTGCTCTCCTGCTTTTCGTTCCAGCGCACGTCCTGGATCTTGCCGTCGCTGCCCTTCTTCTGGTGCTTGGGACCGTCGCCGGGATGGGGCAGCTTGCGCTTCCACACGATGCGGCCCTGTTCGTCGGTCTGCTGCCAGTTGTTGAAGGGCGGGTCCTCCCGGGGCGCGCCTTCCGCGCCGTTCAGAATGGCTTTGCAGTTGTCGTAGAGCTTTTGCACGATATCGGGATCGGCCTGGCCGTTGCCGCCCCAAACGGCGTCGTAATCCTTGCGGTAGGGCAGCAGCTTTTCGCTCAGGCGCGCCCAGTTTTCCACCGTAGTGTTCAGGGCCTTGCCAAAAGGCATGCCGTATTCGTCGCCCACAAACAGCAATCGGCTCGCCTTGTCCAGCAGCACGATGCTGCCCACGGCGTGATCGGGCATTTTGAACGCCAGCAGATCGCGGCCCTTGAGCGGGATGATATCGCCGTCCTCCACGATCTGCACCTCGTAATTCCGGGGGAAATTGATGCCCTCAAAGCTGGGGAAGGGCTGGGTGGCCAGCGGCACCGATTCGGCGGCCATGTATACCAGATCAAAATACCCGTCGTTGGCGGTATGATCGAAATGGTGGTGGGTATTGACGATGCGGGGCACGTCATGGCCGATCAGGCCCTTGCAGTATTCCCGGATGTTGCCCGCGCCGTAGCCGCTGTCGATGAGCAGGGCGTCGCCCTCCTCGCCCTCCAGCAGGTAGGAAAAATCCCCGTCGGAAAGGATCTTCCAGGTTTTTGGCGCGATCTGCTCCACCCGGTAATAGGGCTCGCTCATGGGCGTGCGGTTGCCCTCCTCATCCTCCAGCAAAATATTGCTTTTGCAGGAAAAATCAAACCATTTTTTCTCGCTCATGATCTTGTCCTTTCATGCCCGGCGGAGGGACGCCCTCCGCCGGGACGTTTTATTACAGCAAATCCTTGTTCAATTCCCTGGCGCGGCAGCAGGAGATATAGTGGTTGGGCAGGATCTCCTCCAGCTGCTGAGGCTGGCGGCAGGCCTCGGTGGCGTAGGGGCACCGGGCGGCGAAGCGGCAGCCGGGCTTGGGATCGATGGGGCTGGTGATTTCGCCCTGCAGCTTGATGCGCTCATGGGGATGATCGATATCGGTGCTGGGGATGGCCGAAAGCAGCGCTTTCGTATAGGGATGCAGCGGGCGGATGAACAGCTCCTTGGCCGGGCTGGTTTCCACCAGCTGGCCCAGATACATGACGCAGATATCGTCGCTGATATGGCGCACCACGCTCAGGTCATGGGTGACGAACATGTAGGTCAGGCCCTGCTTTTCCTGCAGATCCTGGAGCAGGTTCAGCACCTGGGCCTGGATGGATACGTCCAGGGCGCTCACCGGCTCGTCGCACACGATGAAATCCGGGTTCAGGGAAAGGGCCCTTGCGATGCCCACGCGCTGACGGCGGCCGCCGTCCAGCTCATGGGGATAGGCGTGGCGAAGCCGCTCGTCGATGCCCACCAGCTTCATGAGCTCGTCGGTTTTCGCGTCGATCTCGGCGTTGGTCTTGTAGCGCTTACTGAGCTTCAGGGGCTCGCGGATCACGTCCTCCACCGTTTGCCGGGGGTTCAGGCTGGAATAGGGATCCTGGAACACGATCTGCATGCGCTCGTTGATCTCATGCATCTGCTTTTTATCCACGTGCGTGATATCCTTGCCGTCCAGGAAGATCTGGCCGTCGGTGGATTCCAGCAGATGGATGATGGTGCGGCCCAGGGTGGATTTGCCGCAGCCCGACTCGCCCACCACGCCCATGGTTTTGCCCTTCTCGATCTTGAAGGAGATATCGTCCACGGCGTGCAGCGTGCCCTTGGGGGTGTTGAAATACTTTTTGAGGTGCTTGACCTCGATCATCGGCGTGCTCATTTGGCCCCCTCCTTTTCCTTGGCGATTTCAGCCAGGCGGCAGCAGCGGCACAGGTGGCCTCCGCCGATATCCTTGAGTTCAATGTGCTCCTTGCGGCATGCCTCGGTGGC
>JAFUXH010000013.1 GCA_017470945.1 Clostridia bacterium | reverse complement strand
TTGAGCAAATCCCCACGGTACATGAAGGGCCGCTGGTACAAAAGATGGAGAAACGGGGCATCCACACACAGAAAGGCGACCTAAACCGCTGGATCAAGGCCACCAACCGCCTGATCGCCAGCATCAAAAAGAAGCTGAAATCCCTGGTGGAATGGATCACCGCTGTGAAGGAAGAATTGGCAAAAGCCAAGGAGCCTGATCTTGCCGACCTGCTGATCCGGTATCATGATATGCGCAATGCCGGAGCTTGGAGTAATAAGGCAAAGATCGGCAACCTGAAAAAGTTTGTGGACGCCTTCCATTTCCTGAAGGAGAACCAGATTTTCACCGTGGAGGAATTGGAAAGACAGACCCATGCATTATCCGCTGCCGTGGATGATCTTGTGGCCCAATCCAAGGCCAATACAGCCCGGATCAAGCAGTTTGACAATATGATCACCTTTGCAGAGCATATTCGCCGCATCCAGCCCATCATCGACCAGATGAACGCCATCCATTGGAAAGGCAGCCGAGAAAAGTTCCGCGCTGCCCATCAGAATGATATTGACCTGTACTATACCTCCCAACGCATCCTAAAGGAAAAGCACGGGGTGAAGAAGATCGACATTCCCGGCTGGAAAAAAGAACAGGCTACCCTGCAACAGAAGGAAGCAGTCAGAGCAGCGCACTACCAAGAATGACGGAAACAATTTTCGCTGTAGTTTTCATCGAACGTTCCTCCTTACAATTCGATCACATGGGGCTGAATGTCCGGATCATGGTTGGCCAGGGATTCCACACAGTTGGCGTCCATGCTCTGCTCACGAATCCAGGCCAAGGACTTCTTCTGCTGCTCCTTGTCCGCGGCGATGCCGGAGGTGATCATCTGCTCCCAGCTCTTGCGGGCGTAGCCGCCATCGGAGAACAGCAGCACGAATTTACCTTCCTCGTTCTTCACCTTCACGGCGAACAGGCCATCCGCGTGGCCGGGAATATTGATCAGCTCGATAGAGCCGTCGCCCAGCAGATCGTAGCTCTTGCCCACGGGGCCCTGATTGTCGTTCCAGTCAAACTCCGTCAGGGAGATATCCTTCCACCACTTCTTGTAATAGCGCACTTTGTTGGTCAGCTTGCTTGCAAACTTCACCTCGTCGGCAGCCACCAGGAATTTCTTGGCTCCCTTCACCTGCTTGAGGCCGTTGGCGTGGTCGCAGTCCAGGTGGGTGATCAGCACGGCGTCAATATCAGAATCCTTGATGTCCATGGCCGCCAGCTGCTCGTCGATGCACTGGCCCAGGCCGATGCGGCCCTGATTGACCTCATAGAGCATCACGGAGCCCAGAGACTTAATCTGCGCCTTCTTGTCAAATTCGCCCTCGGGGCTCATATCCCGGGCCCAGCCGGCATCCACCAGGAATTTTCCCTTGGGATGCTCGATCAGATAGGCGGATACGGGCAGCCAGAGCCGCTCGTTCTTGTCGCCGAATATGCCCGACGCCTTGATGGCGCTGCTGTTGTCGCCGCCGAAGGGCAGGTCGGGCGCGACGCAAACTTCGCCGGTGTGGAATACGTGAATCTTGATGTTTGCCATGGGGATGCCTCCTTCAAATACTTCTTCGGACGGTTTTTGGCCGCTGATTTCAGTTTACAAGAAAACGAAATCATGGTAAACTACAAAAAAAGACTGAATGTCCTATTAGGACAAATTGTTCTGTTTCGTCTCATTTTATCGTAAAGGAGAGCGCTCATGGAAAACAAAGAAAAGCGTGAACGCACCCGCGCGGCGCTGAAAACAGCTCTGATTGCTTTATGCGATGAGAAGAACTACTACGATATTACGATCTGGGATATCTGTAACAAGGCGGACGCCTATCGCAGTACCTTTTATCGCTATTTTGATACAAAGGATGAAATGCTGCGGGAAATCGAGCAGGAATACCTGGAGACAACCCGTTCTCTGACACCGCACATCCGAAACTTTCAAACTGACGCGTCCCCGGAGCAAATGGCAGTTTATCTGGCAGAGCTCACCGCCGATATGGAATATCACCTGACGAACGAGAGGCTGTGCCGCTTCCTGCTTTCTGCCGCCGGTGACATTTGGTTCTATGAGAAAATGAAGGATTCCATCACAGCGACCAGCAGAAAGAACCTGGAAAACGGGAGATGGCCCCGTTGGGATAATATGGACTATCGGATCAACTTTTTTGCCGCCGGTTTTATTGATACGATCCACAGCTGGCTGCAGAAAAAGGATCGCACGCCGGAGCAAATGGCAAAGTTCCTTCTGGAAATGTTGGTGCAGTTGAGAAGCTGAATGATTGTGAAAGTAATTGTTTTCCGATAAAAAAACGGCCTTGCCATAGTGTGCAAAGTCGTCTTTCCAATTGCTTTCTAAACGATTGTAAGCTTCTTCATTGCAGATCCGTACGAATGATATAGATAGTGATGGCTTTCATAATATGTGATTTTTATCCTTGACAAATAGAATGTCAATATTTTAGCCTGGATTTCGTATGATAAATTTTATGGAGGTTCCTATGCTTTCTTTTGAAAACGATTATTCCGAAGGGGCCCACGAGGCCGTTTTGCAGCGCCTCATGGAAACCAACCGGGTGCAGCAGGTGGGCTACGGCGAGGATGAATATTGCCGGCAGGCGAAGGAGAAAATCCGGGCGGCCTGCGGCGATCCCGACGCCGATATTTTCTTTATCGTGGGCGGCACCCAAACCAATATGACGGTGATCGACGCCCTGCTGTCCGGCGTGGAAGGGGTGGTATCCGCAACGACGGGCCACGTGAATGTGCATGAGGCCGGGGCCATTGAATACACCGGCCACAAGGTGCTCACCGTGCCGGAGCACGAGGGCAAAATGGACGCCGGGGAGCTGAACGCTTTTTTGCAGGGCTTCTTTGCCGATCCCACCCATTCTCACATGGTGTATCCCGGGGCGGTGTATATTTCCCACCCCACGGAGTATGGCACCCTGTACAGCAAGGCGGAATTGACGGCGCTGAGCCGGGTGTGCCGCGAACGGGGCATCCCCCTGTTTCTGGATGGGGCCCGGCTGGGCTACGGCCTGATGAGCCGGGAAACCGACGTGACCCTGGGGGATATCGCCGCCCTGTGCGACGTTTTCTATATCGGCGGCACCAAGGTGGGGGCCCTGTGCGGCGAGGCGGTGGTGTTTCCCCGCCACGGCGCGCCGGATCGCTTCATCACCCACGTCAAGCAGCACGGCGCCATGGTGGCCAAGGGCCGGCTGCTGGGGGTGCAGTTTGACGCGTTGTTTACCGACAACCTGTATTTTGATATCAGCCGCCACGCCATCGATATGGCGGAAAAGCTGAAGCAGGGCTTCGCCGCCCGGGGCTACCGCTTCTTCCTGGATTCCCCCACCAATCAGCAATTCATCATCCTGCCCAACGCGGAAATGCGGCGGCTGGAAAGCCGGGTGCGCTTTTCCTACTGGGGCCCCTGCGGGGAGGATAGCAGCGTGGTGCGCTTCGCCACCAGCTGGGCTACCACCGAGGAAAATATCGACCGGCTGATGGCCATTCTGGATGAAGCAACGCAGCGTTGATACGAAATGCGAAAACGCAAAAAATACACGGGTGCGTCCTTTTGAAGTGACCCCAAAAAGTTAGACAAAATATGAATTAAGCGACGAGAAGGGCTAGTTTTCTGTGAAGAGCAGGAGGCAAGCCCTTCAGTTTTGCCTTGATGCGGCGGTTATTGTAGTAGTCAAGGTACTCGATCAGTT
>JAFUXH010000088.1 GCA_017470945.1 Clostridia bacterium | reverse complement strand
TGGGTCTTGGGGGAGGTGCGGTTGATTTCGTCGGCCAGCACGATCTGGCTCATCACCGCGCCGGGCTTGAATTCCATTTCCCCGGTTTGCAGGTTCACCATGGTGAAGCCCGTCACATCGGAGGGCGTCACGTCGGGGGTGAACTGGATGCGCTTGAAGGAGCACTGCAGGGATTTGGCCAGGGCGGCGGCCATGGTGGTTTTGCCCACGCCGGGCACATCCTCAATCAAAACGTGGCCCCGGCAGATCAGGGCGATCAAAAGAAGCTCGATGGCTTCATCCTTGCCCACGATCACGCGGCGAATATTCTGCTGCAGGGCGTACACCAAAGGACGGGTCTGGGCAGGGGAAGCGTTGGACTGCATAAGGAAACTCCTTTCTGACAAAGAAAGCATACGCGTTTTGTTTTCCGGGGGTCACGCATAGCGTCACCCCGCATCCACCCCAGTATACCAAAAACTGTGCCAAATTGCAATGCAAATTGACACAGACTCGTAATTATATTGAAACAATTGATGTTTTTTCGCCGCGGATCAATCGTCAAAGGCGTTTTCCGCGCCGGGGGTGGGCAGGGAGGTGTATTTCCAGTTGCGCTCGTCCACCCGGGCCATGGATACATCCTTTTCCTGCTGATCGAAGCTGATGCTGTCCAGCAGCACGCCCTGATAGGAAAGCACCACCTTTTCGCCGCTGGCGCTGAGCTTGAAGGCCACGTGGATCTCGTTTTCATCCACATCCTCCGTGCCGGAGGCGAAGATGATCAGGTAGCCGTGGGCGGGCAGGATGTATTCGGGGAACACGAATTTTTCCAGGTTCTTTTTTCCGTCGCTGAGGCACAGGCCCTTCAAATTCACGTCGTCGTCGCTGGTGTTGTACAGTTCGATCCAATCGGAATCCTCGCCGTTTTTATCCTCAATGGTATCGCCGTTGGAGGCCATGAATTCATTGATGCGGATGGCGGCCAGATTGGTGGTGGCGGCCTGGGCGGGTATCACGGCGGCCAGCAGGCAGGTCAAAAGCAGAATGGATAAGAATTTCTTCATAAAAAGGGGCTCCTCCTTCCTTATAGTGGGAAAAGTATATCATATCTTTTTATATCTGTCACGTGAAATTTGTGTGAAGGATATGGCGGAAAAGAGGCGTTTTTCGTTGACAAACGGGCGCCGCGCCTGATACAATGAGCCCGATTTTTCATTGGCGGATGAAACACCGCTTTGCGCAAAGGAAGGAAATGACGATGCTTCGACGTATCCGGGACCCGCAGTATAACCGCTTGCTGCGGCTGACGCTGCCCATCGTATTGCAGAACCTGCTCAGCGCCATGGTGAATTCGGCCGACGTGGTGATGCTGAATTTCGTGGGGCAGGCCCATATTTCGGCGGTGTCGCTGGCCGCCCAGTACGCCAACATCCTGTTCATGGTGTTTTACGGCCTGGGCACAGGGGCCACCATGCTGTGCAGCCAGTATTACGGCAAGGGCGATATGCGGGCCATCGACGTGGTGGAGGGCATCGCCCTCAGGTTTTCGGTGATCATGTCCATCCTGTTCGCCCTGGCGGCGCTGACCGTGCCCCAGGCCATGATGCGGGTATTCACCCCCGATCCGGAATTGATCGAGATCGGGGCCCAATACCTGCGCAATATCGCGGTGGCCTATCTGTGCTGGGGCGTGATCGAGGTGTATCTGTCGGTGCTGCGCAGCATCGGCCGGGTGGCCGTCAGCACGGCGCTGAACACCGTGGCCTTTACGCTGAATATTTTCCTCAACGCCGTCTTTATTTTCGGCCTGTTCGGCGCGCCGAAGCTGGGGGCCGCCGGGGTGGCGCTGGCCACCAGCCTGTCCCGGGCGGTGGAATTGGCGCTGGTGATCCTGGTGTCGATCCGAAGCAAGGATGTGAAGTTCAAGCCGTCCTTCCTGTTCGTGCGCAACAAGCCCCTGTTCCGGGACTTTCTGAAAATGGCCCTGCCCGCCACCGCCAACGACGTGGTGTGGGGCCTGGGTTTTTCCATGTATTCGGTGATCATCGGCCAATTTCTGGGCACCGATATGGTGGCGGCCAATTCGTTCACCTCCCTGGTGCGGAATTTCGGCACCGTGCTGTGCTACGGCGTGGCCAGCGCCGGGGGCATCCTGCTGGGCCAATTGATCGGCGACAGCAAAATGGGGGAGGCCGACGAGGCCGCCAAGAAGCTGATGAAGCTGACGGTGCTGTTCGGCCTGATCGGCGGCGGCGTGGTGCTGGCGGCCATGCCCTTCGCCCTGCGCTTTGCCGATTTGACGCAGGCGGGCAAGGAATACCTGCGGGTGATGCTGCTGATCAATTCGTATTACGTGATGGGCACGGCGGTGAATACCACATTGATCGCCGGGGTGTTCCGGGCCGGGGGCGACAGCCGGTGGGGCTTCATTTGCGACGCGGTGGATATGTGGGCCTACGGCGTGCCGCTGGGCTTTCTGGCCGCGGCGGTGCTGAAGCTGCCGCCGCTGTGGGTGTATTTCCTGCTGTGCACCGATGAATTCGTGAAATGGCCCTGGGTGATCCGCCATTACAGGAGCAAGAAGTGGCTGAAAAACATCACGCGGGACGACTGGGCGGCCCAGCAGGAGGCGTAACCAACGCCTCTGCCGATCCGCGCCGCGCCGCGGATGATAGGATTTCAAGAATTTACAGCCCCGCCGTATGGACGAACCGGCGGGGTTCGTGTTATAATCATTCAAAACGGTGCATCATGGATGAAAAGGGGGATGGGCGCATGGCAAGTGAGGCGTATGAACTGCTGGCGTTGCTGATGCGCTATGTGTTCGTGCTGATCGGCGTGCTGGTGCTGATCCGCGCGTACCGCTGGATGCGCCGGGACGCGAAAAACTACCGCCGGGAAATGCGGGCCCTGCCCGACGCCGGGCTGGTGGGCGAGATCGTGGATCTGCGCACCGGCAAAAGCCAGCCCCTGCCCCGGGAGGGGGATATCGGCACGTCCCGGGAGTGCGATATTCACATCCGGGGCACGGGCGTGCTGCGCCACCACGCGCGCTTTGCCTTCGAGGAAGGCAAGGGCATGCTGATCACCCCCGTGCGCCCCGGCAAAACGCTGATGAGCGGCGTGGAAATGCGCGCCCCGGGCTATGCCCTGCACGGCACGCAATTGCAAATGGGCAGCGCGGTGCTGCGGGTGCGGCTGTTCGCCGGCCTGAAGGTGCCCCAGCCCGTGCCTTTCCAGCAGGACGCTGCCCCCTGGCCGGATGCCGACGCCTACCCCCTGCCCTATGGCGGGGATGAGGAAGCGGCGGCTTTCGACAGCCTGACGGATACCACCCCCGCCCCCTTTGAATTTCCCGATCAGGCGGCGGAAGCGCCCGCCTGGCAGCAGCCGGCGTATCCTCCCCAGGGGCAGGGCGCGCCCGTGGCCCCGCCGTCCGATTACGAGGGGCATTTCACCGACGACGGGCAGATGACCTGGCAGTACGCCTATTCCCTGGAGGATCTGTATAAGGCCCAGGCGGCCCTGAATCAGCCCGCCCCACCTATACCACAGGCAGGGGAGGAAAACGACGAGGCGCTGCCCTACCAAAGCCCCGTCGCCCGCCGCAGAAGGAGGGATCGCTCATGAAAAATCAAAAAAAGCGCTCCCGCCGGCCCGATCCCGCCACGGCGATGCTCAGCGCCGTGATGATGTTTTTCTTCCTGGGCTTTTTGATGCTGGCGGTGAAGGATGGCTCCTGGCAGAGCTTCCTTCTGTCCGTGGTGGTGCCCGCCATCATCTTTTTGGGCACCGCCGGCATTCCTAAATTGTTCCCGGCGGATAAGCTGCTTTTGACCCTCACCAACTTCCTGTGCGCCTTGGGGGTGCTGACGCTGTACCGCCTGTCCCCCCAGCGGGGGCTGGCCCAGGCCATCAATTACGGCGTGGGCGTGGGGGCCATGCTGCTGTGCATCCTGCTGGTGCGCTACATCCGGCATTGGAAAGCCCTGACCGTGCTGATGATGGGCGGGAGCCTGGTTTTGCTGGCCCTGCCCCTGCTGATCGGCACGGAGCAGAACGGCGCCAAAAGCTGGATCAATTTCGGCGGCTTATCGATGCAGCCCAGCGAGATGGTGAAGCTGGCGCTGATGCTCAGCATTTCCTACCTCCTGTCCCGGCGGAAGATCGTGTGGTCCATCCTGTTTGCCGGGGCCTGCCTGTTGATCCTGATGGTGCAGAAGGATCTGGGCACGGCGCTTTTGTATTACGGTGTGGCGCTGATCCTGATTTACGTATCCACCGGCAGCAAAATGCTGCTGGGGGCCGGGCTGGCCGGCGGGGCCGGGGCCGCGGTGATGGGGTATCAAATGTTCGCCCATGTCAAGCGCCGGGTGGCCATCTGGATCGACCCGTGGCAGGATGCTTCCGGCGCGGGATACCAAATCGTGCAAAGCCTGATCGCCATCGTCAACGGCGGGCTGTGGGGCGTGGGCCTGGGCCTGGGCAACGCCAGCGTGATCCCGGAGTATTACAACGATTTTATTTTCTCGGTGATCCTGCATGAGTTCGGCATCGTGTTTGGCTTGATCGTGCTGTGCATGTATCTGTTCATCATCATCCGGGGCGTCATGATCGCCCGGCGCAGCCGCACGGTGTTCCACGCCCTGCTGGCCACCGCCTGCGCCAGCCTGATCGCCCTGCAAACCTTCGTCATCGTGGGCGGCAACATCAAATTGATCCCCCTGACCGGCGTTACATTGCCCTTCATCAGCTACGGCGGCACGTCGCTGGTATCCAGCCTGTGCGTGATCGGGCTGCTGCAGGGGGTGGCCAGCGTGAATGAGGCCGGCGTGAAGGAAGACCGCACCCTGGCCATGCAGGGAGGGCAGATGCCATGAAGCAGATCCGCAAAAACGTGCGTCGGGTGCTGTTCTGCCTGTGCGCCCTCTTTTTCCTGCTGGTGGCCTACGGGGCGTACAGCCTCACCACCAGCGGCAGCCGGTGGTTTTCCTCCTCCCTGAATACGTTCGCCCGGTCCCAGCGCAACAACGTGATCGCGGGCGATTTGCTGGATCGCAGCGGCGTGGTGCTGGCCGCCACGGTGGATGGGCAGCGCGTGTATCATGAGGACGCCCAGGTGCGTTCCGCCGCCGTGCACATCACCGGCGACAGGAACGGCAACGTGACCAAATCCATGGACCGGGTGCAGGCCGCTTATCTGTACGGGTTCAATATGTCCTTTGCCGAGCGGCTGCGCTGCATCCTGACCGGCACGCCCCGCAAGGGCGATACCGTGCAATTGACGGTGGACAGCCGCCTGACCGCCTACGTGGCCTCCATTTTCCCCCAGGATAAGGCGGGGGCCGTGGTGGTGATGAATTATCAGACCGGCGAAGTGCTGACCGAGCAATCCTTCCCCAATTTTGATCCCCAGGCGTCCACCGTCGCCAACCGGGCCATGAAGCCCTTCATCAACCGGGCCATCGACGGGCTGAACGCCCCGGGCTCCACCTTCAAGATCGTCACCGCCGCTTCCGCTATCGAAAACATGGCCGATTACGCCACTCGCGCCTTCCACTGCGACGGGGTGCTGCAATTGGGCAACCGTACCGTTACCGACGCGGGCACCAACCTGGAGGAGGGGCGGATCACCCAGCACGGGGATCTGAACCTGCTGCGGGCGTTCCAGGTCAGCTGCAACAATACGTTCGCCACGGTGGCCCTGTCGCTGGGGGATCAAAAGCTGCGGCGCACGGCGGAGGATTTTGGCTTCAACGATAATTTCCTGTTCCGGGATCTGATCGTGGAAAATTCCTCCTACCCCACCGAGAACCGCACCGAGGGCGAATTGGCCTGGACCGGCGCGGGGCAAAGCGCCCTGCAGGTATCGCCCCTGCACATGTGCATGATCGCCTCCGCCGTGGCCAACAAGGGCGTGATGATGGAACCCCGCATGCTGCTGAAGGCCACCAGCCAGCAAGGCGCCGTGCGGGCGGAATTTTCCACCCGTGTGTACCGCCGCCCCCTGACGGAAAGCCAGGCGGATGTCCTGAAGGATTATATGCGGGCGGTGGTCACTGGCGGCACCGGCACCGCCGCCCAGATCGCGGGCAAAAAGGTGTGCGGCAAAACCGGCTCCGCCGAGCTGGATAACCAGGAAAACACCAACGCCTGGTTCGTGGGCTTCCTGGATGAAGCGGCCTCCCCCTACGCCCTGGCGGTGGTGGTGGAGGATGCCGGCGGCGGCGGCAGCGTGTCCGCCCCCATCGCGCGGCAAATCTTCCAATGGCTGCTCGATCACGGCTACGGAGGCTGAATATCGACTACACAAAAACCACGGCGCTGCGCGGGGCAGGCCGTGGTTTTTCCATCAGGAATACCATAATATAAGTGAAACTATTTCTGAATCGCAATACAAACCAGCCAACAAACGCTGTTATCCCGACCGAAAGGAAGCCAAAGGCGGAATGGCGTGGAGAGATCTGGCGCGGCTTGTTCAGCCAACTTTCAGATCCCTCGATTCCGCTTCGCTTCACTCGGGATGACGGAAGCGTTCAAATTGTTCGTAAATCGTTTTCCTTGAATTCAAGGAGTTTTCATCATAGTACTTTACCAAGGAACAAACTTTCCCTTTATAATACCCCGCACCTCCGGGTCGGACAGGATACTGTACTTCTCGGGATGCCGGTATTTATCCCCCATGACGTCACCGCTCCTGTGGTTCCTGAGCAGATCCAGATCCAGGGTACCAACATAGATGCCTGGGCTTTCCGGCGCTTCCATCACGCACATATCTCTGCTGCCGGGAAGCTCCCGCAGCCACGGTACACCGTCAAAAAGAGTTGAATGCCCGTTGCAGTCGGGTTGCCCGGCAGGATAGTTGCAGGTCGCTATGGCGACCATATTCTCATAAGCCCGTGTTCTCAGCGCAGATAGCCGGTTGATTTCCATCGGGCAAGCGTTGGGAGCAAGGATCAGTTCCGCTCCTTTCAGCATCAGGATTCTTGCACTTTCCGGAAACTCCCTGTCAAAGCAGATCATGGCCCCGATCTTGACGGTTCCCCTTCCGAAGTCGAGATCTGCCGTGTAAAAATCCTCTCCGGCGGACAATACCGCTTCATCATCAAACGCGCAGGTATGAACCTTAGAGTAATGAAGGATCTTATTTCCCATCCTGTCAAAGAAAACAACGGAATTGAGCGGTTTTGAGTCAAACGATTCGAGAAAAGTGATCCCGATTGCCATCTGGAGATTTGCCGCAAGGTCACGAAACGCGTTGATGAAATCGCCGTCTTTCCGGATCGCCAGCTTTCTTAATGCTGCTTCATCCTGAGGAAGAGCATATCCGTCGCTCCACATTTCAGGAAAAAGCACAATATCCGCACCCTTTTCTTTTGCCTCCATGCAGGCTTTCTTCCCGATCGAAAGGTTCTCATCCTGGCTTTTCCCGGGAAGGATTTGTGCAAATGCGATCTTGATATTCATTGCCCGAGTCTCCTTTTATCGAATCAAATGATCCCCAGCGGGATCAGCACGGCCAGTAGGACGAATACCAAGGCCCACTCCGTGATGAGGAACACCTTGCGCTTCCGGGGTTCCATGTCCGGCACATAATTGCTGGCCAGGAAAAACGGGATGTACGTCGTGACGAACACCGGCAGCACGCCCCACCAGCGATAGACCCAGATGAAGGAATGGTTGCTGGTCCCCGCCAGGAAGGATTCAAACAGGGCGAACAGCAGCGCCATTTCCAGCGCGCCTGCCAGCTTGCAGCTGATCCCCTTCTTTCCGAGTTTTCCCACAAGATAGCGCTTCGTCCGGTCCTGGGGCAGCATCTTAAAGGAGATGATCCCCGCCAGGGAGAACATCATGGAAAGCTCCCAGCATACGCCGATCAACAGGATAAACGTGGTGGACGCGTTGCTGACGGACCATAGAGGATACCCGGATACCTTCCCGATGATCGCGTTGCAGATCTCATACAGCCAATGCACGCCGTACAGCGCCAGCCCAGCAAAGACGGCCTCATTGTTTTTCTTGTGGATCTCCGTCCAATAGACGTAGAAAACAACGGCCAAAATGAAGATGAACGTCCAGTTGAAGTTATCCGTGCTGCGGACCTGAATGGCCTTCACCAGATCCATGGCTTCCTGTGAACCGTCACCCCAAAATTTGAACATTCTGATACCTCCTGTTTTGATACAAACTAAGTCTTAATTGCTTTTTTGTTACGTCAGCAATATATCGGTATGATGTCAACTAAACTATTGGGTTATTAACTTGAGAATAGATAGGATCTGGCCGGGAATCACCGGTAATACCGGCCGCTGGGCTTGACGGCCTTCACCTTGCGCTTGGCCTTGATCCATTTCACGGCGGCGCGGGTAAAATGGATCAGCAGGAAAATGGCCACGGCGGGCAGGATGACATACAGGAAAATCAATTCAAAGGTGATCCGGGGGAAGGGGTTGGGGTCGTTTTCCGCGTCGGCGATGATTTGCTCGATGGAAGGGGCCAGCTGCTGCCGGGCGGCGATGGAGCGGGAGGCGATCATATCGTAAATCACCGGGTTCCCATCCTCGCCGTAATAGGTCAGGGTGCCCATCACCTCGCCCGCCTCGATGGGGGCGCGGAATTCCCGGGTGAATTCCGTCACGGTCAGGCTGCTGAAATTCTGCACCCAATAGGCCATTTCATCCCGGGTCATGACGATCTGGTCGCTGCCGGTGGAAGCGCTGGATTTTTTCAGGTTCAATTGCAGCCTTCCCACCTGCTCGTCCTCCAGGTCGAAGCCCCGCACGTCCACCACTCGGGGATTTTCGGCGTACACCTCGGCGATGGTGGTGCTCATGAACTGGGAAAAGCCGTAGTCCATCAATCGCCTGGCGTCGGTGTAGCGGGAACCGTCGGAGCTGGAATTGAATACCACGGCAATCAGGTCGATCCCATCCCGGGTGGCGGAGGCCACCAGGCAGTTGCCGGCGGCGGAGGTGGTGCCGGTTTTGACGCCGGTGCTGCCTTCGTAATACCGGGCCTGCTTTTGGGTGTCGCTGGGCTTTGCCACAAAATTATTGCGGTTTTCAATGGTGCGCTTGCGGTAAATATTATCCTGGGGCATGATGTAGGAGGGCGCGCTGACGATATCCCGGAAATCGGCGTTTTGCATGGCGATGCGGGCCAGGATGGCCATATCCCGGGCGGTGGTGAAATGATTATCGTCGTGCAGGCCGTTGGCGTTGACGAAGTGGGTGTTGGTGCAGCCCAGGGAAAAAGCGGCGGAATTCATCAGGGTCACGAAATTTTCCCGGGTGCCGCCCAGCCCCTCGGCGATGGCGTTGGCCGCGTCGTTGCCGGAAGGCAGCATGGCGGCGTAGCACAGGTCGATGAGCCGCACGTTTTCCCCGGCGGCCAATTTGGCGCTGGATTCGTCGGGGGCCAGGTTGACCGCTTCTTGACTGACGGTGATTTCCTGCTCCGGGTCGCCCAGCGTCAGGGCCAGCCAGATGGTCAGGATCTTGGTGGTGGAGGCGGGGAACATCAGCTGATCGGCGTTTTTTTCATAAATGGCCCGGCCGGAATCGGCCTCGATCAGGATGGCGGCGGTGCAGGTCAAATGCCCGTCCTCCAACAGATCGGGGTAGTTTTCCCGGTAATCGTCGGCCAGGGCGGCAGGCGCAAAAACAGATACGCAAAGAAGCGCCGTGATGATCAGCGCCCAAATCCGTACTGCCGCGCTTCGCTTCATGTGCCCTCCCACGTTCGTAAAAAAATCGAAATACATTCTTTATTATATCATCATATTTCGTTTTTGTACAGCCCGGGAAAGCCCATGCGAGCGAACAAACGAGAATTTACAACCGGCCTGCCGGCATGCCAATGCAGGGAAAGCGTCATACG
The DNA here is from genome assembly GCA_017470945.1 of Clostridia bacterium. GTDB lineage: Bacteria > Bacillota > Clostridia > Christensenellales > Aristaeellaceae > RUG563. The sequence goes on along the minus strand of JAFUXH010000088.1, from coordinate 8,756 downwards.
GGGGCTTCTTCCTCCAGGCGGTATTGGGCGGGGCCTGATTCATACAGGCTGCCGCCGTGGGCGTCCATCAGCACGATGGCGGGAAAATCCCGCACGGTGAAGCGGTGGATGGCTTCGGTGCCCAGATCGGGGTAGGCCATCACCTCGGTTTTTTCAATGCTGCGGGCGATCAGCGCCGCCGCGCCGCCCACGGCCCCCAGATACACCGCGCCGTAGGTTTGCATGGCATCGCGCACCGCGTCGGATCGGCGGCCCTTGCCGATCATGCAGTTCAGGCCCAGCCGAAGCAGATCGGGGGTATAGGCGTCCATGCGGTAGCTGGTGGTGGGCCCGGCGGAGCCGCAGGCGTGGCCCGGGGAGGCAGGGGCGGGGCCGACGTAATAAATGGTCTGGCCCCGCAGATCGATGGGCAGGGGCTTGCCCTCCTTCAGCAGGGCGATCAGCCGCTTGTGGGCGGCGTCCCGCCCGGTCAGCATATCGCCGGTCAGGGTCACCATATCCCCGGCGCGCAGGGAAAGCACCTGCTCCTTCGTCAGGGGCAATTGCAGGGAATAAACGGCCATCGGGGTTCCTCCTTCGCATCAGCGGGATCGTGGTTTTATTGTATATCAAATCAAAAGAATGTCAATATTGCAACGATTTTTCAACGTTTTTTTGCGTGCCGGAAACAATGATTGACGCGGAAAATAATTCGTGATACACTCCTTTCGGAACGGAAAGAAATGAAATGGAGCGGCGCGGGAACACCGCGCGTTCCCAGGATCCGGGCCAAGCGCGAGGGGTGGCTTTTTCCTTCTGGCAGGGGCCTTGCTGGGCTGCCTGAACGCCGGTAAACTCAGCCCATCGCGGAATTCGAAAAGCGCCGCTGCCGTCATGGGCGCGCGTGCGTGAAAATCATCCGCAAAAGCCCGGGATGTAGAAGGGAGAGGATTCAATCATGGCGGAAATCGTGCGGGAAGGCAATTTGTTTCACCTGCGGAACGATAGGATCAGTTATATTCTTTGCGTGATGCCGGAGCACGCCCTGGCGCACCTGTATTTCGGCCGCCGCCTGAGCCGGCTGGACCCCGATCAGGTGCTGCGCCACGCGGGCAGCGGCGATACTTATAATTTTACCTTGCAGGAATGCGGCCTGGACCGGCTGCCCCAGGAGTATCCCTCCTTCGGGCTGGGGGATCAGCGGGTGGGGGCGCTGAAGATAGAAAACGCCGATGGCAGCACCGCGGCGGACCTGCGCTTCGTATCGGCGGTGATCGAGCAGGGCAAGCCCGCCCTGGCCGGGCTGCCGGCCACCTTTGGGGACAATTGCCAGACGCTTCGGATCTCCATGAAGGATCAGCAGACCAACGTGCAGGTGGAATTGCTGTACACCGTGTTTGAGGATTGCGACGCCATCGCCCGCAGCGCCAAGATCACCAACGGCAGCCTGGCCGATATCCGCTTGACCGGGGCCATGAGCCTCAGCGTCGATCTGCCCGACGATCAGTGGGATTTCATCACCCTCAACGGCGCCTGGGCCCGGGAGCGCGGGGTATACCGCCGGCCCCTCATGCCGGGGCATCAGGGGGTATCCACCCAGTGCGGGGCCAGCAGCCTGCAGCAATCCCCCTTCCTGGCGCTGGCCCGCCGGGAAACGAGCGAAGCCCAGGGCGAGGCCATCGGCGCGGCCCTGATCTACAGCGGCAATTTCCTGGCCCAGGCATCGGTGTATCAGAATGGGTCCACCCGGGTGATGCTGGGCATCAACCCCGATGATTTTTCCTGGCTGCTGCAGCCTGGCGATTCCTTCCAGACCCCCGAAGCGGCGCTGGTTTATTCCGCTCAGGGCCTGGGGGGCATGAGCCGCGCCTTCCACACCCTGTGGGAAAAGCACCTGCTGCCCCGGAAATGGCTGAATGCTCATCGACCGGTGCTGCTCAACAGCTGGGAAGCGGCGTATTTCGATTTTGACGAGGAAAAGCTGGTGTCCATCGCCAAATCCGCCGCCGAGGCGGGGGTGGAATTGTTCGTGATGGACGACGGCTGGTTCGGCCATCGGGATGACGACACCACCTCCCTGGGCGACTGGACGGTGGATAAGCGCAAGCTGCCCGGCGGGCTGGGCAGGCTGTCCGACCGGGTTCGGGCGCTGGGGCTGCAATTCGGCATCTGGATGGAGCCGGAAATGGTGTCGCCCGACAGTGATCTGTACCGGGCGCACCCTGATTGGGCCATCCACATCCCCGGCCGCGCCGGCATCACCGCCCGGCATCAATTGACGCTGGACCTGAGCCGGAAGGACGTGCAGGATTTCGTCTATCAGGCGGTATCGACCACCCTGAAGGAAAGCCGGGCGGCTTACCTGAAATGGGATATGAACCGCAATTTTTCCAATATTGGCTCCACCGCCCTGCCGGTGGATCAGCAGAAGGAATTGCCCCACCGCTATATCCTGGGGCTGTACAGCGTGATGGAACGGCTGGTGAAGGCCTTCCCCAACGTGCTGTTTGAGGGCTGCGCCTCCGGCGGCGGCCGGTTTGACCCCGGCATGCTGTATTACGTGCCTCAGTTCTGGTGCTCCGATAACACCGACGCTCTGTGCCGCTGCCGCATCCAGTACGGCACCAGCATGTTTTTGCCCCCCTCCACCATGGGCAGCCACGTCAGCGCCGTGCCCAACCATCAAACGGGCCGGATCACCCCGCTGCAAACCCGCTTTGCGGTGGCCCTGGGCGGCTGCTTCGGGTATGAATTGGACCCGCGCAAGCTGACGGAAGAGGAAAGAAGCGCCCTGCAGGGCCAGGTGAAATATGCGCAGGACAGCGAAAGCACCCGGCTGCATGGCGGGATGTACCGCCTGCTGTCGCCCTTCGAGGGGAATGATACCGCCTGGATCACCGTATCGAAGGACCAGAAGGAGGCGGTGTTCACCTACGTGCGGGGCCAGGCCCAGGCCAACGCCGCGCCTGCCCTGGTGAAGCTGCAGGGCCTGAGCCCGGAGAAGCGCTACACCGTGCAGGAAACGGGGCAGACCTTTGGCGGCGATGAGCTTTTGTTCAGCGGTATCCTGTGCAAGGTGGACGGCGGTAACGCCGCCAGCCTGCTGTATACATTGAAGGCGGTGGAAGCATGAGCGAACTGAAATTTTACGATCCCCTGGGGCCGTCCTTTCTCCGCGTGGGGCGGTATGATCCGCGGGATTCCTTGTACGGCTTGTGGTGGTCCGGCAGCGGGCTGGTGATGCAGATCGCCTGCACCCAATTGGAAATCGAGGTGGAATCCACCGCCCGGGATCACGCCCAGTGGCTGGGCGTGATGATCGACGGGGAAGGCGTGGCCCGCTTCCCCCTGCGGCAGGGCGTGCATCGCTATCTGGCGCTGGCGGGGATGGAAAGCGGCGTCAGCCACGAGGTGACCATCCTGCGGGATACCCAGCCCAGCTACGACGAGGCGGGGCCTTTATGGGTGCACGGCGTGTATACCGATGGCACCATCGAAAAGCCGGCGGATAAGAAGCTGCTGGTGGAATTCCTGGGCGACAGCCTGACGGTGGGGGAGGGCACGCTGGGCCCTGTTTCCGCCCAGGAATGGCGCATGCCCTTCATTTCCCACCTCCCGGCGTTCCCCACGCTGGCAGCCGCCGCCCTGAACGCCGAAAAACGGGTGATCGCCCTGGGCGGCTGGGGCGCTTACAAGAGCTGGGATGGCAAGCACGATTGCCGCATCGGCGCTATTTACGAGCAGCTGTGCGCCGTGACCCCGGGGGGCGACCGGCCCTATGCCTTCAGCGAGCGCCCCGCCGACGCGGTGGTGATCAACCTGGGTACCAACGACGCGAGCGCCCTGAAAAAAGAGGGGGCGGAACCCTTCGAACAGGAAACGGAGCATCTGATCGCCGACGCCGTCGATCTGCTGCGCCTGGTGCGGCGGCATCAGCCCGCGGCCCACATTTTCTGGGCCTACGGCCTGTGCGGCATCGATATGACCCCGTATTTGGAGCGGGCGGTGCAGCAATATCGGCAGGAGACGGGGGATCAGCGCGTTTCCTTCCTGCCCTTGCCGGATGCCGCGGGGGACGTGGGCAGCCGATCCCACCCCAGCCGGGCGGCCCATCGCAAGGCGGCCCGGGCGATCGTCGACGCCATTGAGCACATGGAAAAGGAGTGAAACGCCATGACGAGCATTGCGCAGAAATATGATCAGTGGGTCGAACAGGCCGATGAAAGCCTGCAGGCGGAGCTGGCCGCCATGAATGAAACCCAGAAGGAGGACGCCTTCTACCGCGACCTGGCCTTTGGCACCGGCGGATTGCGGGGCGTCATCGGCGCGGGCACCAACCGCATGAACATCCATACGGTTTCCAAGGCCAGCCAGGGCTTGGCCGATTACGTGGGGAAGCATTTTTCCGCCGCCCGTCAGCGCATCGCGGTCAGCTATGATTCCCGCATCCTGAGCGATGAATTTGCCAAAGCGGCCGCCGGCGTGTTCGCCGCCAACGGCATCGAGGCCTATATCTACCCCCAATTGATGCCCACGCCCTGCCTGTCCTTCGCGGTGCGGGCTTTATCGTGCGCCGCCGGCATTATGGTGACGGCCTCCCACAACCCCGCCAAGTATAACGGCTACAAGGTCTACGGCCCCGACGGCTGCCAGATCACCACCGAAGCGGCGGCGGACATCCTTTCGGAAATCGAGAAGCTGGATGTGTTTGCCGATATCCGCAGCATGGGGTTTGACGAGGGATTGGAAAAGGGCCTGATCCAGTATATCCCCGATCAGGTGTACACCGATTTCGTGGAGCAGGTGAAAAAGGAAAGCCTGCTGGGAAATGAAAATGTCGATCAGAACGTGGCCATCGTGTATTCCCCGCTGAACGGTACGGGGCTCAAGCCCGTGCTGCGCACGCTGAAGGAAAGCGGCTATACCAACGTGACCGTGGTAAAGGAGCAGGAGCAGCCCGACGGCCATTTTCCCACCTGCCCCTACCCCAACCCCGAAATCCGGGAGGCCATGGAGCTGGGCCTCGCATACGCCAAACGGCTGAACGCCGAATTGCTCCTGGCCACCGACCCGGATTGCGACCGCTGCGGCATCGCCGTCAGACGGCAGGACGGGGAATATCAATTGCTCACCGGCAATGAAACGGGCCTGCTGCTGCTGGATTACATCTGCCAGCGCCGCCAGGCCCTTGGCAGGATGCCGCAAAAGCCGGTGCTGGTGAAAACCATCGTCACCACCGATATGGCGGAAAGGATCGCCGATCACTACGGCGTGGAAGTGGCCAACGTGCTGACGGGCTTCAAATTCATCGGCGAAATCATCGGCCGTTTGGAGGAAAAGGGCGAAAAGGACCGCTATATTTTCGGTTTCGAGGAAAGCTACGGCTACCTGTCCGGCACCTACGTCCGGGATAAGGACGCCGTCAACGCTGCCTTCCTGATCTGCGAAATGTTCGCGTATTACAAGCAGCAGGGGATCACGCTGCTGGACAAGCTGAACAGCCTGTACGCCCAGTACGGCTATTGCCTGAATACGCTGCACAGCTTCGAATTCGAAGGCGCGGCGGGTTTTGAAAAAATGCAGGGCATCATGGCCGCTTTCCGGCAGGGACTGAAGGAATTGGGCGGCCGCGCCATCGAATCGCTGCGGGATTACGCCCCCGGCATCGACGGCCTGCCCCCGTCCGACGTGCTGAAATTCCGCCTGGCGGGGGGCGCCAGCGTGGTGGTGCGCCCCAGCGGCACCGAGCCCAAATTGAAAACCTATATCTCCATTTCCGCCCCGGATCGGGCGGCGGCACAACGGGATGAAAAGGCCCTGGCCGACGCGCTGACTGCCTTCATGCGGTAAGGCGAATATCAAAGGAGCGTTGATATGCCGAAATTTCAGGCGTCCAGCTTGTTTTCTGATCACGCGGTGCTGTGCCGGGATCGGGAGATCAGGATCTTTGGCACGGCGGGGGATAACGTTTGCGTTACCGCCTGCCTGGTGGATCAGGATGGCGCCGTCCTGGGCCGGGATACTGCCCCGGCCCGGGATGGGCGCTTTTTGTGCGTTCTGCCGCCGCAGCCGGCCCGCACGGGGTGCGCGATTTGGCTGAGCGACGGGGAAGCGGAAATACGGTTTTCCGATATCGCCCTGGGGGACGTGTATCTGGCGGCGGGCCAAAGCAACATGGAATTGGAATTGCAGAACGCCGACGAGGGGCTCGCTTGCGTTGCCTGCCATGAAAACGACCTGGTGCGGTATTACAACGTGCCCAAGCGCGCCTTGCCGGGGGAGGAAGCGGACCGGGCCAACCAGGACGCCCGCTGGGTGGCCATCGCCCCCGGCACCGCCTGGGATATGAGCGCCGTGGCCTACTTTTTCGCCATGAAGCTGCAGCCCCATACGGGCGTGCCGGTGGGCATCGTGGATTGCTATTGGGGCGGCACCTCCATTTCCTGCTGGATGGCGGAGGATACGCTGCTTTCCCTCCGGGAGGGCCAGCGCTATTTGCGGGATTACGAGGAAAAAAGCAGGGGCGTCACCCTCGCCGAATACCTGGAAAAGGAAGCGGCGTTCAACCGGACCATCGACCAATGGAACCGGGCGGTGGCGGACCTGAAGCAGAAACATCCCGGGATCACCGGCCCGGAAATCAACGCACAGGCGGGGCCCTGCCCCTGGAATCCCCCGGTGGGCCCGGGGTCGCCCTATCGGCCCTGCGGGCTGTATGAAACCATGCTGCGGCGGGTGATCCCCCTGTCGCTGACGGGGGTGCTGTATTACCAGGGCGAGGAGGATACGTTCCGCACGGAACGATATGATCAGCTGCTGATCGCTTTCGTGCTGATGCTGCGGCAGCAGTTTCAGCGGCCCGATCTGCCCTTCCTGAACGTGCAGTTGCCCATGTGGATCGACGCCAACGCCCAGGACAGCTTTACCTGGCCCCGGCTGCGGCTGGCCCAGCAGAAGGCCCGGGATCAGCTGCGCCACAGCGGCCTGGCCATCCTGCTGGATCAGGGCGAATACGATAACATCCACCCCACCAACAAGCGGGTGGTGGGGGAAAGGCTGTATCTGGAGGCCCTGCGGGTGGTATACGGCCAAAGCGCCGCTCAGGCCCCGGAGGCCCTGGATAAAAGGCGGGAGGGGGAGGCGCTGGCCGTTGCCCTGTCCCAGCCGGTGAGCGACCGGGGCCACGGGGCGTGGCTGATGGAAATCGCCGGGGAGGATGGCGCTTTTTATCCCGCCCAGGTTCACATGGAGGGGGCGGCCCTGCGGTTGACGAGCCCATCGGTCCCGCGGCCCGTATCGGCCCGCTACGCCTGGACGGATTACGCCGTCGTGCGCCTGTTCGGGGAAAACGGCCTGCCCCTGGCCCCCTTTTGGCTGGAAACGCAGAACAACGAAAAGAGAGGAATCACGCCATGAAGTTGCCGGCTTATCATGAGAATCTATCCTGTTTTCACGTGAACACCCTGCCGCCCCGGGCCTATTTCATCCCCTTCGGGGATCGGGAAAGCGCCTTGACGGGGGATCGATCCCGCTCCAGCCGTTGGCAGAGCCTGAACGGCGCCTGGCGTTTCGGGTATTATCTGAGCCCCGCCGACGTGCCGGAGGATGTGTTCGCCCCCGACGCCGCGCCGGATGAGATCCCCGTGCCCTCCGCCTGGCAGTGCCGGGGCTACGGCCGGCAGCAGTATACCAACGTGCGCTACCCCATCCCCTTCGATCCGCCGCACGTGCCCTTTGATACCCCCTGCGGGCTGTATCGCCGTGCCTTTTCCTGGGAAAAGGGGCAGGATCGGGCCGTGCTGTGCTTCGAGGGGGTGGACAGCTGCTTCTATCTGTGGCTGAACGGGCGCTTCGTGGGCTACAGCCAGGTATCCCACAGCCCGTCGGAATTCGATGTGACGGACGTGCTGACGGACGGCCAAAACGAAATCGCCGTGCTTGTGCTGCAGTGGTGCGACGGCACTTATTTTGAGGATCAGGATAAATTCCGCATGAGCGGCATTTTCCGGGATGTGTATCTGCTGCGGCGGCCGGAAAACGCCATCCGTGATTACCGGGTGGCCACCGCCCTGACGGATCAGCGCACCGGGGCCAGCATCCGGGTGACCATCGATCGGCCGAGGGAAGAAACGACGGCCTATCAGCTGCTGGATGGAGAAGGAAAGGAAATCGCCGCCGGGGAAGCGACGGGGGAAATCGAGCTGTCCCTGCGGGATATCCACCTGTGGAACGCCGAGGATCCTTATTTGTACACGCTGCTTATGCACGATGGCCGGGAATGGATCGCCGAGCAGATCGGCCTCAGGGAAATCCGCGTCGAAAACGGCGTGGTGCGGCTCAACGGCGTGCCGATCAAATTCAAGGGCGTCAATCGCCACGACAGCGACCCCGTTTCCGGCCCGGCGGTGGATATCGCCCACATGACGCGGGATCTGCGCATCATGAAGCAGCACAATGTGAACGCCATCCGTACCAGCCACTATCCCAACGCACCGGAATTTTTGCGCCTGTGCGACCGCTACGGCTTTTACGTCATCGCCGAGGCCGATATCGAAACCCACGGCGTGGTGTTTTTGCAAGGGGGGCAGTACGATGCTAAAAACTACGACGCCATCGCCGAGGATCCCCAATACAGCCCGGCCATCCTGGATCGGGTGCAGCGCAGCGTCACGCGGGATATCAACCGGCCCTGCGTGCTGATCTGGTCCATGGGCAACGAATCGGGCATGGGCGTGAATTTCGACGCGGCCCTGCGCTGGACCAAGCACTTCGATCCC
>JAFUXH010000087.1 GCA_017470945.1 Clostridia bacterium | reverse complement strand
GTCACCTGAGCGCCCCGGTTGCCCCGGCGCAGCTTGTCGATGTGCGCGCCGACAGCCACCTTGTCGGGATCGGTCACCACGGGCTCGGCGTTTTCAGTGCTGAGCAACAGACGGATCACCACCCAGGTTTCCTGGCCGATGATGCCATCCTCCTTCAGGGCGGTGATGCCGTAGGAATCGGTCAGCATGGCGGTCACGGCGGCATTGCCGGCCTTGAGCTGCTTATTGATTTCCTTCTGCAGCTTCAGCACGGCGGCCTTGGTGGTCGCGCCATACACGCCGTCGGCGTTGCCCAGCAGGTACCCGGCGGATTTCAGCTTCATCTGGGCGTAAGCCACTTCGTCTCCGGTGGAACCCTCTTTGAGGGTCTTGCCCAGGTATTCATCGTAATCGGTGCCCAGTTCGGCGGCGGTCAAATCGTCATCCAGGGCCACGTCGGTGGGCCACAGGTAACGGCGCACCACCTTGCCAAACACGCCGTCCTGGGTCAGGTTGTTGGCCTTCTGCACCTTCTTCACGGCAGCGGCGGTGGCGGCGTCAAAATACCCATCGGTATATTTGACGGTCAGGTAATTCAGGTCAGCCAGCTTCTTCTGAAGCACATACACGTCGTAGCCCCGGTTGCCCTGCTTCAGGGTGCGCACGGGGTAGCCGCCGTTGAACATGGAGGCGGCGCGGTTATAAAGGGCCTTCTGGGTCTTGGCCCCGGCCTTGCCATCCTGGATCAGGCCGGCAGCCGCCTGGAATTCCTTGACGGCGCGCACCATTTCCGCGCCGAACACGGCGTCGATCTTGCCGGTGTAGAAGTAGGTTTCCCGCAGCTGCAGCTGCAATTCTTCCACTTCCGCGCCGTTGCTGCCGGTGGCGATGGTGTAATACACCGGCACCTTGTCGTTCTTCTTCACCACGTTTTCAGCGCCGGAGCGCAGCACCTTCCAGGTGTTTTTGCCCACCTTGCCGTCGACGGTCAGGCCGTTGCGGGTCTGGAACGCGCGCACGGCGGCGGCGGTGGCGGCGTCAAAGGTGCCGCTGATGCTGCTGGTATAATAGCCGAATTCCTTCAGCAGGGTCTGCAATTCTTCCACTTCTTCCCCGGTGGCGCCGGTGGACAGGCTGCCGTTCAGGGTTTCGCCCTTCTGCACGGGGTTGTTGTGCAGCCGGTTCCAGGTCACATAGCCCACCTTGCCATCGGCGATCAGGCCGTTGCGGGTCTGGAAAGCCTTCACGGCGGTTTCGGTGGTTTTGCTGAAAACCCCGTCGGCGTTGCCTTTAAAATAGCCCAGCTCCTTGAGCAGGGTCTGCAATTCGACCACTTCTTCGCCGGTGGATCCCACCACCAAGCTGCCGTTGGCGGTCAGGCCCTGGGTTTCGCCGGTGGCCTCGATCACGTCGCCGGATTCCAGCACGGCCAGGGTCTTTGCCCCTACCTTACCATCCACCTTCAGGCCGTTGCGGCTTTGAAACAGGCGCACGGCGGCGGCGGTGGACTGGCCGTATTTACCATCCACCGTACCGGAAAAATAGCCGTACTTTTTCAGCAGCTTCTGCACTTCCTTGATGCCGTCGCCGGACGAACCGATCACCATGCTGCCCTTATCCGTCAGGTTTTTATCCCCGAAGGCAGCCAGACCGGTGGCGGGCGCCATCAGCGCCAAAACCAGCAGCAACGCAGCAAATCGCTTCCACATGATTGGGAACCTCCTCTCCAAGATGCGGATAACAAGAAAAATGCTATCCCGCATTACGGTGTTATTTTATCATAGTTCCCACCAAATTCCTATTGAAGAAATGTTGCAAAATGCAGAATTTACACGTAATAACTGTAAATTCCATGGGCGTCGATCTGGAAAAACTTCCCATTCTCATCACCCCCACGGGTTGTGGCGCGCACGCCAAACGCATGCAAAATGAAGGGGCTGAACGCCCCTTCGGATTGGCAAAATATACCCGTCATTTTCATGTAACAATTCCAAATCAGCCAATTTTTCCCATCATCCCGCTTTGTTTTCCTCGGCCTTCACCCGGCTGAAGATCATGCGCCCGGCGCTGGTCTGCAGCACTGTGGTCACCTCCACCCCGATGGTTTCCCCCACCCTTCGGCGGCCGTTTTCGATCACCACCATGGTGCCGTCGTCCAGATAGGCCACGCCCTGGCCCGCCTCCTTGCCCTCCCGCACGATGTGCACCGTCATTTCCTCCCCCGGCAGCACCACCGGCCGCAGGGCCCCGGCCAGTTCGTTGATGTTGAGCACCTTCACGCCGGTCACCCCGGCCACCTTGTTCAGGTTGTAATCGTTGGTCAGCACCGCCCCGTTCAGATCCCGCGCCAGGCGCAGCAATTTCACATCCACCTCCGGCACGTCGTCATAATCCATTTCCTCGATGCGCACGGGCAGGTTCAGATCCTCCTGTATTTTGTTCAGGATATCCAGCCCCCGCCGGCCCCGGTTGCGGCGCAGGGCGTCGGCGCTGTCGGCAATGTGGCGCAATTCCACCAGCACGAAATCGGGGATCACGATCTCCCCCTCCAAAAAGCCGGCCCTGCAAATATCCAGCACCCGCCCGTCGATGATCACCGACGTATCCAGGATCTTGGGGCAGGGATCCCCCGCCGCGGCCGCGCCTTCCAGGTTGGCAGGCGCTTCTTTGCCGCCCCCATCCTGCCGCCCGCCCAGATGCCAGCCCAGGGCCATCAGCGCCGCGTAGAGGATCAGCGCAAAAAAAGAAACGGCCCACCCGCCGGGCAGCAGGCGCAGCGGCTGCATCAGCAGCGCCGCCAGCACCGCGCCGGCAAACAGGCCGCACAGGGCATAGAAACGGGAAAAGAACGGAATACGGGCACGATTCATCATGGCCATGATCCTCCTGATCGCTGTCATCCCAGGCTGGGATATGCCGGGAATTCAGGTTTATTATGCGCACGGCCGCGCCCTTCCATGCGCCGGATGGCCCGGATCGTCAGGAGGTAGGCAGCAGGTCCAGCACCGCCATGGCCTGGGCCACCGTGTCGACCCCGTGCAGGGATACCCCCTCCGCGCCGCCCTTCAGGTGGCGGGCGCTGTCCCGGGGGCAAAGAATATGGGTAAAGCCCAGGCGCTGGCATTCCTGCACCCGGCGCTCCAACTGGGAAATGCCCCGCACCTCGCCGGCCAGGCCCACCTCGCCCATCACGGCCCAGTCGGCGGGTACGGGCCTGTCCACATAGGAGGAGGCCACCGCCATGCAGAAGGCCAGATCGGCGGCGGGCTCATTCAGGTTCATGCCGCCGGCCACGTTGATATACGCGTCCCGGTTGTACATTTTCAGCCGGGCCCGCTTTTCCATCACCGCCAGCAGCAGCATCACCCGGGAGGTATCGAAGCCATCCACCGTGCGCCGGGGCACCGCCATGAAGGATTGGGTCACCAGGGCCTGGATATCCACCAGCATGGGGCGGCTGCCCTCCAGCCCGCAGAAAACGCAGCTGCCGCTGGCCCCCTTCGCCCGCTGGGACAGCAGGGTTTCGCTGGCGTTCTTCACCGCCCGCATGCCGCTGCCGGTCATTTCGAAAATGCCCAGCTCATTCACCGATCCGAACCGGTTTTTCACCGCCCGCAGCAGCCGATATTCGTGCTGGTGATCCCCTTCGAAATACAGCACCACATCCACCATATGCTCCAGCACCCGGGGGCCGGCCAGGGAGCCTTCCTTGGTCACGTGGCCCACCAGGAAAATGGCGCAGCCGGTGGTTTTGGCATGGCGCATGAAAATCGAGGCGCTTTCCCGCACCTGGCTCACGCTGCCGGGGGCGCTGCCCATTTCGGGGCGATACATGGTTTGGATAGAATCGATGACACAGAAATCGGGCTGGATCTCCTTCAGCTTGTCCTCCACCGCGTCCATGGCGTTTTCCGTCAGCACGATCATATCGCTGCCGGCGGCGTTCAGCCGATGGGCCCGCAGCTTGATTTGCCGGGCGCTTTCCTCGCCGCTGACGTACAGCACCCGCTTGCCCTCCGCCGCCAAATGGCTGCCCACCTGCAGCAGCAGGGTGGATTTGCCGATGCCGGGATCGCCGCCCACCAGGATCAGCGCGCCTTCCACAATGCCGCCGCCCAGCACCCGATCCAATTCCGGCATGCCGGAGGGGGTGTACACCTGGCTGCCGGTTTCGATCTCCCGCAGCGGGCGGGCCTGATCCCCCGTGCCGCCCTGGCGCTTATAGGGCTTCGCCGCCGCTTCCTCCGGCTGGGATAGGATCTCCTCCAGCGTGTTCCACGCGCCGCAGGAAGGGCACTTGCCCATCCACCGGGGCGTTTCATAGCCGCAGGCGCCGCACTGGAAGCTGCTCTTTTTCTTTGCCATATCGGTTCCTTCCCGGCGGGATGCCCCGCCTGTATGGTATCATTTTTTGAATCCCGCCGCCATGAGAACCTTTGCCGGATCCTGTCGATCATCCCAAAAACCCTTCGGCAAAAAACGGCAAAATCCTGCCTCGGGCTTATTTTTCCAAAGCAGGGGAAGAAAAACGGCGTTTATTCCGTAAAATCTGGTGAAGACGGCCCATTTCCGCATTGCGAAAAGGCGTTTTTTCATATATAATGGAAGAACGGTTTTTGAGCCGTATCCGAAAGGAGCAATCATGAAGCGATCCCAAGATCCCCTATTCGCCCCGGAGCGCAGAAGCCACGGCACGCTGGTGTTCATCCTGCTGCTGATCCTGATTTTTCTGGCCCTGACGCTGATCCTGAACCACCTGAACAACAGCCGGGTGAACCTGACCACCCAATCGATCACCGTGCCCGCCCTGACCCCGGCCATGAACAATTTCCGCATCCTGCATATCAGCGATCTGCACGGCCAGTATTTCGGGGCCAACCAGGAGCGGCTGCAATTGGCCATCCGCACCACCCGGTACGACATCGTGGTCATCACCGGGGATGTGACGGGCAAGGATGGAGATTACGGCGCGTTTTTGAAGCTGCTGGAATTATTCCAGGGCAAAACGCCGGTGTATTTCATCAGCGGGGATGAGGATCCCGCGCCCATCGTATCGACCCCCCACGGCGGGGATTCCGCCAAGGCGGAATACATCCAGGCGGCCGAGGCTATGGGGGCGATCTACCTGGACGCGCCGGAGCGCATCGATTTTGGCAAAAACGCCATCTGGCTGTGGCCCGAGCGGCTGTATACCCTGGATATCGACAACAGCGAGGCCACGGTAAGCACCCGGGAAAACGAATTGAAGAGCGATCCCCCCTCCCCCGAGCGGGACGCCATGCTGCAGGCCGTGCGCTATCAGGGCGATCTGCTGGCCCGCATCCGGGCTGCCCGGCGGATCACGAAGGCCGGCGACATCCACATCGCCGTCACCCATCATCCCCTGTCGCTGGACGCGCTGACCACCCTGCGGGAATGGGCCGATAACGGCAACGACGCGTACGTATCCTCCGTATCCCTGGTGCTGGCGGGGCACTACAACGGCGGCCAATGGCGGCTGCCCCTCCTGGGGGCGGTGAAGGTGCCCGCCTCCGCCGGCAAGGGCAGCGGCTGGTTCCCCGGCGATATGGGCGTGGTGGGCCTGAGCAGCTATCAGGGCATCCCGCAGTATATCAGCCCGGGCCTGGGCGCATCCAGCGCCGTGGGCCTGCCGGCCTTCCGCCTGTTCAACACCCCGCAGGTGACCCAGATCACCCTGACCACCCGCATGACCGACTGACGATGAACGATAAAGCCTGAAAAGGATGGGAAATCAACCATGGCAAAAACATATGACGTGTATAACCGGGAACTGAGCTGGCTGCAATTCAACCGGCGGGTGCTGGAGGAAGCGGCCAACGGCGATAATCCGCTGCTGGAAAGGGGAAAATTCCTGTCCATCTGCTCCAGCAACCTGGATGAGTTTTTTATGGTGCGGGTGGGCTCCCTGTACCGTGCCTTAGGGGCCGGCGATAAGGGGAAGGACCCCTCCGGCATGACGCCCCAGCAGCAATTGGACGCCATCTTTCCCGCCGTGCGCGGCCAGGTGAAGCGGCAATATGAGCTGCTGAACACCGAATACCTGCCGGCCCTGCGCCAGGCGGGCATCCATCTGCTGACCCCCAACGAATTGAGCGGGGAGCAAAGGCAGTGGCTGTCCCACTTCTTCGACGCCCAGCTGCAGCCCCTGTTGACCCCTCGGGCCATCGATGATAAGCGGCCCTTCCCGCTGCTTGCGGCCAAGCATCTGCATTTGGCGCTGCTGCTGCCCGCCCGATTGCGCACCGGCGCGCCCCGGATGGCGCTGATCCCCCTGCCCACCTCCCTGCCCCGCATCACCATGCTGCCCATGGGCGAAGGCCGGGCCCGGGGCATTCTGCTGGAGGACGTGGTGGCCCTGTTTGCCCAGCGGCTGTTCGGCAACACCAAGCCCCTCGCCATCCTGCCCTTCCGCATCACCCGCAACACCGATTTCCTGTATAACGACAGCGACGCCGACGCCCTGATCGTGGAAATGCGCAAAAACCTGAAAAAACGCAAGTGGGGCCGGGTGGTGCGCCTGGAAGCGCCTCTGGGCGGCGACGCCCGGCTGGTGGCCCGGCTGAAAAAATACCTGGATGTGGCGGACGAGGGCATTTTCACCGTGCCCGGCCCGTTGAACCTGGATTTCTTCATGAAGCAGCTTTCCTCCCTGGAGGGCTTTGACGACCTGCGCTTTGTGCCCTTTGAGCCCAAGATCGAGGAGCGGCTGCGGGCGGAGGGCAGCATCTTCCGCGCCATCCGGGGCGGGGATATCCTGCTCAACCATCCCTACGACAGCTTCGATCCCGTGGTGCGCTTCGTGTGCGAGGCGGCGGACGATCCCAACGTTCTGGCCATCAAGCAAACGCTGTATCGGGTCAGCGGCAAAAGCCCCATCGTGGCCGCCCTGTCCCGGGCAGCGCAGAGCGGCAAGGAGGTCACCGTGCTGATCGAGGTGCGCGCCCGCTTCGATGAAGAAAACAACATCAATTGGTGTCTGGCCCTGGAAAAGGCGGGCTGCCATGTGATCTACGGCGTGCCCAAATTAAAAACCCACAGCAAGATCACCCTGGTGATCCGCAAGGAGGAAACGGGCCTGCGCCGCTATGTGCATTTGGCCACCGGCAATTATAACGACGTGACCGCCAAGCTGTACACCGATATGGGCCTGTTCACCTGCGACGAGGCCATCGGCCGGGACGCCGGGGCGTTCTTCAACACCGTGACCGGCTACAGCGAATCCGCCCCCATGGAAAAGCTGGTGGCCGCCCCCACCTACCTGCGGGGGACGCTCAAGCAGCTGATCAAGCGGGAAAAGCGCAACGCCGAAAACGGCCTGCCCGCCCGCATCACCGCCAAGATGAACGCCCTGGTGGACCCCAAAATCATCCATCAGCTGTATAAGGCCGCCGACGCCGGCGTGGAAATCGACCTGATCGTGCGGGGCATCTGCTGCCTGAAAACCGGCGGGCGGGAAAACCTGCGGGTGCGGTCCATCGTGGGCCGGATGCTGGAGCATACCCGCGCCTTCGTGTTCGAAAACGGCGGGGAAAGGGAAGTGTATCTCTCCTCCGCCGATTGGATGCCCCGGAACCTGGATAAGCGGGTGGAATTGATGTTCCCCATCGAAGACCCGGCCCTGCAGGACCGGATCATCGCCTCGCTGAAGGATGAACTGAACGACAACATGAAGGCCTGGGAAATGAAAAAGAGCGGCAAATACAAGCGGGTGCCCCGGGAAACGCCCCTGCTGAACAGCCAGGAGGCCCGCATCCTGGGCCACGCCGCCCTGCAGGCGGAAGACGAGGTGGAGGCATGAACGCCCAGAAAAAGCGGGATTTCACCCCGCTGATCCTCCTGATCGCGCTGGCCGCCACGTGGGCCGCCCTGCACGCCCTGCTGGGCACGGATTTTTTCGGTCCGGCGTTTTACAATACCTACACCCGGCAGGCCCTGGCCTGGCGGCAGGGGCTGCTGCACCTGCCGGAGGACGTGCCGTACCTGGAGCTGGCGGTGTATTGGGATGAATACTACGTATCCTTCCCCCCGGTGCCCTCGGTGGTGCTGCTGCCGCTGACCTTCCTGTTCGGCATGGATACCCCCGATCATCTGCTGGTGAAGCTGTATGCCCTGGGGGCGTGCCTGCTGATGTACCGCGCCCTGAAGCGGGCGGGCTACAGCCGCCTGTCCGGCGGGCTGGTGAGTTTCCTGTTCTGCATGGCCTCCTCCATGCTGCCCATGACGCTGGATGGGGCCGTGTGGTACCACGCCCAGATGCTGGCTTTTTTCCTGACGGTAGCGGCCATTTGCCTGCTGGCCGACGATCGGCCCACCCCGGCGCTGCTGCTGTACGCCCTGTCGGTGGGCTGCCGGCCCTTCAACGCCCTGTACGCCCTGCCCCTGTTTTTCACCTGGTGGATCCTGCACCGCAGGGCACAGGTGACCTTGAAGGATACGATCCGCCCCCTGATCCCTGGCGTGGCCCTGGGCCTGCTGGTGGCCTTCGAATTGGGGCTGTATAACTACGTGCGTTTTGGCAATCCCCTGGAATTCGGCCACAATTACCTGCCCGAATTTTCCTTCCAGGGGGGCACGCAGTTTTCCCTCAGCCACCTGGGCGCCAACGCCTCCACCTTCCTGCTGGGCTGGCCGATCGATATCCGGGAGGGGGAGGTGCAGTTCAAAAGCTTTGGCTATTCCATGCTGATGGCCTGCCCGCCCTTGACGCTGATGCTGATCTGGTTCGTGAAGGATCTGATCACCCGCCGCCTGCGCTTGGAAAAGGCAGTGGTGCTGATCACCTGCGTGATCCACGCTTTCCTGCTGCTGCTGCACCGCACCTTCGGCGGCTATCAATTGGGGGCGCGCTACGCGGTGGATCTGATCCCCTATGCTTTCTTTTACCTGCTGCTGACCCCCGAAAAAAAGAAAATCCACTGGGCGGAATGCCTGTTCCTGCTGGTCGTGTTCGCCATGACCTGCTGGGGCGTGACCCAGGTGCATATTTGAGGTACGTATGACGCTGACTTATCGGCATACCCGGAATGCCTGCTTCACCGGCTACGTGGTGCAGGCCATCATCAATAACTTGCCCCCGCTGCTGTTTTTCACCTTTCAGCAGATGTATCACGTATCGCTGACCCAGATCAGCCTGCTGATCACCCTCAATTTCGCCGTGCAGATGGGGGTGGACCTGCTGTCCGCCCCCGTGATCGACAAGGTGGGCTATCGCGTCTCCATCGTGACCGCCCACGTGGTTTCGGTGGCCGGGCTGATCTGCCTGGCCCTGCTGCCCCGGGTGATGAGCCCCTATCCCGGCCTGATCATCGCCATGGTGCTCAACGCCATCGGCGGCGGGCTGCTGGAGGTGCTGGTCAGCCCCCTGATCGAGGCCCTGCCCAGCCAGCGCAAGGAGCAGGAAATGAGCCTGCTGCATTCCTTCTATTGCTGGGGCCACGTGGCGGTGGTGCTGCTGACCACCGGCTATTTCCTGCTGATCGGCGGCAGCCGTTGGCAGTATCTGCCCCTGCTGTGGGCGGTGGTGCCGCTGGTCAACACCTTCGTGTTCCTCCGCGCGCCGCTGTGCACCCTGGGCGGCGGGGAACGCGCCATGGGCATCGGCCGGCTGATCCGTATGCCGCTGTTCTGGCTGCTGTTCC
>JAFUXH010000086.1 GCA_017470945.1 Clostridia bacterium | reverse complement strand
TCCCGCCGAAGTGACCTTTGTGTACCGTTACAATCGCCCCGCCGCTGACCCGGTGAAGGTAGTGATCCACTATGTTAGCGAGGATGGACAGACGGTAGCTACCGACACGAAGAAGAAAGTGGATGAGGGCACCTGGCCCGTCAGCGCCGCCCCCAAGGATTTGCAGGATTATTATGAATTGGTCGGCGACGCTTCCCAGGATGTTACCGTGGATTATGACGGTGCGCACCCCGCCGAAGTGACCTTTGTGTACCATTACAATCGCCCCGCCGCTGATCCGGTGAAGGTAGTGATCCACTATGTCAGCGAGGACGGCCAGCCGGTCGCCAGTGACACGAAGCAGAAAGTCGAAGAGGGCACCTGGCCCGTCAGCGCTGCCCCCAAGGATTTGCAGGATTATTATGAACTGGTTGGTGAAGCTTCCCAAGATGTCACCGTGGATTATGACGGCGCGCACCCCGCCGAAGTGACCTTTGTGTACCGCTATAATCGCCCCGCTGCTGATCCGGTACGGGTGGTGATCCACTATGTCAGCGAGGATGGGCAGACGGTTGCTACTGACACGAAGAAGAAAGTGGAGGAGGGCACCTGGCCTGTCAGCGCCGCCCCCAAGGATTTGCAGGATTATTATGAATTAGTTGGCGATGCTTCCCAGGATGTCACCGTGGATTACGATGGTGCGCATCCAGCCGAAGTGACCTTTGTGTACGCTTATGTGGCGCCTGAACCGGAGGAAACAGCCACGCCGGAACCCACCGCGGAACCTACGCCGGAGCCCACGGAAGAACCGACTCCTGAACCCACCGCGGAACCGACGCCAGAACCTACGGAAGAACCTACCCCTGAACCCACCGCGGAACCGACGCCGAAACCCACGGAAGAACCTACCCCTGAACCCACTGCCGAGCCGACGCCGGAGCCCACGGAAGAGCCTACCCCTGAACCCACCGCGGAACCGACGCCGGAACCCACGGAAGAACCGACTCCTGAACCCACCGCGGAACCGACGCCGGAACCTACGGAAGAACCGACCCCGGCACCCACCGATGTGCCTGCGACCCCCGCGCCTCAGCCGGTGGCCGTGGTGGTGCGGTATGTGGATCAGGATGGCCGCGCCGTGGCGGACGACGACGTGGTGGAATGCGCCTTTGGCACGACGGAAATCATCGCCGCGCCGAGGAACCTGCTGGACGATTATGAATTGGACGGTCCGGACCAAATGACCGTGCAGGTGGATGAAAACGGCGCGACCCCGGCCCAGGTGGAATTCGTGTATCGCTATGACCCGGAGGTGCCCGCGCCGAAGGTGGCGCTGGTGGGGGTCAAGTATGTGCGGCCCGACGGCGAAAGCTTCTATGCTTACACCGAAACCTGCCAGGAGGGCGTCGAGAATAAGATTACCCTGGATTGGACCCAGGTAGACCCCGGCTGGAACTATGAATTGGCCTCCGACGAGGAGGTGCTGGTGACGGTGGACAGCAACGGTGTCGCCACGCCCGGCGAAGTGGTGTTCAAATTCAAAAATGAAGTGAACGCATTCGTCACCGTGCGCTACCAGGATATCGCCACCGGCCGGGACGTGGCCACCAGCCAGCAGATCCTGTGCTACGTGGGCAACAACATCATCGACGCCCAGCCCCACGACCTGGACAAGAATTATCAATTGGCCCCGGGGGAGGAAACCAGCCGGGGCGTGACCCTCAGCCGGGATGGCACGCTGAGCCCGGAGGAGATCGTGTTCCACTACACGTATCTGCCTACGCCTACGCCCCTGCCTGCCACGCCTACGCCCCTGCCCTTTGATACGCCCCTGGATGGCTACGGCTATCCCGCCGGCAACGGCATCAATTTCCGTTCCAGCCCCACCACGGCGGAGAACAATATCATCACCCGTGTGCGCAACACCGATCTGGCCAAGATCCTGGGCCAGGTGAAAAACGCCAAGAACGAAACCTGGTATGCCGTGGAGATCGACGGCCAGGTGGGCTATTTGAAGGATTCCGTGTTCCGGGTGCTGACCGACGCGGAGGTGGCGGCCCTGTTCCATTACACGCCCGCCCCCACCAACACCCCCAAGAAAACCGCCACGCCCGTTCCCGACGGCGTGATCATCGACCGGTGGGGCACCACCAACGCCAAGGTGAATTTCCGCCGTACGCCGGAAACCATCAACAACGGCAAAAACGCCAATAAGATCAGCGAATTGAAAAAGAACGCCCAGGTATGGGTGTATTCCTCCCTGACGCAGAACGGCAACACGTGGTATTTCGTGCGCGTCAACGGCGTGGACGGTTATCTGGTATCCCGGTATGTGGATCTGATGAGCAAAAAGAACAGCCAGGCCATTCAGGATTCCCTGGTGACGCCCATGGCCACCCAACTGCCGCCGGCTACCCCGACCCCCGTGCCCACCGCGCCGCCCACGCCGTCGCCCCTGCCCACCGAAACCATCGTTCCCCTGACCCCGCCGCCGGAAATCCTGGAAACGCCGGTGCCCGCGGCCTATCGCGGCTACGCCCTCACCAGGAACACCACCGCCCTGCGCACCGGCGTCAGCCAGACCGACGACACCATTTTGGAGGTGCTGCCGGATAACGCGCTGGTGTATGTGTCGGGCCAAACGTATGTGGATGGAGTGGCCTGGTCCTCCGTGGAGGCGGTGGCCAGCAACAATTACGGCTTCATCCTGCACGACGCGCTGCAGACCATTTCCAATGAAGAAGCCAAGTATTACCTGGACGCCCTGCAGCCCGCCGTGGTGGTGACCGCCACGCCGGTGCCCGTGCAGGTGTACGGCTACGGCATGACCGTGGGCGAGGGCGTGCCCCTGCGCGCCTTCCCCGATACCAATGCCGCCATCCTGGATCTGCTGCCCTACGCGGCGGTGGCCAGCGTGCAGGGGCAGAGCTTTGAAAACGGCAGCGTGTGGCACGTGGTGCAGTACAACGGCATGTGGGGCTTCATCCGGGATGATCAATTGCGCATCCTCAGCGAGGAGGAAAGCGCTGCTTACGAGCAATCCCTCCTGGATCAGATGCAGACCCCCGAACCCATCATTGAAATCACGCCGGAGCCGGTAACGGAAAACAGCCTGTCCAGCTATGGCCATGTGACCAGCAATAGCGGCAAGGTGAACCTGCGCTCCGAGCCCAGCACCGGATCCAACCGGGTGCGGCTGCTGGATAACTATGCTTTCGCCCTGGTGCTGGGCACGGTCACCAACGAGGAGGGCCTGTGGTACCACGTCAGCCAGGCGGGCACCGAGGGCTACATCGCCGGCAGCTATTTCAAGGTATTGTCCCTGGGCGAATTGACCGAGTTCCTGCAGAGCGACGATTACCTGAACGCCAACGGCGACGGGATCACCGGCAACGATACCTCCGCCAACATTCAGCCGGTGGAGGACTATAACCAGACCGTGTGGCAGAACCCGGCCCTGAGCCCCTCCTACGAGCCCTTTAACCCCTACGCCACCGCGACCCCCGATCCCGAAAGGATCGTAACGCCTACCCCCGCGCCTACCAGCACGCCCGAACCGACGGCCCAAATCGCCCCGGTCGGCCCCGAGCCCGAAGGCCCCACCGCGCCGGAAACCACCCGTCAGGGCGGCTCCGCCTGGCCTTGGGTGCTGCTGGCCCTGGCCGCTGTGGGTGGAGGCGGCGCGTATTACGCCTACACCCTGCGCCGGAAGAACGAAAAGCGCCGCCAGGCCATGCGTGCCCAGCAGGCCCGTCAGAATCGGACCGCGACGGCCCAGCAGCCCCAGATGCGGGCGGCCTCCAACAACCCGAACGCCGGGCAAACCGCTGCCCGTCCCGCCTACACCAGCCAGTCCGCGCCGTTCATGCCGCCCCAGGGCGGCGTGCCCCGCCCGGCCCAGCGGCCCGCCGGCGGGCAGAACAGGAACGGCGTCAGCCAGGGCACCACTGCGTATCAGCCCGTGCGGCCCAATGGCCAGCAGGGAAGCGCCCCTGCCGCCGCGCCGGTGAAGCAGGCCACCCAAACCTTTAGCGCCAGCCAGCTGAACCAGGCGAATGCCGCGCCCCGGCAGGATACCCAGGCGTTCAGCGCCAATCCTCTGCTGCAGCCCAAGCCTGTCAGCGCCCCGGCCAAGCAGGAAACGCTGGTATTCAACGCCGGTCAACTGAACCGGACCAGCGGGCCCGTTCCCCAGGATACCCAAGTGTTCAACGCCAGCCAGGTGAACCAGGCCAAGCAGGAAACATTGGTGTTCAGCGACGGCCAGTTCAACCGCACCGCCGCGCCGGTGAAGCAGCCCGCCGCTGCCGCCGGGCAGGAAACCCAGGTGTTCACCGCGGGCGAGATCAACCAGGCGAAGGCGGCCGTGAAGCAGGAAACCCAGGTGTTCAGCGCCGGGGAACTGAAGCAAGCCGCCGCGCCGGCCCGGCAGGAGACCCAGACGTTCAACGCCGCGGAATTGAAGCGGGCCGCCGCGCTGCCTCAGCAGCAGCCGCAGATCGCCGGCGTCAATGAAATGAAGCGGTCGGCGCCTGCCGCCGACAGCACGACCGGTTATCAGCGCCGCCGCCGTTCGGATCGGCATCAAAATGCCGACGATGGCAACGCCTGATCCCGATGGATTTGATCGGGGCTGGAGGGTTTTCTCCAGCCCCGTGTTCCGGTTTTCCCGGAAAGGAGGAAGGTCCCTTTGAAAATTCGTATGCTGGTTTGCTGCCTGTGCGCCTGCCTGCTGATCGCGCCGGCGCTGGGGGAGGATACCGCGGAGCGGGTGATCGCTCCCGCTTACCCCGTGCCGGATTACGTGGAATGGCTGCTGGATACCGCCCGGGAGGAGCTGGGCACCGCCGAGGGCCGGGGCAACGCCACCAAATACGGCGCCTGGGCCGGCAATCCTACCGCCGAATGGTGCGCGGAATTCCTGTGCTGGTGCGTGCATCAGACCGAATCCGCCCACGGCGTGAAAATGCTGGACCGGCTGTACCCCAATTACACCGGCACCAACACCGGCCGGGACTGGTACCTGAACCAGGGGCGGTATGTGGCAAGGCGCGGCATCGTGCGGGGCTGGGGCACCCAATGGTTCAAGGGGGAAAGCACCCCCATGGCTCCCAACAGCTACGTTCCCCAGCCGGGGGATTGGATGTTCCTGTCCAACGCAGCTACCTGGGATACCACCCACGTGGCCATGGTGGAATACTGCGCGTATGACGCCGCCGGCCAGGTGACCGTGCACGTCATCGAGGGCAACAGCCCCTTCGCCGAGGTGAAAAACGCCGTGGTGCGCAACAGCTATCCCATCGATTACTGGGCCATCCTGGGCTACGGCACCGTGAATGACGTGGCCGATATCGTGATGCGCTTTGGCAACAAAGGCGCCAAGGTGACCGCCCTGCAGGAGGATCTGCTGGCCGCCGGGATCTTTCCCCAGGGCCAGAAGGTGACCGGCCAGTACGGCGCTATCACCGAGCGCTGCATCAAAACCATTCAGCAGCAAATGGGCGCGGAGGAAACGGGCATCGCCGATCACGCCACCCAATTGGAGCTGAAGCGGCTGGTGTACGGCGTATCGATCGATAATCCGGAGAACTGGGTGGATCAAAACTGACATCCTTTCCGCCGTTGCAGGATTTTCCTGCGCCACCGTCGAATATAAAAAAGTTTTTATCTTGCTTTCTGCGGCAGAAGGGGTGATCATCCATGCGAGATATGGTGCTGGTGCTGAATTTTGACGATGCCGCCAGCCGGGTCGTGACCCGAAAGCTGCGGTCCGAACGCATTTTTTGCAAAATCGTGCCGGGCAGCCTGTCCCTGGAAGAAATCCTCAGCCAGGAACCGGCGGGTCTTCTGCTGTGCGGCGGCGTGACGGGGGAAGCCCCGGCGGGGCTGGATGCGCGGCTGTGCCATGCCGGCATTCCCGTGCTGGCCCTGGGCGACGCCGCGGCGCCGCTGCTCCAGGCTCTGGGCGGCGCGGTGGGGGACAAGGCGCTGATGGGCGCGGTGCTCCCCGTGACGGTGCAGCCCTGCGCCTTGACCGATGGCATCGAAAACGGCGAACGGCTGATCCAGTGCGCCCGGGAATTAACGCTGCCGCCCCAGGTCAAGGCCATTTGTCGGGCGGAGGACGTGGTGCTGGGCTTTGCCCACGAAGAGGAGCCCTTGTACGGCGTGCAATTCCAGGCGGAGCAGAATGATATGGACGGCTCCCGGATGCTGCGGAATTTCGCCCTGACGGTGTGCCGCTGTACCACCTGGTGGGATGAGGACGCCTTCGCTGCCCGGGCGGTGGAGGAAATTGGCCGGGTGGTGGGCGACGGCAGGGCGGTCTGCGCCATGACGGGCGGCACCGCCAGCGGCGTGTCGGCCCTGCTGGCCTTCAAGGCCCTGGGGAAGAACCTGAAATGCATCTTTGTTGACACCGGGCTGCTGCGGGATCACGAAGGCGAGGATTTCCTTTCCTTCTATCGGGATCAGATCGGCATGGATATCACCCGGGTGTCGGCGGAGGAACGGTTTTTGACCGCCCTGCGGGGCGTGGGCAGGCCGGAGGAAAAGCGGAAGATCATCAGCGATCTGATGCACACGATCCTCAATGATACGGTGGGAAGGATGGGCGCTTTCGACGCCGTGATCCGGGGCGTCAGCTGCAACGACGTGATGCTGGGGCGGGAGAACCGCCGCCTGATGCTGGATGATTCGGTGCCGGAGATCAAGCCGGTGCAGGAGCTTTTCAAGGATGAGATCCGCCGGGTGGGGGATTTCCTGGGCATCCCGACGGAAATCATTTCCCGCCAGCCCTTCCCGGGCAGCGGCCTGGCCCTGCGCATCCTGGGGCCGGTGACCCCCGAACGGCTGCAAACCCTGCGGGCGGCGGACGCCATTTTCCGCAGCGAGGTGCAGCGCTCCGGCGCGGCCAAAAGATTGTGGCAGTATTTTGCGGTGCTCAGCCCCCTGCCGGGGGAGGAGGATCAGGTGGTCGTTTGCCTGCGGGCGGTGCACGCCAGCGAGCGCAGCCTGGCCTATGCGGCCCGCCTGCCCTATGACGTGATGGAAACGGTGACCGATCGGCTGCTGCGGGAGCGGCCTGAGATCCGCCGGGTGGTGTATGATCTGACGCCAAGCAGTAATTACGCCGGCATTGAATGGCAGTGACCGGGGCGGCCGGCCTGCTGAGAGCTTTTATTCTTACGCAAGCAAGGGGAATTCTATGCGCATTACCCATCCTCAGGCGCCGTTTCAGGGAATCGCGCCGGAAAACGTGTTTTTTGTGGCCAATGATCAGCAGGTGGGCCTGGGCACAGGCTATGTGATGCAATTTTTCCAGGGAGAAATGTACCCGGAGCGGCCCAACCATCTGTTTATTCAGATCGACGCCCAGCCCTCGGCTCGGGCGCTGATGTATGGCGCGCTGCTGGCCCGGGGGGAGCAATTGCGGGCGCTGACGCCCAATCTGCCCGCTCGCCTGTACGCCCAGGTGACGCCGGACAACCTGGATATGCTGCGGTTTTACGAATCCGTGGGCATGAAGAATGACGACGGGGAGGATCTGTTCCGCTTCCTGCCCCCCGACGGCCTGGCCCGTGCCCCCATGGGGATGGAGTTCGCCTCCGTGCCCCTGGCGGATGAGGCGTCCCAGGCGGCGTTCCTGGCCCGGGTCAACGCCCAGCGTATCCAGCCCATCACCCCGGATTACCTGCAGCTGTGGCAACAGCAGCAGCACTTTATGGCCCTGGGCTTTTATCGGGGCGGCCAGCCCATGGCGGAGTGCATCATCACCGGCACCGGGGCCAACGCTACGCTGCTGATGATCTATACTCGGTCCGACATGCGGCGGCAGGGCCTGGCCAAGCAATTGATCGGCGCGGCGTCCGCCCTGCTGCGGGAGCGGGGGGTGGCTATGATGTACACCCACATTTTTCGCCGGAACGTGCCGCAGGTGGGCCTGATGCGCCATTTGAACGCCGCGTTCGTGCGCACGGTCACCTGCCTGCCGGGGATGGATCTGTGACCTGCCGATGGAAATTAATCAAGCCTTTCCGCACAAGCGGGAGGGCTTTTTGATTAGAAAAAACAAAATGGGGAAGAATAAGTGTGGAAAAATTTTGAAAAAGGTATTGACATAGTAAAATTATGTGATAAAATTATATTTGAAAAAAGATATTTCCGGAAAAACCGGAGCGAAGGAGGATGCAACCATGAGCGTGTATGATTATTCTGTAAAGACCCCCAAGGGCGAAGAGATTTCTTTGAAGGATTATGAAGGCAAGGTGCTGCTGATCGTCAACACCGCCACCGGCTGCGGCTTCACCCCCCAGTATAAGGATCTGGAAGAAATCTACGAAGCCAATCATGAGAAGGGCCTGGAAATCATCGACGTGCCCTGCAACCAGTTTGCCGGCCAGACCCCCGGCACCGACGAGGAAATTCACGAATTCTGCACCCTGAAGTATAACACCAAGTTCCCCCAGATGAAAAAGAGCGATGTGAACGGCGAAAACGCCCTGCCCCTGTTCACTTACCTGAAGAGCCAGAAGGGCTTCGAAGGCTTTGGCTTCGGCCCCACCGCGCTGGCCATGAGCACCATGCTCAAGACCATCGATAAGGATTATAAGAACAACCCCGATATCAAGTGGAACTTCACCAAATTCGTGGTGGATCGTCAGGGCAACGTGGTGGCCCGCTTCGAGCCCACCGCCAAGATGAAGGACGTCGCCGCCTGCGTGGAGAAATTGCTGTAAGCAAATCCACCTTCCGCGCAAGATACGTATGACATTTCATGCAGCCTTACAATAAATAGATAGAAGGCGGCTTTCTCGGAAGGGGGTGCGGGGGAAACCGATCTTTGGCCTCCAAAGAGCGGTTTCCCCCGCCTGAATCTTCTTAAAACACAATCCGTATAAACGTCGCGCTCGGGCTGAAAGCCCGAGAAAGCGGCAGCCAAGTAACTTTCTTAAGCAGCACGGGCAAGCGCCGTAAGGCGTCGCAGGCCGTGCGTAGAAACTCGGGAGGGATTTTTCCATGGAACGTTATGACGTCGCCATTATCGGCACGGGGCCGGCGGGCCTGTCCGCTGCCATCACGGCCACCATCCGCAATAAAAAGGTGCTGCTGCTGGGCAGTAAGGATCTGAGCCAGAAGCTGGCCAAGGCCCATGAAATCCAGAATTATCTGGGGTTCCCGGCGGTGAAGGGGGCCGATCTGGCGGCTGCTTTCCAGCGGCATATCGACCAGATGGGCATCGAGATCACGGAAAAGAGGATCAACGCGGTGTATTCCATGGGCGATTATTTTTCCCTCCAGGCGGGGGATGAGATGATCGAGGCCACCGCGGTGATCCTGGCCACCGGCGTGGTGCAGGGCAAGCCCCTGCCGGGGGAGGAAGAATTGCTGGGGCGCGGGGTCAGCTATTGCGCCACCTGCGACGCGCCGCTGTACCGGGGCAAGGAGGTGGCTGTGATCGGCTACAGCCCCCGGGAGGAGGAAGAGGCCGCTTTCCTCAGCGAGGTGTGCAGCCGTGTGCTGTATTTCCCCACGTATAAAGAAGAAACGCACCTGCCGGAGGGCGTCAGCGTGATCCGGGAAAAAGTGACAGGCATTGAAAAGGCCGACGAAAAAAGGCTTGTCAAAACCGATGAAAAGGGTTATGCTGTAGACGGGGTGTTCGTGCTGCGGGAAGCGGTGGCTCCGGGCCAGTTGGTGCCGGGCCTGGCGGTGGACGGCAGCCACGTGGCGGTGGATCGCAAGATGGCCGCCAGCATCCCCGGCTGCTTTGCCTGCGGCGATATCGCCGGCACCCCCTATCAGTACATCAAGGCGGCGGGGGAAGGCAACGTGGCGGCGCTGAGCGCCGTGGCTTATATCGATCAATTGAAAAGGAGATAATCAGCATGGTCAAGAAGATCAATGAAGAGCAGTTCGTTTCCGAAGCCAAGAAGAGCGCCGTGGCGGTGGTGGATTTTTCCGCTACCTGGTGCGGCCCGTGCAAAATGCTGGCGCCCGTGGTGGAAGCGGTCAGCGAGGAATACGCCGGTCAGGTGGATTTCTATAACGTGGATGTGGACGACGCGCCGGAGCTGGCTGGGGAATACAAGGTGCAAAGCGTGCCCTGCCTGGTGCTGATGAAGAACGGCGAATTCGTCGATCAGTCCATCGGCTTCAAGCCCCAGCCCATGATCAGCGCGTGGGTGAAGCAAAACCTGTAAGAACGCAGGCGTTGACATGGCGGCCCTGATGCGGCCGCCATTTTTCGCAGAAAGGGAATCAACGATGACCATCGCCATTCGATATGACAGCAAAACGGGCAACACCAAAAAGCTGGCCGACGCCATCGCCCAGGCGGTGGGCGCGCCGGCGTGCCTGGTGGATCAGCCCCTGACGGAAAAGGCGGACGTTTTGTTTCTGGGCAGTTCGGTGTACGCCGCCGGGGCGTCGGAGGAAATCAAGCGCTTCATCGCCGGCCTGGATGCCGGCAAGGTGGGGGCCGTGGCGTGCTTCAGCACGGCGGCGCTGCTGCCTTCCACGTACGGCCAAGTGTCCCGGCTGCTGAAGGAAAAGGGCATCCGGGTGCTGCAGGATGAATTCCATTGCCGGGGGCAATTCCATTTTATGCACAAGGGCAAGCCGGATGAGGAGGACCTGAAGGCCGCGGCGGCGTTTGCCCGCCGTGTGACAGGAGATCGCCAATGAAAGAAATGAACGATCATTTCCCCACCACGATGGAGGAAATGCCCCAATTGATGCTGGACGCCCAGCTGTGCTTCCCCCTGTACGCCGCGTCCCGCAAGGTGGTCAACCGGTATTCGCCGTATTTCAAGCCCCTGGGCATCACGTATACCCAGTATATCGTGTTCCTGGCCCTGTGGGAGGCGGGCAGCGCCACGGTGGGGGATCTGTGCCGCCGGCTGTACCTGGACAACGGGACGATCACCCCCCTGCTCAAAAAAATGGAGGAATCGGGCTACATCACCCGCAGCCGCTCCAAGCAGGATGAACGGGTGGTCACCGTGCAATTGACGGAGGCGGGCTGGGATCTGCGCCGGGCGGTGCGGGAAATCCCCGAATTGGTGGGCAGCTGCATCCCCCTGACCAAGGAGGAGGCGGTGGTGCTGTACGGCATCCTGCACAAGATCCTGCACGAAATGGATTGATCCGGGCGCGCGGGCATAAGGCGGTTGCATTTTTTGAAAAATTGTGTATAATAAAGGGCGGCGCGAACAGGCGAACCGGAGTGGCCAGGCCATGACGGCGAGCGGCGAGCGCCCCATCACAGGTTTCCCTTGAGGGCAGGGATGCGTCCGGGCCCGAGAGCGAAAGGAGGCAGTATATCAGCATCAGGACGCATGACGGAAATTGTCATGCGTTTTTTTGTGGGAGGAAGGAAACCATGGAAGAAGAACGCATTGGCTTCATTGGCATTGTGATCGAGGAAATGAACCAAGCGCCTCGGGTGAATCAGGTGATTTCCCAGTACCAGGAGGTCGTGATCGGCCGCATTGGCGTGCCGGACCACGAAAACAGCCGGGCGGTGATCGGCCTGCTGGTGCGGGGGAGTGACGCGCAGGTAGGCGCGTTCACGGGCAAGCTGGGCAACGTGCCCGGCGTGCAGGTGAAAAGCGCCATGACGAAAAAATGAAAGGAAGAAGAAAAATATGAAAAAAATGATCCGGCTGTTGGCTGTTTTGACGCTCATTGTGGCGCTGCCCTTCGTGTGCGGCGCTGAAAATACCCAGGAGGCGGCCCAGCCCGCGCGGGTGGCCGCCCTGAAGGGCCCCACCGGCATGGCTATATCCCACATGATGGCGGAAAATGACGGCGCGTATGCCTTTACCCTGGCCGGCGCGCCGGAGGAAGTGAACGCCCTGATCATTTCCGGGCAGGTGGATATCGCCGCCGTGCCCATCAACGCGGGATCCGTGATCTACAATAAGACCGAGGGCGGCGTGCGGGCCCTGAGCCTGATCACCCGGGGCATGCTGTACGTGCTGGAAAAAGGCGACAGCGTGCAGAGCGTGAAGGATCTGGAGGGCAAAACCATCACCACCGCCGGCCAGGGCGCCACGCCGGAATATGTGACCCGGTATATCCTGGATACCAACCAGGTGAACGCCGAATTGGATTTCAAATCGGAGCACGCCGAGGTGACCACCCTGGCGGCCCAAGGGCTGGTGGATCTGGTGCTGCTGCCGGAGCCTCAGGTGACCAACCTGCTGATGAAGAACCCCGATTTCCGGGTGGCCCTGGACGTGACGGCGTAATTTGCCGCCGCGGCCCGGCAGAACGGCGAGGAAAACGCCCAGCTGAGCATGAGCGTGGTGATCGCCCGGACGGAATTTGTGGAAAATCATCCCGATCAGGTGGCCGCGTTCATGCGGGATCTGGAAGCGTCGATCGCTTACGCCAATGAAAACGTGGCAGCCGCCGCCCAGGAAATCGCCGATCAGGGCATCATCCCCTCCGCCGCCGTGGCGGAAAAGGCCCTGCCCTCCTGCACCCTGGTGTTCATCGCCGGGGAGGAGATGCAGGCCCAGGCCGCGCCGCTGTACGGCATCCTGTTCAACGCCAATCCGCAGTCGGTGGGCGGCAAGGTGCCGGATGACGCGTATTATCTGAAGTAATTCTTCGAGCGAGAAACACGCTCCAATCAAACAGCCCGACACGTTTTTCGTGCCGGGCTGTCAGGTTGTCGAAAAAATATTTTCGACAACCTGCGAATCAAATCGGAATCAGGATTCCGTTTTGATTCGGAACATCCATTTCCTGCAAAAATGGGTTTTCGACCTCCAAGAAGGCCAAAAACCCGATTTTCGCGGCCGGAAATGGATAGCAGAAGCGGCTTTCAGCCGAACCTCGCAATTCGGCATTGTCG
>JAFUXH010000085.1 GCA_017470945.1 Clostridia bacterium | reverse complement strand
TTCAGACTATCGACAAACCCCAGGGATGCATCGAAGGGACCGTAGTCCCTTCGATTTCATTCCGCAGGCGGCGACATGTGCGTCGCCGAGGAGCAACCGGAGGTTGCTTCCGCTATCAATTCCTGACCGTAAAATGAGCGTTCCCGGGCGAATTTGCCCGGGAACGCCATTTTACAAGGAATTGATGTTCCCATGGGAAGGCTGTTTACAGGCTTTCCATGGCAGAGCATCGATTTTGTCGATGCTCTGAACGCTGCGTTTTTGCGCAGCGTTTTTTGTTTGATCATATCGTTTCGCAGAAAGCGAGGATCTCCGCCAGCCGCGGGGCGACGGCTTCCTTATATTCCACGGCGCACAGGGCCAGGCTGCCGCACCGGGCGATATCCAGGTGGCCGTAAAAATGCTCGATGCTGCCGATGAGCCGCTGGCATTCGGGCATGCCGGGGCCGGTGCGCAGGGCAATGGCGTAGCCCTTTTTGCCCGGGCCGATGGAAGCGTGGGGCGTATGGGTGTTGCTCCAGGGGGTGCAGCGATCGATGAAGGCCTTGAATTGGCCGGGAACATCCGCCCAGTAGGAGGGCGAAACGGCGACGATCACGTCGGCCCGCGCAAATTCCTCCATGATCGCATCGACCCCGTCGCGCTGGGCGCACACGCCAGTAGCGTGGCAGGTGCGGCAGCCCCGGCAGAAGCCGAAGGAATAATCGTCGATGCAGATGGAGGTCACCTGATACCGGGGGGACAATTGCTCCCCAACGATCCGGGCGATTTCCGCCGTGGCCCCGGTCCGCACGGAGCTGCAATTGATGATCAATGCGTTCATGGTCAGGCCTCCTTAGATCAGGGCGACGTGGTCACGCGCTCCCCCTGGGCGGTGATATGGCTCAGGGGCGAAACGGAGGAAAGCAGGCCGCTCCAGCTTGCGGCGGAGGCGGGGGGCACCTGATCCCGGCCGGGCACGGTGAATTCCACGATCTCCAGCCCGTCCCGCCGCAGCACGCCGGCGGCCACCAGATAGCGGCTGGTGGCTTCCACGCCGTCCAGGCCCACCGCCTGATCCAGCATGGCGTCCACAAAATACAGGCAATCCCCCTCCACGGCGAAGGAAAATAATTCATGCCCAGTCACGCCGCCGTTCAGGGTGTCGGTCATTTCGGCGGCGCCATCCGTCAGATCGGCGGCCACGTCGTAGGCCCGGGCCCGCTCAAACAGGCCGCCGCCGGAAGCGGAAAAATCGCCCATCTGCTGGTTATCCATCACCGGCTCCTCGCTGGCCCGGGGGTTGGGGGTGGCTTCCGCCGCCTCCTCGATCTGGGCGATTTGAAGGGCGCTGGCGGAATAGGTGTGTTCGCCGGATTGCCGCCAGGTGAAGGCGTACCGGCCGTTTTCCGCTTGCGCCCCGGCCTCCGCCGCGTCCTGGGCCAGGGTGTTGATGATATCGCCGGGAATTTCATAGGTCAGCACCCCGGGGCTGTGCCGGGCCACAAGATCCAAGTCGGCCTGATAGGGGGCCATCAGCTGCCGGGCGGCGTCGCCCAGGGCGCCCTGGGCGGTGACGGCAGGCGCCTTCGCCGCGGTCGGCGCGGGCGTGGCGGCGTCAGAGGACGCGGGGGCCGTATCCGGCTGGCCGCAGGCCGTCAGCAGCAGCGCCAGCAGGCAGGCAAGCAGCAGCAAAGCCATCCTTTTCAACGATCTCACCTCGGTTCGATTCAAGGTCCTTACGCTGATTGTATCACATCCCTCCCGTTTCCACAAGGGAAGCCGCGCGTCAAAAAACGGGCATTTTTGCGGGCGCGAAGGCGCATGATAAAAGGGGGCCGACGCCCACCGGGAGCAGAAGCCGTCCGGCCTTCGGCGCGCTTCGCAGTTTTTCGGCAGACCGGGCCTTCGCATCTTGACCGGTTTTTCAGCTTGGTTTATAATACGGTGTGGGCAG
This sequence comes from Clostridia bacterium, assembly GCA_017470945.1. Taxonomy (GTDB): domain Bacteria; phylum Bacillota; class Clostridia; order Christensenellales; family Aristaeellaceae; genus RUG563. The sequence goes on along the minus strand of JAFUXH010000085.1, from coordinate 34,919 downwards.
AAAAATCCGGCGGCAGCCAGAAATTTTTTGCTCAGCATGCAAGAAATGGGAAAGGTATTTCGTTGTATGAATGACCGGGCGGAAAAGCCGGCTGGGCGCATCGACGATCAGGCGTTTTCGGAATTGTACGAAAAATACGCCGACGACGTGCTTCGCTTCAGCTACTTTTATTTGGGGGATCGCCAGCAGGCGGAGGACGTGACCCAGGATGTGTTCGTCCGGCTGCTGACCCATACCCCCGAGCTGGTGCCGGGGAAGGAAAAGGCGTGGCTGCTGAAGGTGGCCATGAACCGGTGCCGGGATATCTGGCGGGCCGCCTGGGTGAAGCGGGTGGTGCTGGGCAGCCCGGCCATGGAATTGACCCCCGCCCCCGGCAGCATGGACGACGCTTTGGAAAGGCAGGAACTGCTGGCCGCCATTCGCAAGCTGCCGGCGGATTTTCGGGACGTGGTGCTGCTGCACTATTATCAGGGCTACGGCATCAACGAGATCGCCGATATGCTGCACGTGCCGGAGGGCACCATTTCCAGCCGTCTGAGCCGGGGCAGAAAAAAATTACAGGATATTTTGAAGGAGAGTGGAGCGCAATGAAGAGCGTGGAGGAAAGGCTGCGGGAGCTGCCGCAAATGGCCGATTCCACCGGCCTTCAGGCGGATGAGGCGCTGAAGCGCAGGATCCTGCGGGCGGCGCAGGCGAAGGATCAGCCCCGCCGGGGCGCGGCGCTGCGGCGCTGGGCGCCCGTGATGGCGGCAGTGGTGATCGTGGCGGGAGCCGCGGCTTTCGCATTTCCGTCGCTGAGTCGGCCCGGCGGGCCCCAGCCCACCGCCGCACCGCTGATCGAATCTTTTTCCGCGGGCAGCAGCGCGCCGGCAGGGGATAAATTGGCGCTGGATGTGCCCAAGGGCAGCATCAGCATCAAATCCTCATCCAATCCCAGCTATCGCAGCATTTGGGCCAAGGCCTCCGGCGGCAATTTCCCGCTGGTGGGCGTGAACGGCCGGTATTATCGGATGCTCACCAACCCCACCTCCGTCAGCGGCTCCCTGCTGGGCAGCGCCCTGGGCACGGTGGATACTTATACCAGCGAGCCCGCCCTGGCGGGAAAGAGCGGCATCATTTCCAATACCGTGAAGCAAGGGGAAACCGTGTACGCCGTCAGCGGCATGAACAACGCCCTGGTGGCCGCCAACGTGGACGGCCAGACCCGGGTGTTCCAGCGGGTCAGCTTCGGCGACAGCGCCCTGGTGGGCGGCGAAGGCCTGGCCGATACCCTGAAGGCCAATTCCCCCGTGGCGCTGGAATTGTCCGGCGTAGGCACGGTGAACGACGCCGGAACGGCCAGCCGCCTGGTGGACGTGCTGACGTCGAACGCCTCCTTCCTGCGGGCCGGCGGCAGCGAAACCAACCAATCCCTGCTGATCCAATTGAAAAATGGCATCGTGCTGCAATTGGCGGTGAACGGTGAGCGGGTGATCGGCTGCGGCACCTGGGCCTGCCCGGAATTCTTCGACGCTTTTGCCGAAGCGCTGCAGTAACGGCCGCGCGGTGCGCTGCGGTTTTTCAACAAATCAAGAACATCATCAACATAAAAATCGCCTGGACGCGGATGCTTTGACTGCGCGCGTCCAGGCGATATTTTTTGGGAAATTACGCCTGATTGAATTTCCCCTTGGGCTGCTTGCAGCGGGGGCAGCGCCAATCGTCAGGCAGATCCTCAAAGGCCACGCCGTCGTGCTCGGCGGGATCATACACATACCCGCAAATGGAGCAGACGTACTTGCCGCTGGCCCTCTTTTCGGAAAAATCCACCACCGCCGGCACGGTGGGAACGGGGTTGCTCAAATCCATCACCCGGTTGGCTTCCAGGTTCTCATAGCCCTGGGGCGTGTGCGTTCCGCAATACACGGTGGGATGATTGCTGACGAAATCCCGCACCCGATCCAGCGTTTCCCGGGCGGCGGGCAGATCGTCGAACACCACGGACAGCTTGTTTTCATACAGCGCTTCTTCCACGTATGTGATATCGCCGTGGATCATGTAGAACAGCCTGTCCTTTTCCACGATCACGATGGAATTCCCGTTGGTGTGGCCCTTGGCCTTGATCAAGCAAATGCCGTCGGCAATGATCTGGGATGCCGGGAAATTGTAATACGCGCCGTCGGTGAAGGTCACGGGCGCCAGGTTGAGGATGCCCTGCAATTCATCGGCGCCGGTTTCGTCGGCGTTCACATAAATTTTCGCGTTGGGGAAGGATTTGAGTTCGCCCGAATGGTCGTTGTGCTTGTGGGTCAAAAGAATTTTGGTCACCTGCTCCGGCTTGTAGCCCAGGGCGGCAAAGGCTTCCATATAGCTGCAAATATCCTTCCCGGTATACAGGATGCTGTTCTCATCCGGCACTTCCTCCGGCGTTCCGGCGGGCAGGCCGGTATCCACCAGGATCACCTCGTCCCCCGTGTCGATCAGGTAGTTTTGCAGGCTGCCCCGATAGCGGATGCTTTTATCGAACGCATCCATGCCCTCCTCGCCGCCAAAGACAAAGGGCTGGGAATAGAAACCGTCTTTCCGGAATTTGACTGCCTTGATTTCCATGATGACGCACCTCCTGGGCCTATTCTACATGATTTTTACAGTTTTTCCAGTTCCTCTTTGATATGCGCCCGATCCGCCTGCGTGCCCGCGCCGTCCACCTTGGCGAGGATGGGCACATGGTACGCCTGGCTGATGTTCTCAGCGGCGAAATTGAAAGTTTCCATGTGGCTCTTATAAATCACTCCACTTGTTAGTAGTATACCATACTTGTCTAACAAATGGGGTGCAGTTCACCCTTTCCCGCCGCTTTATTCGGGATAGAATTCTCCCCGCAGCAGCATATAGATGATCCCCTCCAGCGCCTCCGGGGAGGCCGTTTTTCCGGTGCGGATGTAGGTTTCGGCGATGCTGGTGATGCCCGCGGCCAGATAGTCGATCAGATACGGCTGCAGGGCCTGGCAGCATTGCCCCTCCGACGCCAGGCACAGGGAAAAATCCTCCCTGAGCACGTGGCGCAGCAGCGGCATCAGATCGTGGCGGGAAAGGATGGCCAGGATGCCCGCGTGGCCGACGATGTATTGGCTGAAGCCCCCGCACATCTGCTGGAAAGAATAATGGCAGCCGCCCTCCGCCACGATGCCGGAATAGCAGCAATCATTCCGCAGGGCGAAGGTGATCACGTTTTCCTTGGATTGGAACAGGCTGTAAAAGGTCTGCCGGGATACGTCCGCCTGCTTGCAGATGGCGCTGACCGAAATATCGCCGTAAGGCCGCTCATCCAACAGATGAAGCAGCGCTTCCGCGATCTGCCGCTGGGAGGCCAGGGCCGTTTTGTTGTTTCCGCAATACATCGTACCAGTTTCCTTTGAAAAAATATTTTCGCAAAACCTTGACAACTGTCCAAGATGATGCTATGATCATTATATCATAACTTGGACATTTGTCAAGTTATGAAACGGAAACCACAGGAGGAAAACCCATGGCTGTATTACCCCTCTATGACGCGCTGGTATTGCCGGACGCGACGGTATACTTAAAAACCGAACGATTTGAAACCATGACGGGCCGCGCCCCCCGGATGGAGGAGCGGGTGACGCTGCTGATCCTGAAAACGGAGCAGGAAAGAAAAGAATTAAAACAAGACAGCTTTTATCCCATCGGCGTATCGGGCGCCATTTCTGAAATCCATGAGGAGGGCTGGTTCGCCGTCAAGACCCGGGGAAGGGTGAACCTGGACGAAATCGCCTTCGCCCCGGACGGGCGCATCGAGGCCTACACCTCCCGCCGGGAGGATACGGAGGAATTGCCGCCCCAGGAAAACGAGCGGAAAACCCGGGACGCCAAGCGGGCCCTGATGGATTTTTCCAAGGGCACCCAATGGGAGGCGGCGTCGAAGCCCTGGCTGGATCAGTTCGATACCTTAAGCGACGTGGCCGCCGCCTGCGCCCCCTGGATGGACGCCACCCATGAGGAAAAGTACGCGATCCTTGCCGAGGACAGCGCCGTCAAGCGGGCCGAAATGCTGGAAAAGCTGATCTATGAAACCCTGGAAATGGGCAAGCTGAGCCAGGAAGGCTCCTCCGTGCGGCAGGAGGATTACCAGAAGATGGTGCGGGAATCCGCCATCAAAAAGCAGATGGAATATCTGCAAAAAGAGCTGGATGAAATGCACCCGGAAAACGTCAGCGACATTCGTCGGCTGGAGCTGAAAATCCAGGAATCCCAGATGAACGAGACCGCCCGGAAGGAAGCCGACAAGCTGCTGAACCGGCTCAAGCAGGAGGGCTCCAACAGCGCCGAAACCGGCATGCTGTATAACTATCTGGACTTTTTGACCAGCCTTTCCTGGAAAAAGGAGCCCGCCCAGGAAATTGATTTGGACGAGGCGGAAAAAGTGCTGGAAGAGGATCACTTCGGCCTGAAAAAGGTGAAGGACCGCATCCTCCAGCAGATCGCCGTGATGAACCTGAAAAAGCAGCAATCGGGCTCCATCCTGTTGTTCGTCGGCGCGCCGGGCACCGGCAAAACCAGCATCGGCCAGAGCATCGCCAAGGCGCTCAAGCGGCAGTACGTGCGGGTGAGCCTGGGCGGCGTGCGGGACGAAGCGGATATCCGGGGCCACCGCCGCACCTACATCGGGGCCATGCCGGGCCGCGTCATGGACGCCATCCAGAAAAGCGGCGTATCCAACCCCGTGATGGTGCTGGATGAAGTGGACAAGCTGTCGATGTCCTACAACGGCGACCCCGCCAGCGCCCTGCTGGAGGTGCTCGACCCCGAGCAGAACAGCACCTTTACGGATCATTACATGAACGTGCCCTACGATCTGTCGGACGTATTCTTCATCTGCACCGCCAACACCGTCGATACCATCCCGGAGCCCCTGCTCAACCGCATGGAGGTGATCCAGTTCCAGGGCTACACGCCCATTGAAAAGCAGCAGATCGCCCTTCGGCACCTGCTGCCCAAGGCCATGGAAGCGGTGGGCATCACGGCGGAGCAATTATCCGTTTCAGAGGAGGCCGTGCAGGCCATCATCACCGATTACACCAGGGAAGGCGGCGTGCGGGGCCTGAAAAAGCGGATGGACACCCTGTGCCGCTCCGCCGCCGTGCGCATCGTGCGGGGGCGGGGGGACGCACTTTGCGTCACGCCGGAGAACCTGCGGGAATACCTGGATATGCGGCCCATCCACCATCGGAACGTGCGGGAAAACGCCGTGCCCGGCATCGTCACCGGCCTGGCCTGGACGGCGGCGGGCGGCGATATCCTGTACATCGAAGCCATGCTGACCAAGGGCTCAGGGCAGATCGTGATCACGGGGCAATTGGGCGACGTGATGAAGGAATCGGTGCGGCTGGCGGTCAGCCTGGTGAAGCACCGCTTCCCGGAGCGGGCCAGCGTGTTTGAGGATCACGACCTGCACATCCACGTGCCGGACGGCGCCACCCCCAAGGACGGCCCCTCCGCCGGCATCACCCTCACCACCGCCATCGCCTCCCTCATCACGGGCACGGCGGTCCCCTCCACCATCGCCATGACGGGGGAAATCTCCCTGCGGGGCGAGGTGACGCCCATCGGCGGGCTGCCCGAAAAGCTGATGGCCGCCCAGCGGGCGGGCGTCAAGCAGGTGCTGATCCCCATCGACAATGAGGATGATTTGCAGGACGTGGCAAAGGAAGTGCTGGAGCAATTGGAAATCACCCCGGTGCGTGACCTGAACGAGGTATTCTCTATTTGCGGCATTATGGAACCCCAGCCTGTGGCAAAGGCGGTATAAGCATGGATCCCCTTGGCAAAAGCCATTTGAATAATGAAGTGGAGGAAAGAATCATGACCACCATCACCAAGGAAATGACCATCAAGGAAGTATTGGACATCGACCGCACCACCGCTCCCATCATGATGCAGTACGGCATGCACTGCATGGGCTGCCCCTTCAGCCAGATGGAAAGCCTTGAAATGGGCTGCGCCGCCCATGGCAGCGACGTGAACGAATTGGTGAACAAGCTGAACGAATACCTGGCCCAGAAAGGCTGAAACGAACAGAGGAAAAGCCCGACCTTCGGCAGTTTTGCTGAGGGTCGGGCTTTGTGTTTCTTTCCGCGATTCCGCTTCACATGGGATAATGAAACCATCCTTATACCCCATCCTATCTAACATCCTTTCTTTATTCTTTTCAGCCCGAATGAAATATACGATCATATCCTGCCGACCGCCTGATGCATGATATCACGTTGGTGCTGATGGCCGTGCAGACCCAGACCAGGTCGGCGCCGGACACTTTCCCTACGATTCCGGCGGTGCAGGAAGCGGAACAGATTCTGGGGTCGGCGGAGAATCCGGAAGTGACGATTCCGCAGGAAGCCTGACCCTGCCGGAATACATCTACGTCCCCTACAACGAACGGATGAAGAACGGCTGGCGCATGAAGGAAATCGACGAGATGGACATGCTGGGCTTCCTGCGCCTGCGGGCATGGGATGCAACCAGAGAGCAAGAAAAGAAAAAGCCCCGGCAACGCTTCATTGATGAAGTCTGGCCGGGGGTGAAGCCATAGCAGCATTATCTGAGTAATCCACCATGAAAACTACATTCATAAACTTTCGTTTCGTTCCAGTATATTTCCTCGATGCCTTGGAACCAAACAAAATCACCTGTTACCTTACAGCGATATGTATACTCACCAGCTTGATAATACTCAGGGCCTCTGAAAGGCATCTTTCTATCCGCATTTCGCAGTGCTTCTTTCAGAAAGTTTCCACTGAAGTTATCACCCAGAACTCTCCCCAAATAATTCATCGCATAAACAGGCACTCCGTTGTACCAGATTGCTTCCTCTCCAGCAAATTGTTCACCACCAATATATGTATCATGGTAAAGGTACTCGCCGCTTTTATATCTATAATCATGTGATTTTGGACGGGTAGAAGCAACTTCATTTTTGAACGCGGCGTAAGTATTGACATTTGCTTCAAGACGGAAATCTATTAATTCTTCTATGTCTGATTGCAAATCTGAAGAAATACTCGAAGCACAATCTTGATCTCTAACGAGATAATCTACGCTTACATTCATAAGATTACTGATTTGGATCAGGTTGGAAATATCCGGATAAGCCTGCCCTGATTCCCACTTAGCAACAGCCTGCCTCGATACGTTGAGTCTTTCAGCCATCTCTTCTTGCGTTAACCCTTTGCCTTTCCTGAGCAACTGCAATTTCTCTGAGAAAATCACTTTCATCACCTCAAGAACATTTTCGCATGCTTCTGGCTATTTTTCCATCATATGGTGGTTGCATTTTTGCTACTTGCAGTATACATCCTGCGCATCCACATTATACCCTCGGATTCATAATTCACAATAAGAAGGTGAACTTTCATGCCAGAAACCCTGCGCGAACTGGTGGTCGCGCTGTCGCTGGAAAAGGCAATTTCTCGCGCAATATGCGCGCCACAAGAAAGCAGATCAAGGAAGCCGAGCCCGCCTTCCGTCGTGGGTTTTATCGTTTATTTACAAAACCATTGAAAGATTCGGGATGGATTTACACGCTGGCGAAGCTGAAGATCGGGGCGAAGCGCAGGCAGCTGCCCGCAGCGGTGCGGCGCGAAAAAGACGCCGGAAGATTCCATGTTTTCGATACGATATTGAATTACTTTAAATGATGCGCTTCGACCGACACGGGAAGCGGCGCGTCGGCAGAGAAGGTGATCCCTTCCGCGTCCAAAGGCGTTGGGATCAGGGAGGTAACCACCCGCTCCCCGCCGTTGATGAACAATTCGATGCTTTCTTTGTCCAGAAGCAGGCGCAGGGTCAGCGCCCCGTTTTGCACTTCGGCCTTCACATGGCGGGTATGGGCGATATCCCGGTGGGAGCCGCCGTGGCTGCGGTCAAATACCAATTCCCCGCGGGCCAGGTCGCAGCGGATCTGCACGTAATGATGGCTGTCCTTGGCGACGTGCAGGGTAAAGCGGCGGCAGCCGGAATCCTGGGGGTGCAGGGTCACCGTCATATCCAGCATGCGGCCCTGAACGCCGGGCAGGCTGGTTTCTTCCTGTATCGTCACCCGATCGTGCCGCACCGTATCCCGCCACAGCGTTTCGATTTCCCGAATGGGGCGCTGCATCAATCGGTCGTTTTTGATAAACAGCTCCCGGGGCATGCTCATCTGCGCGTACCAGGGGTGTCGGCGGGGCGCTTCCTTGCAGGTTTCCCAGTTGTCCATCCAGCCGATCATGATGCGGCGGCCATCGGGCGCCAGGGTGGTCTGGGACGCATAAAAGGTCAGGCCGTGATCCACCGGCTGAACGCTTTCCCGCTCAAACCGGCAGTTCTTTTCATCAAAGGAGCCCAGCATCGCCACCGTGCCGTACCCCGCGTGGAATTCTTCCCGGGCGTGCATTTCCTGGGGGCTGATCAGCAGCACCTGTTTGCCGTCCAGCCGAAAGAAATCCGGGCACTCCCACATCCGCCCGTATTCGTTGCCGCTGGCGTCGATCTCGCCGATGAATCGCCAATCGATGCCATCCTTGCTGGAAAAATACAGGATCGCGCCTTGCTTTTCCTCGTGGCGGTTGGCCGCCACCATGCGCAGCGTTCCATCCTCCGCCCACCAGATTTTGGGATCGCGGAAATCAAATTCGCTGTATCCCTCCGGCAGGTGGGCGTGGCGGATCACGGGATTGAGCAGGGATTTTTCAAAATCCTTGCCATCCCCGAAGGCGACGCACTGGGCCTGGGTTTCCCGCCGAAAGGTGCCGGCGGGTTGAACGCCCGTATAGGCCAGCAAAAGCCGGCCGTCTGGAAGCGGCACGGCGCTGCCGGAAAAGCAGCCGCCCGCGTCCGCCGCCGTATCGGGGGCCAAAGCGCAGGGCATATACGTCCAATGCAGCAGATCATTGCTGACGGCGTGGCCCCAATGCATGGGGCCCCATTGGCGGGAAAACGGAAAGTATTGGTAAAACAGATGATACTGACCCTTGTACCAGCAAAAACCGTTTGGATCGTTCATCCAACCGACCAGCGGCGTCAAATGGAATAAAGGCCGCTCGTCGGCGGGCAGCTTAGGCGCTTGCTCCCGCTCATATGCTCTTACTCGATCTAAAGGGGTAGGATTCTTGCTCATCGGGGCCTCCTCTGTATCTATGAAGCGTGAAACCGGGAGCCGGAAATCCGGCCCCCGGCAAAGCGTCATGTAATGGGTTTTTATTTAGCAGCCATATAGCGGTCATAAACCGTCTGATAGATATCCAGCAGGGTGCTCATGCCGCAGCGCTCCAGGGTGGCCTTATACGCTTCCCATTCCGCGTCGGTGGGGCCGCCGTTCTTGATCCACAGGGCTTCCTGCTCCTTGACGGCGTTTTCAAAGTCGGCGCGGTAGAAATCCAGGTCGTCCAATTCCGCGCCGGTAAACACGCAATCCTGGGGATAGAAGGAGAAATCCTTCACATACTGGAACCAGTAATCGTAGGTATCGGCCAGGCGTTCCTGGGCGCGGGCTTCCATTTCCCACACGTCGTTGTAGTACTGAGAAAGGATCAGCTTCGGGCCAGCCACTTCACTCTGGCTCTTGAGTTCGCCGGAGGACTTGTTGAACTTGGCGCGGGCTTCTTCATCGGTGATGGATACCCACTGGCCTTTTTCATTCTTCTCGTTGAAGAACACGCCGATGGGGCCGTACTGCAGCTGCATCACGTTTTCGCCGATGTACCACAGATCATAGAAGGAAAGCAGCTTGGCGGGGTCCTTGCACTGAGCGGTGATGGAAAGCTGGCCGGCGTTGATCGCGCCGCCGGTGCGCAGGGTCACGTTGCTGGTGCCGTCGGGGCCGTTCAGGATGGGCAGATACACGTAATCCTTCGCGTACTCGCCCATGATTTCATTGATTTCCCACCAGGTGGCAACGCCCACGCGGCCGCCGGTGCACTTGGCGATCAGCTGGTTGGCGTCCTGAGAGAACATTTCCAGATCCATCAGGCCGTCGGCATACCAGTCATGGAAGTACGTAACGGCGGCGCGGTAATTGTCGTCGTCGGACACAAAGTTCACCACGCCATCGGCGTTGACGGTCAGGTCCATGCACACGTCGTTGGGCCAGTTGGTGAAGCCGAAGCCCGCATAGAATACGTTCTGGCCCCAGCACCACTCGTCAAAGCCGGTGCTCATGGGAATGGTGGAGCCGGCTTCGTTGCCGTAATACTTGGCGGACATATCATTTTCCTTGAATGCGACCAGCACGTCGTGCAGCTGATCCAGGGTGCTGGGCATTTCCAGGTTCAGGTCATCCAGCCAGGCCTTGTTGATCATGGCGAACTGGGGCACGGAGAAGATGGAGTAATCCTTTTCCCGGCCGATACCGGCGGTACCCATCTGTTCACCGGCGGGCAGGCCGTAGATCTTGCCGTCGCTCATGGTGATGGCGGCCTTGACTTCCGGATGCTCCTCCAGGATCGCGGCCAGGTGCGGCATCACGTCGGGGGTAATGTAGGGGGTCAGGTCGATGAAGGTGCCGGCAGCGCCGTACCGCATCAAATCGAAGTTGCTGAAGCCCACGGCCTGGAAGGCGTCGATGGGGTTCTTGCTGGCGGCGTTGCCGCTGATGCGGGTGCCGACCACTTCGTTCAAGCTGTCAGACCAGGTGTCCCAGTTGATCTTGACGCCCGCCTGCTCCTGCATGGCCAGCAGCACGTCATTCTTGTCGTAGCCGCCGGACAGGGCGGAGATGCCGCTCAGCACGTTGAATTCGGCCTGCTCCGCGGAAGCGAAGGAGGCCAGGCTCATCAGCATGATGATGGCCAGAACCAGAGATACGACCTTTTTCACGGGAAATCCTCCTTTTGGGTTGTTTTTTTTCAGCACCTTGCCGGTGCATAGGAACGGAATATGCTGTTCGCAGGCTTATCCTTTTACTGCGCCGGCCATCAGGCCCTTTTCGAAGTACTTCTGCACGAAGGGGTAAGCGATCAGCATGGGGGCGGCCGCCACGATGATGGAGGAGAACTTGATCATTTCCGTCATTTTGTTCAATTCCGCGTAGCCGCCGGAGATCATGCTGGCCTGCGCCGCGGAGGCGGAGGACTTGATCAGGATGTTGCGCAGCACCAGGGGCAGGGGCGCCTGTTCGTTGGTCATGTAGATCAGGGCTGTAAACCAGTCGTTCCAGTAAGCCACCATGGAGAAGATCACCATGACGGACAGGATGGGCAAAGACAGCGGGATGATCATGGAGAAGAAAATGCGGAAATGATTGGCCCCGTCGATGCCGGCGGCTTCCTTGAGCGACGCGGGAATGCTGGTCTCAAAGTAGTTGCGGGCAATGATGGCGTTGCTGACCGCCACGCCGCCTGGCAGGAACATGGCCCAGATGGTTTGCATGATGCCGGTTTTCTGCACGATCAGGTAGGTGGGGATCAGGCCGCCGCCAAAGTACATGGTGATGATGAAGAAGATGCTGATGATCTTCTTGAACGGCAGATCCGGAATAGACAGCGGATACGCCACCAAGTAAATCAGCGCCACGGAGTAAATGGTGCCAACGACCGTGTACAGAATGGAGTTGCCGTAGCCGCGCACGATGTTCTGCTCGGCGAACACGGCCTTGTAGCCATCCAGCGTCGCCTGGCTGGGAAGCAGGAAGGTTTTGCCGGCATACACGTCGTAAGGATCGGAGAAGGACGCGACCAGAATGTAATACAGCGGATACGCCACGATCAAAAGGATGAGCAGGGAGAAAATGATCAGGATGATATCGCTGGTGCGGTCGCTGAGGCCGCCCAATTCACCCTGCTTTCTTTTGGAAATCACAGACATGTTTCTTCCTCCTCCCTTTTTACACGAAGTTGACGTCGCCGAATTTCTTCGCGATCTGATTGACGATCACCAGCAGCACGATGTTGATGGCGGTGTTGAACAGGCCCACGGCGGTGCCCAGCTCATACCGGGCGCTGATGATGCCCTGCTCGTACACGTAGATGGCGATGATATCGCTGGTGGCGCGGTTCAGGTCGGTCTGGAGCAGATAGGCCTTTTCGAATCCGACGTTCATGATGCCGGAAGCGCTCATGATCAATTGCAGGATGATCATGGGCAGCAGGCAGGGGATATCGATGTGCAGGATGCGCTGAAACACGCTGGCGCCATCCACCTTCGCGGCCTCGTACAGCGATACGTCGATGCTGGACAGGGTAGCCAGATAGATGATGGTGCCCCAGCCCGCTTCCTGCCAGATGCCGCTGGCCACGTAAATGGTGCGGAACGCGCTGGCTTCGGTCAGGAAGTCGATCCGGGTGCCGGCGATCAGGTTGATCAGGCCGCCGGAGGGGCTGAGGAAGATGCGCAGCATACCGCAGATAACCATGGTGGAAATGAAGTGCGGCGCGTAGATGACGGTTTGCACGGTGCGCTTGAGCTTCTTGAAGCGAAGCTGGTTCAGCGCCAGGGACAGGATGATGGGCACCGGGAAGCCCCACAGCAGACCAAAGAGGCTGAGCTTGACGGTGTTCCACAGCATCCGGTCAAAGTTGGGCGCCCGGAAGAACCGCTCGAACCACTTCCAGCCCGCCCAGGGGCTGCCGGTGATGCCCAGGCCCGGATTGTAATTCCGGAAGGCGATCTGAATGCCGTACATGGGGCCGTACTTGTAGATGATGGTAATGATCACCGGGATCAGCAGCAGGACGTACGGCTGCCAGTTATCCGCCATTCTCCGCGCCAGGTTCTTGCGGCGAACCTTTCGGGCGGGAGAAACCGTTGAAGTCATACTCATTCCTCCTCTTTGATGAATCGCTTGTTCTCGTTGATGAAACGTTTCATGATATTCATTTATAAAATATCACAGTATTTCATGGCTGTCAACATCTTTTTTGATCTTTGAGCAAATTTTTTTCCACCTTTTCGGCGTTTTTCTACAAAATCAGTTGTCACAGACGATTTTGGGGGTGTTTCATCTTTTTACGCTGTTTTCCTTGACCCACGGTTGTGAAAATGGTATATTATAATTCCATGAAACATATGAAATGAGAGGCAATGTCCATGGCAAAAGAACGCAGCGGGCCCACCATGGCCGATGTGGCCAGGGAAGCCGGGGTCGCCCTGGGCACCGTATCCAGGGTGGTCAACGGCGAGCAGGTGGGAGAAGAATACAAAAACAAGGTGCTGTCGGCCATTCAGCGCCTGGGCTATCATTACAACATCAGCGGCCGCGCCCTTCGCACGGACCGCACCAACACCATCGCCTTCATCATCCCCAATACCATCAACCCCTATTTCGCCCTGCTGGTGCACCACGTCAACCTGGCCCTGGAAAAGCGGAATTACAAAATGATGCTCTGCTTTTCCGAATACGACCAGGGCCGGGAGATAGAGTACATCCAGATGGCCCAGCAGAACCGGGTGGACGGCATCATCGCCCTGACCTACAACCCCCACTTGTCCATCCCGGAGGATATCCCCTTCGTCACCATCGACCGCTTCTTTTCCGTTTCTGTGCCCTGCATCGCGTCGGATAACTTCGGCGGCGGGCGGATGGCGGCAAAGAAGCTGTACGAATTGGGCTGCAGGCGGGTGGCGTTCATGCGCGTGGGCTCCACCCTGACCAACGAGCCCAGCAAACGGAAGGACGGCTTCGTATCCGCCTGCGTGGACTTGGGCATGCCTTTTGAAGTGATGGCGCTGGAGGACGGCGCGCCTTTCGATGAATTTGTGCGCTTCCTGACGGATCACATGCAAAACGGGCGCTTGACCTTCGACGGGCTGTTCCTGGGCACCGATATGCTGGCGTGGCAAATCTGCCAGGTGCTCAAGCGCATGGGCGTGCGCATCCCGGAGGACGTGCAGGTGATCGGCTTCGACGGCATCCGCATGTTCGGCGATCAGGCTTACGTGACGTCCACCATCGTTCAGCCGGTGCAGGAAATCGCCGAGGCCTGCGTAAGCACCGTGCTTTCCAAGCATTTATCTAACGTTCCCTCTTTGATCTGCCTGCCGGTGAGCTATGCCAGCGGCGGCACCACCCGTGAATGAAGATAGGAAGGTACAAAGCCATGTATGACGTCATCGCCCTGGGCGAGCTGCTGATCGACTTTGCCCCCCAGGGGAAGAACGAGGCCGGGTATCCCATCCTGGCCGCCAATCCGGGCGGCGCGCCGGGGAATTTCCTGGCCGCCCTGAACCAGTACGGCTGCAAAACCGCCATGATCGGCAAGGTAGGCGACGATCTGTTCGGCCGCCTGCTGATCGGCACGCTGAACCGGGCCGGGATCGACACCCAAGGCATCCGCGTCGATGCCGGCGTCTTTACCACCCTAGCCTTCGTATCCCTGGATGCCAGCGGCAACCGGGATTTCAGCTTCGCCCGCAAGCCCGGAGCGGATACGTGCTTAAGGCCCGAGGAAATCGACGAAAGCCTGATCGCGAACGCGAAGGCGTTCCATTTCGGCACCCTGTCGCTGACCGACGAGCCCGCCGCCGCCGCCACCCGGAAGGCCATCGAATTGGCCAAGGCCCACGGCCTGCTCATCAGCCTGGACCCCAACCTGCGCAAGCCCCTATGGAACCATGAAGCGGACGCAAAAGACGCCATCGAATGGAGCCTGCGTCAAGCCGACATCGTGAAAATCAGCGATGAGGAAATTGCGTTCCTGTGGGGCCTCTCTCCCGAGGAAGGCGCGGAAAAGCTGCTGCGGGAATACGGCGTATCCCTGGCCTACGTCACCCTGGGCCCCAAGGGCTGCTATGCCGCCACTGCTTCCCACAATGTAACGGTCAACAGTCCTTCCGGCATTCAGGTAATTGATACCACCGGGGCGGGGGATATTTTCGGCGGCAGCGCCATGAGCCAATTCCTGCAATACCAAAAAGCCCCTTCCGAATTGACGGAAGAGGAGCTGAACCACATCGTCCGCTTCGCCTGCACCGCCGCCAGCCTGTCCACCCAACAGCACGGCGGCATCACCAGCGTGCCAACGAAAGCGGACGTATGGGAAAAAATGAAGCGGCAGATCGGCTGCTGAGCCTGCCCGGCCCCGCTGGACCGGCAGCGTGTTCCCTGCGAAAATGCGTGCGGCGCCGCCCGGGCGGGAGCCCCAGAAACGATTTGAAAAATGGGGCTTGACAAAGGGGCGGCGCTGGTTTATACTGAATACAACTGAAACGTTAAAGCTACACAAGGGGCGGATGGAATTGAAGCGGGTCAGCATCAAGGACGTGGCGAAGGAAGCGGGCGTATCGGCCTCCACGGTCAGCTACGTGCTCAACAGCACCCCCACCGAAACCATCAGCCCGGAAACCACCAAGCGGGTCATGGAAGCCGTGCGGAATCTGGGCTACGTGCCCAATTTGAACGCCCGCAGCCTGTCCAGCCGCCGCAGCAACCTGATTGGCGTGCTGATCCCCCAAACCGAACCCGGCAAGGAATTGATGTTTTCCAATCCCTTTTACGGGGAATTGCTTTCCTCTATCGAATACACCGCCCGCCAGCATGGGTATCACCTGCTGCTTTCCGGCACCAAGGAGGATCAGGATTACCGGAGCATCGCCCAGAACCGGGGCGTGGACGGGGTGATCATCGTGGGCACTTACCCCGGCGAAAACCTGAACGCCCTGAAAAAATTGGATGTTCCCATCGTGCTGGTGGACAGCTATATCAAGGATGAGGCCTTCCACACCATCGGCATCGAGGACAAAGAAGGGGCCCGGATGGCGACCCGCTATCTGATCGCCAAGGGCCACCGGCGCATCGCCTTCATCAGCGGCTCCATCCGGGAAAACGGCGTCAATATCAAGCGCTTCCAGGGCTATCGCGATGCGATGCTGGAAGCGGGGCTGGCCATTGACGATCAAGCCGTCTATTCCGGCGCCGTGGATTATGAGTACGGCATGGCCGCGGCCCGGGAATTCCTGAGCCGGGGCAAGCGGCAAACGGCGGCCTTCGTGACGGCGGACGTGATCACCATGGGCCTGATCAAGGGGCTGAAGCAGCAGCGCGTGCGGGTGCCGGAGGATCTATCCATCGTCAGCTTCGACGATGTGTATTTGGCGCAAATGGCCTATCCCGCCCTGACGACGGTCCATCAGGATATCGGCGAAAAGGGAAAGCAGGCGGTGCAATTGATCCTGAACGCCGCGAAGTCGAAGGAGCACCGCCACACCGAATGCATCCTGCCCCTCCGATTGGTGGAGCGGGAATCCGTGCGCGAATGGAGGGATGAAGCGTGATATCGCCGCCCTTGCGGAGGCTGATTCAAATCGACCGTCAAACCTGGTGTCAGGATTATTCCCAATTTTACGTGCTTTACAAAGCGGGCGACACCCTGGCGATCACCGTGGCGCAGGGCGAGCCCCCGCCGGGGAAAATCCTTCAGGAAGCAAACGCGCAATTGCCGGAGGGCTTTGAAATGACCCTGACCGGCAATAAAAAAGGCTGTTTACTGAAACGTTTAAGTCATTCGGAAAGCGCGCAGCCCGTCCTTTCCATCGACGGCCTGGAAATCGAAACGGATCAGGCCGGCCGCCCCGCGCGGATCCGCCAGCGGGGCCAATGGAACGCCCGGCACGTTTGGGGCACGGGGGAAAGGTATCACGCCGTCGATCTGCGCGGCGGCTATTCCGACGGCTGCGTGACGGAGCAATTCACCCAGCAGGGCGAAAAAACCTATCTGCCCGTTCCATTCTTTATGACCGATCAGGGCCTGGGCTGCCTGGTGGATACCTCCATACCCGTGCGCATGGATTTTCGGGACGGCTTCACCATCGAGCAGCAGACCCGGGAAAACATCCTGCTGCGCGAAATCTGGTTTTTTGGCGCGCCGGAAAGCGTACTGAGGCAATTCATTTTCCATACGGGGACGCCCCTGCTGCCCCCTTCGTGGGCCTTCGGCGTATGGATCAGCGCCAACGGCTGGAACAGCGACGCCGAAGTGGACGCGCAGCTGCAAGCGCTGAAACAGTATGATTATCCCGCCGACGTGATGGTGCTGGAAGCCTGGAGCGACGAGCGCACTTTTTATCGATGGAACGACAAACGCCATTGGAAGCATCCCGCCGACACCGTGCGCCGCATCCGGCGGGCCGGGCTGCACCTGATCCTGTGGCAGATCCCGGTGATCAAGCGGGAGCGTGATGGAGAACCCGGCGCGCAATTGCTTGCGGACGAGCGGGAAGCGATCGACAGAAAGCTTTGCATCTTCCGCAAAGATGGCACGCCCTACCGCATCCCGGAGGGCGTGTGGTTCAGCGGCAGCCTGCTGCCCGATTTCACCAACCCGGAAACCAAGCGCTGGTGGTTTGAAAAACGCAGGTATTTGCTGGATATGGGCGTGGAGGGCTTCAAAACCGACGGCGGGGAATTCTTGCTGGATGACGCCGTACTGCTCCACGACGGCAGCACCGGCCTGGAAGCGCACAACCGGTATCCCGGCCAATATATCGCCGCCTATCATCAGTTTATGCGGGAGAATGGGATCGATGGCGTCACCTTCAGCCGGGCGGACTCGACCGGTGCGCACACGCGGCCCCTCCACTGGGCGGGGGATCAGCTGAGCACCTGGAGCGAGCTGCAATCCCAGCTTCGGGCGGGCATCAGCGCCGGGCTCAGCGGGGTGCTGTTCTGGGGCTTTGATATCGGCGGCTTCGCGGGGGAATTGCCCAGCGCGGAATTATACCTGCGGGCCACGGCCCTGGGCTGCTTCTGCCCCGTCATGCAGTGGCACGCCGAGCCCCGGAGCGGGCAATTTTACGCCACCCACGAAGATGGATTCAACAATGATCGCAGCCCCTGGAACCTGGCGGAAAAGCTGAACGACCCAGACGTTTTAACGATCAGCGCACGCTTTGCCCGACTGCGGAAAACGCTGCAGCCGTATCTGACGCGAGAGGCGGCCCACTGCGCCGCCCACGGGCGGCCCCTGATGGCCCATCTTTGCCTGGATTTTCCAAGCGACGAAAACGCCTGCGCCTGCGAGGATCAATACATGCTGGGGCGCAGTTTGCTGGTCTGCCCCATCGTGACGGCGGGCGCCGCAAGCCGCCGGGTGTGGCTGCCGCCAGGGAACTGGAAGCACTATTTTACCGGCGAAGCCTATGCCGGCGGGCAATACAGACATTTTTCCTGCCCGCTGGACCAAATGATCGTGCTGGAAAGGGTGAAAACGGATGAAGCCTGAAATCCATGCGTGGCGCATTGAAGCGGACGGCCCGATCACCGATTACACGGAAAGCATCTTTTCCATCGGGAACGGCTATCTGGGCGTGCGGGGCTACGACCTGCAAACACCCAAGGAGCGAAAGGAGCAGCACGCCCTGTTCCGGGCCGGGTTCTTTGAGCCGGTGAAGCCCGGCATCACCGATATGGTGCAGCTGCCGGATGTATTGGGATTGACCGTAGCGGGCTGCCGGCCCGTGACCTTTCATCATGCGCTTGATTTGAAGCAGGGCATTTACACCCAAAGCTGGCAGGACCGGGATGTATCCGTTTCCGTGCAGCGAATGGCCAGCATGGCGGCGCATCAGCTGCTGTGCGTGCGGATGAAGCTAACGGCTTTGACACATTGTTCCGTGATCATCCATCCGCGGCTTGATGACAGCGTGGCCAATCTGCCGGTGCATGACGATCAAATGGTGGATGAAACCGAAACGGCGACCCTGCTGAAAACGGTGGAAAAGACGGCAAACGCTTTGATCATGCAGGCTGTACATTCCAGCCGGAAAATATCCTTTTTCCAGCAGGTGTTGATCGACGGCAAGCCGATGTCGAACGGTCGCATGGAAATCCCCCTGCAGGCGGGGCAAACGGCGGTGATCGAAAAGCGGGTGCGGGTGCTGCTGGATGATGAGCAGGCAAACGACGCGCCGCTTGATCCCTGGCAGGCCCACGCGGACGCCTGGGCCGCCCTGTGGCGGGACTGCGATATCACGCTGGATGCCGATGAAGAACTCCAGGGGGCCCTGCGGTGGAACATTTTTCAGCTGCTGTGCAGCAACGCCGCCGACGATCCGCGCCTTTCCATCGGCGCGCGGGGGCTGACCCACGGGCGATATAAGGGCAACACCTTCTGGGACACCGATATTTTCCTGCTGCCCTTCTTTTGCTGGCATCGCCCAAAAGCAGCCATCCATCTGATGCAGTATCGCGTTCTTCATCTGCCGCAGGCAAGAGCATTGGCCAAAAAGCAAAACCTGGCCGGGGCCCGCTACCCCTGGATGTGCTCCTACGATGGGGACGAGCAATGCGAAAGCTGGGATATCGGCCTGTGCGAAGTGCACATCACCGCGGACGTGGCCTACGCCCTGAAGCGCATGCTGGATATCACCGGCGCGGAAATAACGGAGGATATGCGGCTCCTGTTCCTGGAAACCGCCCGTTACTGGAAAAGCCGTTTTACCTGGGAGGAAGGAAAAGGGCAATACTCCTCCTTCTTCGTCAAGGGGCCGGACGAATACTGCGGCGCGGCCGTCAACAACACCTACACCAATTATCTGGCCAAATTCAACGTGGAGCTGGCCTTGCTGTATGCCGATGAGCTGATGGAAGAACAGGAAAGGCGGGAGCTGCGCTTCTTTGCCGATCACATCGCGCTGTTGTACGATCCGGAGCGCGGCTTGTATTTGCAGGATGAATTATTTGACCGGCTGGAGCCGCTGCCGCAAAATCACGCTGCCGGGGAGCCATTATACCGCACCGTCTGCTTTGACCGGATGCAGCGATACAAAGCGCTGAAGCAGGCCGATCTGGTGCAGCTGATGGCAATGTTCCCCGACCGATTCACAGAGGAAGAAAAGCGGGCCGTGTGGCAGACCTACGAGCCGCTGACCGTGCACGACAGCAGCCTGAGCTTCGGCATCCATGCGCTGCTGGCGTTCCAAATGGGACTTCAGGAAAAGGCGTGGGATTATTTCAGCCGGGCGCTGTTTTTCGATCTGAAGGATGAGCTGAAAAATACCGGCCGGGAGGGCGTGCACATGGCCGCGCTGGGGGCCGCCTGGCAGGCACTGATCTACGGCGCGCTGGGGGTATGGGCCGATGAAGGCGGCATCCGCGCCGATCCCCGGCTTCCGGAAAGCATCCGTTCCGTTTCCCTGCCGCTGCGGTTCCGGGGGCAGCGGTATCGCCTGACGGCGGACCACGAAACATGCCGCTTGAAAAAGGAGGAATAACGCCGTGTATATCCCCAATACGCCAAGCAAAAGGCGGGCCACCTTTCTGCTGCTGCTTCCATCGCTGATCGGCGTGGTGGGCTTTTGCCTGCTGCCCATCCTTTTTTCCGCCGTGTTCAGCGTGATGGATTACGATCTGCTGATGCCTATGAGCACCATGCAGCACGTGGGCCTGCGAAATTACACCCGCATATTGACTGGCAGCGAGTTCCCTAAAGTCATGGGACATACCTTCACTTACCTGGTTTTATACCTTCCGCTGATTTTGATCACCTCCGTTGGAGAAGCGCTAATACTGAACAAATCCTTCAAGGGCCACGGCTTTTTCCGCACGGTGTGCTACACGCCGGTGATCACCTCCTGGGTGGCCGCCGCCGTGGTATGGCAATGGGTGCTGAGCGGGAAATACGGGCTGCTCAACCAAATGCTGTCGGTGTTCGGCGTCACGGGGCCCTCCTGGCTCAACAGCAAGGAATGGGCCATGCCGGGGGTGGTGCTGGCCGCGGTGTGGAAGGATACCGGCTATTACGCCCTGATGGTGCTTTCCGCCCTCAAATCCATCGACCCTTCCTGCTACGAGGCGGCGGATATCGACGGGGCCACGGGCATAAAAAAGCTGACGAAAATCACCCTGCCATTGATTTCCCCCACCCTGTTTTTGCTGATCGTTATCAACATCATTTACGGCCTGCAGGTGTTCGATTCCGTGCTGATCATGACCAACGGCGGGCCGGGCGGGGCCACCACCGTGTTCCTGGAGCGCATTTACAAATACGCCTTCAAGCAATACAAAATGGGCCTGGCCAGCGCCTATTCCTGGATTTTATTCGCGCTGATCCTGATATTCACGGCCATTCAATTTCGGCTGCAAAGGAGGTGGGTCAATTATGACGCGTGATCTGCCCGCCGCCGGGAAAATTGCCCGGGAAGCGCTGTTTTATCTTCTGCTGCTGATCATCGTTCTGTTCACCGTGCTGCCTTTTCTGTGGATGATTTCCTCTTCCTTCAAGGGGGCGGAGGCCATTCGCACCATCCCCATCCGGTGGATCCCGGAGCATCCCACCGTCGAGGGCTACCAAAGGGTGTTCAACATGCAGGGCTTTTCCTTTGCCCGCTCCAGCCTGAACAGCCTCCTGCTGGCCGTGGCCTGCACCATCGTGGCGGTGGGCTCCGCCGCCATGGCGGCCTTCGTGTTCGCCAAGCTGCCGTTCAAGGGAAGCGGCAAGCTGTTCGGCCTGTATCTTGCCACCATGATGATCCCCGGCACCGTTACCATGGTGCCCAACTACATCATCCTGCGCACATTGGGATTGCTGGATACCTACACCGGCCTGATCCTGCCGTCCCTGGCCAACGCCTTCGGGGTGTTTCTGATGCGGCAAAGCATGTTAAGCGTCAACGACGCTTATATGGAATCGGCCTATCTGGACGGCGCGTCCCTGTACCGCATCTTTTTCCGGATCATGCTGCCCATGGTGATGCCCACGCTTTCCACCATGGTGCTGCTATCCTTCATGGGCAGCTGGAACAGCTACCTGTGGCCCCTGATCGTGCTGACATCCACCAACAAGCAAACGCTGCAGGTGGTATTGGGCAACATGAACGGCATGTACAAAAACAACGAGCACGTGCTGATGGCCGGGGCCATATTGACCATCCTGCCGATCCTCGTCGTATACCTGATCTCACAGCGGTATGTGGATCAGGGCATCAGCCTGGGCGGGCTGAAATAGCGCCTGCCCGGCAAATGAACCAGAATGTAAACGCTGCGCGCGCGTTTGCAAATATTGAAGGAGGCTTTCCCCATGAAAAGAATCGCTGCACTGTTCCTCTCGTTGGCGTTGGTGCTGACTCTGACGGTCTCCGCCCTGGCAGAGCCCGTCACCCTCACCTATGCCCACTTCTCCGGCGCGGGCGCCCAGGAAGAAACCCTGAAAAAGATGATCGCCGTCTTTGAAGAAAAGAACCCGGATATCAAGATCGATCTGCAGATCACCGGTTACGACGATTACTTCACCAAACTGGCCACCACCGTAGGCGGCGGCAACGCGCCGGACGTGTTTGAAATGAACATGGAAAACTATCTGGCCTATATGCTGCGGGGCGCCTGCGCCGATCTGACCGGCCTGGTAAATACCGACAATTACTCCGCCGGCACCCTGGAAGCCGTTTCCTCCGCCGGGAAACTGTATGCCGTGCCCATGAGCTTCTCCACCTGCATCCTGATTTACAACAAAGCCCTGTTCGACCAGGCGGGGATCGCCTATCCCAATAATGACTGGACCTGGGCGGACGTGCAGACCGCGGCCGAAGCAATCAAAGCGTTGGGCGACGACATTTGGGGCTTCTACCAGCCCATCAGCTACAATGAATTCTACAAGTCCGTCAAGGGCAACGGCGGCAGCCTGCTCAACGACGATTACACCGCCTTCACCGCCAACAGCCCGGAAAACGTGGCCGTGCTGGACGCCATGATCCGGCGCGTTCGCGGGGAAAACCACGTGCAGCCCACCGCCGAGGAAATGGCCGGCCGGGGCGACTGGGATCTGTTTACGGAAGGCAAGCTGGGCATGATCATCACCGGCATCTGGGCTTTCCCCACCTTTACGGAAAAATGCGCCTTTGACTGGGACATCGTGGTGGAGCCCGGCTACCAAACCAAATCCACCTTCTTCTTCGCCAACGTGAACTGCGTATCCCCCTCCAGCGACAAGAAGGAAGCCGCAGCGAAGTTCATCGACGCCATGGGCTCCGACCCCGATATCGTGCAGCTCCGGCTGGACGCCAGCTGGGAATTGCCCACCATCGCCGATCAAAGCAGGCTGAGCCAGTATTTGGAGGTCACGCCGCCCGCCAACCGCGCCGCCGTATTTGACAGCATGGATTACGCCGCCGCGCCCCCTGCCCTGAAGGAATCCGGCGCCGCCAGCGAAATCATTGGAAACGTGCTGAGCACCCTGGAAATGAATGATATTTCCGCCCAGGATGCGCTGGACGATATTCAATCTCAGCTGGAAGACGCCGACCTGCTGTGATATAATCAAAGCGGCAATGGCCGCATTACAGGGGAAGGCCCGGCGCCTTCCCCTTTTTTTCGGAGGGAGCGCATCATGGAGCAATACCAGGTAACGGGCAACGAATACGTTTCTCTGCCCACGATCCGGGAAACCGACGGCGCCATCGAAGGGATCTCCTGCCTGTACATGGCCGTCAAGGGCATGATCGAAATGACGGGAAAGGCGGGGCTGATCCGCCCGTTTGTGCAACGGGACGGGGAGGACGCCGCCTTTACGCCCGTCTGGCAGCGGGCGCATTGCTGGATCCCGTCGTTCACGTCGGAGCAAGCAAGCATCGCCTATCGCTGCGCCTATCTGACGCCACTTGGCGAACGGGGCTTCGGCCTGCGAATCGAAGTCGAAAACAAAGCGTCATCTGCCCACGAAATCCGCATCGGCGTTCAAGGTTCCTGGGATGAAACGCTGCACACCGTCAATGAGAGCATTCCGCTGACAGAAGGGAAAAGCGTGAAGCAGTCCGGGTGGAATCATATGTTTGTGTTCCAGCAGGCGCCCGGCACGCCGCTGATTGCCTTGGCGCCCATCGTGGGGGATGATCAGCCCTACAGCCAGATCGATCAAGGCGCGGCGTGGGCGCAGGACGGCTTTTCCTACAGCATCCACAAAACGGCGGTTTTGCAGCCCGGCGAAGCCATGAAACTGGATGTCTTTTTCGGCGTTGGCTATGAGGAAGTGGCCGCCGCAGCCAGCGCCAAGGAAATGCTGCGGCAGGGATACGACGCGCTGCTGGCGCGCACCGCTTCCTGGCTGGCCGCCCGGGAAAAACACATGCCCGATCCTCCAATCGACGCCCTGCTGAATACCAACCTGTTCTTCGCCTTCTTCTACGCCTCGGGCCGCACCATCGATACGGAAGAGCTGTGCATGATGACCTCCCGCAGCCCCCGGTATTACGTTTCCGCCGCCTACTGGGATCGGGACAGCCTGCTGTGGGCCTTCCCGGCGATCCTGGAGGCCGACCCCGAATATGCCAGGGAATTGCTTCTGTCCATTTTCCATCGGCAGGGGCGGAATTTCGGCGTGCACAGCCGATATATCGACGGCACGGTGCTGGAGCCCGGCTTTGAATTGGACGAATTATGCGCCCCGGTGATCGCCCTGGAGCGATACGTGGAAAAAACGCAGGATGATTCCCTCCTGCGCCGTTCGGACATCATCGAGGCGTTGGAAAACGTGTTACGAAAGCTGGCTTTCAGAAAGCACGCCGCCGTCGATCTGTACAGCACCTTCCTGCAGCCCACGGACGATATGCACAATTTCCCATACCTGACCTACGATAATGTGCTGGTATGGAAATCGCTGCGCGCGCTTTCACGCTTTTTGAACCGACCGGAACTTGCCAAGCGGGCGGAACAGGTGAAGGCGGCCATCCTGGCAAACTGCGTATTTGCCCACGAGGGCCGGCGCATATTCGCCTGGTCCGTCGATCTGAACGGCCATTGGGATATTTACGACGAGCCGCCGGGCAGCCTGCAATTGCTGCCGTTTTACGGCTTCTGTTCCGCCGATGATCCCGTGTGGCGGGACACCGTAGCCCTCATCCGGGACGCGCGCTATCCCCTGTCCTTCGCCGGGCGCCCCATCGCCGAAATCGGCTGCAAGCACGCGCCGCACCCGTGGGTGCTGTCCATCTGTAACAGCCTGCTTTCCGGCCATCGGCAGGAGGCGCTGCAGCACCTGCGGCATACCGGCATGGACAATGGCATCGCCTGCGAAAGCGTGCATGAGGATACCGGCGTTTGCACCTCCGGCGCGGCGTTCGCGACCTGCGCAGGGTTCCTCGCCTATTCCCTTTGCCACGCCCAGTCGTAATAAGGGAGTCATTGAAAAATCGAAGCAGATTTTCAACTGTCATCCCAGCCGAAAGGAAGCCAAAGGCGGAATGGAGCGGATGGATCCGGCCCGGGGGAGCCACGCGGCCACCTGAACACGCGTTTCATAAAAAGCACCGGTTCACGGCGATGCGGAAAGCCATGAACCGGTGCTTGATCTTGCGCGCGTTTTCGTTCACATTACGCTTTTTTGCCTACGGCGCGCAGGAAGGCGACGATCATCAGGATGTAGCAGATCGTTTTGGGCAGCATCAGCATGCCCAGGATGGGCAGAAGGCCCGCCGCGACGGCCACCGGGATGTAAAACAGGAAGGACAGCAGGATGTAGATCCAAAGGGGACGGAAGCACGCGTCGGCGCTCCGTTTTTGAAAATACAGCCAGCAAATAACGGCCCCCAGCGCCACAAAGGGCACGTTCCGGATGATGCCCCAGGTGACGTCGCTGCTGTTTTCCAGCCAGCCATTTTGGGGAAACAGGCACAGCGCGATCCGCAGGATGGCCAGCGCCCCCACCACGACGGCGGTATTTTTGTGCCCGGCTTCCTGATAATAGCCCCGCCAAATGAAAAACAGAAGAACGTAGAACACCGTCATCGTGATGGAGGTGACCAGCTTGCCCACGCCCAAGGCGGCGGTCAGATCCGCCTGCATGAAATAATTCATCACCCGGGGCACCAGGTGGAAGGCGTCGCCGCAGCCCAGGATCAGCGTGGCCAGGCCCATCTGCTTTTCGGTCTTATTCCTGGCCCGCCGCAAAATCAGGCAGCCGGCGACGATGGCAAACAAAAGATACAGAAGATCGAACGTAGATTCCCCGTATTTCATTCCGATACCTCCTCCGCGCTGCTTCACAGCCGATCAGAAACCAGCCTTTACAACGGAATTCTTATTGATTGTACAGGACGGTTATGTATCTGTCAATAACGAAGAAAATCCGTAGCAGGGAAGGAAAACAAAAGCTTCCAGCCCGCCGCCCGTTCGGCGCTGCCGAATTCCATGCCGGGCACACGATGAACAGAAGAAATTTCTTCCTTGATTTTCCTTCTCAACGTTTGTATAATTTGCTTGAAACGGGCATCATCTATCCGGATCGCCGCCGTTTCCTTCGATCATTTCCAGCAAACGCCGCGGCCCGATGTTCCCCGCCCGAAAGGAGAGCGATCATGGCAAAGCAGAACGAGAGAAAGGCGTACCACCGTTTTTTTGAGGATTACGCCGAAATCCAAACCTCCAACGCAAAAGGAAAAACGGTCGTTCAGCGGATCTACGTGGGCCATTATTACCGGGTAGACCTGCCGGACGACGCGCATCAAAAACGAAAGATCGCGCTGCTGCTGCTGTTTATCGCCGCCCTTGCCCTGTGCCTGTACGGCGGCCTGACGGCCCCGGCCAGCGGGGCCCGGCTCACAGCCCTTATGACCATGCTGTCGCTGCTGATGCTGGTGCTGCTGGGCGCGGCGATTTTTTACCGGCTGACCGCGCCGCGGGAAATGGAAAAACGGGTGTACCGGGATTCCTCGGATCGCCTGAAGGCCCTGGGCGTCCTGTCGACCCTGGGGCTGTTCGCCACGGCGCTGGGCGTGCTGGTGACGGCGCTGGCCAACGAACGGTACAGGTTTTCCGATAACGCCCCGGGCATCCTGACCTTCGCCCTGGGCGGCGGCTGCGCCCTGTGGCTGACGCTGCTGGAAAGAAGGACGCGTTATATCGAGCTGCCGCCCAAACATCAGCGCCCCGAGGGCGGCGCGCCAACCCAGCAGGAAACGCCAAACGAATAAAGCGCTAAAGACAGCGGGTATTGACTTCGATTCTTCTATGCGTTCCATACAAAAAGGGCTGGCACGGGATTTCCGTGCCAGCCTTTTTTCGTTCAAAATGTCGCGTCGTTATTTCTCCGTATAGAACCGGATATCAGAGATGGCCACGCTGTTGGTGTTGGTGCCGCCGATGCGGTATTTATTCAGGAAAATCTCGATCCGATCCACATTCTTATAGACCTTCTTCAGCGCCACCACCTGATATTCGGTGCTGAAGGAATCGGACAGGGTCACGGTGGTATCGGAGTGGTTGCCGTTCATATTCCACACCCGCACCTTCCAATTGTAGCCCCGGGCGTCGGCCTTATAGTTGGAGGCGCTGGAGCAATTGCCGTTGCGGATGCCGATGGCGCCTACCGTGTCGCCGTTGAAATAGGCGGTGATTTCGGGAATATCGTCCTTCCATTCGCTGGTCCACACGGTCCAGCGGAACACGGTGGAGCGGTCATTGTCGCCCAGGCGGCCGATCCATTCGATGCCCCGGGGGTTGTGGCTGGACGTTTCGGGCTTGAACTGGGTATCCCACCCCACGGGGGTCACGATTTTGCCCTTGATGGGCACCGAGGTGGGCCGCTTGGTGGGCTTGGGCGTGGCCGTGGGCTTCCGGGTCGGCGCGGCGGTGGGCTTGGGCGTGGGCGGGTTATACTGGTACAGGAAAATCACCGACGAGGGGCTGGCCGTGCCGTTGTAATACACGTTGACCGAGTAGGCGGCGTTGCCCACCAGCTTATAGTTGGCGAACGTGCGCTCGGGCTTCACCGTGTGGCTGCCTGGGGTCAGGTACCGCACGTCGGAGCCCATGTAGTTGCCGTCGATATCCTGGAAAATCACCGTCACCGGGGCGGTGATCACCGGCTCGGCGGTGGGGGTAGCAGTGGGCTTCTTGGTGGGCTTGGGCGTCGGCTTCTTGGTGGGCTTGGGGGTGGCGGTGGCCAATTCCTGGGCGCTGTACGCTGAAATGGTGCAGTTGCGCACGCCGCTGGCATACCAGGCAGGCACCGTGAGCCACTGGCTGTTGCGCCACACGGAAATCTGGCTGGACTGCATATTCACCACGTTGGTGGGCAGTATCCGCACGGTGTATTCGTCCGCCCGGTAGAAATTCAGCACGCAGGTTTTTTCATTCCAGAAGGCGCCCTGCTGCCAATACACATCCATATTGCCCTTATACAGCACGGTGTACTGGGCGTAGGTGTATTCGGTGCTGGTGGTGGCGTTATTGTAAATGTAATATTTCTCCACCAGGCCCATGCCGCTCTGGCTCAGCGTCACCGTGGCAGGCCCCGCCGCCGTGACGTAGAAGGTGGTATCGGTGATGGCGTTGCCGTAGGTGGCGTAGGTATCCGCCCGGGCCGCCGCCGGGCCGCTCAGCACCGCCAGCCCCATCAGCAGCAGGCATACCGCCAGAAGGCCGCCCCATTTCCCCGTGATGTTCCGCATGATGATTCCCCCATTCTGAGTTGGTTCGCACGTCTGCGTCAAAATGACGCATCCGTGCTTCTTAAGTAATATTCCTGGCCGCCCCTTTCTCGGCCTAAAGGCCGAGCGGGAAGATTGGTGAGGTACCGCTGTATGGGTAATTCTCCGTAGGGGCGGATATTATCCGCCCGTTGAATGGGTAACCCTCCGTAGGGGCGGATATTATCCGCCCGTTGAATGAAAACCCTCCGTAGGGGCTGATATCATCCGCCCGTTGAATGATAACCCTCCGTAGGGGCGGATATCATCCGCCCGTTCTCCCTTTGGGGTACCGTCTGCTATCATAACGAATGGCGACACCTCATTATTGCATAAAAATCAAATTTTTTACAGGGGTTTTGGAAAATAAACCCTGTTTTTTTGTGCTTCTCACTCTTCAGGCACGGCCGGCTGGCTCATCAATGCCTGCACGAACGCGGCGTCCACCAGGATGGGCTCCTGATCGCGAAGCATGGCCGTTTCCGCCGCGGGCGCGCACGTAAGGCAGCACGAAGCCGTTTCCTCTTCCTCCACAAACACCCGGGTTTCGATGGCCCAGGTGGTTTCCGTTTCCTTCAATTCGGTGCGCACCGCTGTGTGCCGGGCGGGGGGATTCAGCTTTTCGGTCTCTGTCACGTTCAGCACGTGCGCCGTTTCGCTTTCAAATTCCGGCACGATGGACACGAACCGGTATGCGTCGCGATACTGAACCGTGCTGCCGTCATATACCGCTTCATAGCCGCTGTACCGGCCGTTGCCCGTCACCAGCCGGGCCAGCGTCACCTGGCTGCGTTCGTTCCATTGCACGGTCAAGGCGCTCATCTCCGTATCGCTCTGCCAGGACGCGTTGAAATCGTTCTTCGCCACGGCCAGGCTGAACGCGCCGCTTTGCCGCCCGGCGTCCACCGCCGCGTTGAGCGACAGCTGATCCTGCTGCGCCACGGCGTTCACATCGGCCAAAAACACCTGCCGGTTCTGTTCCAGATACTTCAGCTGCGCCGTCAGGCTGTTGCCGCGCGCCACCCCGGTCAATTTGGCGTCGAATTGCTGGTAGGGCCCCATCAGGGCGGCGGTGAATCGGCCCTGGCCGTCGGTATCGAGCGTCAGGCCCAGCTGCTGACCCACGTTGTGCACCGACAAGGCCTTTCTTTCCGGGCTCCAATACAATTGGGCCGCTACGGTGTTTTGATCCACCGTGACGGTGCAACTCGACGTGACCACCCCGTTGGCCGCCGCCGCGTTCACGTTGGCCATCCAGCGCAGGGTATCGCTGACGAGACCGGTCACCTGGCATTGCATCCCCTTTCCGCCCACATGGCCGGTCAGCCGGTATTCCCCGCTGGGGGGCACGGTCAGCGTGCCGTCGATGTGGCCGGTTTTCCTGTTCCCCGTCAGGGACAGGGAAGCCCATTCGCTGTTCCTTTCCCCGATGGTTTCCGCGGCGTTCAGGTGCAGGGCAAAGCCGCCCGGCTGATCCGTGTAATTTCCTTTGATCTCCACTTTATTTTCATTTTCTGAATAAATTCCGCTGAAAACAACCACTTTCGCGTTATTTTTTGTTTGCTCTACGATTTTAATCTCCACTTTTTCGTCCGTTTTCACGCTCAGCAGGTTTTCCTTCAGCTGGGGCCACTGGGCGGGCAATTCCGCCTGCAGATCCCCTTCGTAACCCTGCGTCCGGGCAAAATATTCGATCACGGGCAGCAGAACGGCGCTGTACTTTTCGGAGGACAGCACCTGATCCCCGAACCGGGCCAGGCCCTTGGCCACATCCTGGGCTGTGAAGGAAATCACGATGGTTTTCCGGCCCGCCTCCTGGCTGACGCTCGTTTTCACGTGGGGAATGATCAGATCCACATACAGAAGCCGCAGGATCTCCTGCACCACCTGGGGATCGGCCTGGGAAAAATCGGAAGCGCTCAGCAGCGCCTGCGCGATGCCCATCGCGTCGGCATAGCGGAATTCAAACGCTTGCCCCCGATAGGACAGCCAGGCGGCCTCCTGCGTTGCCTGAACGATCATGGGCTGCGCGTCTCCGGCGGGGGCCAGGGTGCAGGTCAGCACGCTGTCCTCCGGCACGTTGTTCAGAAGGGACTGCGCTTTTTGCCGGAACGCCTGGGCCAGGGCGTCCTGATCCCCGGCGGCCAATGCCCCGGCGCAGGGCAGTGCCAGGCAAAGGCATATCAGCAGCGACAGCAGCTTTTTCATGATTATGCTTCCTCCTTTGACAAAACGGCACACTTTTTCAAATAACATATATCACGGCCCTGCCGTTTTGTCAATCGCCGCCCGGCAAAAATGCGTATCCCCCCAAATGGAAACGTATTTTAACATTTTCTCTTGGTTCTGTCACTTTTCGTGAATTGCTGGAACAGGGCGGCCATGCTATAATAGCGCCCGAGGTGGGAAAAGTATGATTGGTGAGAATATTCAGTATATCCGAAAAAAGAAGGGCTTGACCCAGGAAGCCCTGGCGGAGGCCATCGGCGTATCCCGCCAGACCATCGCCAAATGGGAAAGCAACGAAAGCGCCCCCGACCTGGCCCTGGCCGGCCGGCTGAGCCAGGAATTGGATATTTCGCTGGACGAGCTGGTGGACAACAGCATCATAGGCGCCAAAGGCGAATTGCGGGGCAAGCATGTGTTCGGCCTGGTCACCATCGGCGACAAGGGGCAAATCGTGATCCCCGTCAAGGCAAGGCGGATCTTCCACCTTCAGCCCGGCGATCAATTGATGGTGCTGGGGGATGAGGAACGGGGCCTGGCGCTGATGGACGCCCGATTTTTAGTAACAGCCATGGAGGTGATGAACCGTGACACAGAAAAATAAAGCGCCCCTCAGCGTGCAGGGGCTGTGCAAATATTACGATTCCTTCCGCCTGGAGGACGTATCCTTCACCCTCAAGGAGGGCACCATCACCGGCTTCATCGGCCGGAACGGCGCCGGAAAAACCACCACCCTCAACGCCATTTTGACCTTCCTGCGCCCCAACGCGGGGGAAGTGCGCTTTTTCGGCCTGAGCATGGGGGAACACGCCGATGAAATCAAGCGCCGGGTGGGCTTCGTTTCCGCCGGGATGAGCTACTACACCATGAAGAAGCTGAAAACCATCACCCGGGTGTGCGCCTCCTTCTACCCCCAGTGGGATCAGGCGGCCTACGAAAAGTACATGCAAAAATTCCAGCTGGACGACAGCAAAACCCCCGCCGCCCTATCCAACGGCATGAAAATCAAGTACGCCCTGGCGCTGGCCCTGTCCCACGGGGCGGAGCTGCTGATCCTGGATGAGCCCACCAGCGGGCTGGACCCCGTATCCCGGGAGGAACTGATCGAAATCTTCCTCTCCCTGCGCCAGGCGGGCAAAACCATCCTGTTCTCTACCCACGTGACGTCGGACCTAGAAAAGTGCGCCGACCGGATCATCTTCCTGCGCCAGGGCCGCATCGCCGCCGACCGGCCCTACCGGGATTTCGCCGCCGATTACCGGCTGATCGCCTGCGACGGCCCCGTGCCCGCCGCCCTGAGCGCCCTGACCCTGGGCGTATGCCCCACCCGGGATGGGGCCACCGTGCTGATCCGCGCCGCCGACGGCCCCGATCAGGGGCGGGTGCCCACGCTGGATGAAATCATGATCCACCTGGAAAAGGAGGACGATACGCCGTGAAGCTGCTGAAAAAAGAATGGACCCTGTGCCTCCACCCGGCGGCGCTGATCATGCTGGGGCTGGGCACCCTGATCCTGATTCCCAATTATCCCTATACCGTCAGCTTTTTTTACATGACGCTGGGCATCTTTTTCATCTGCACCTCGGGCCGGGAAAACCACGACGTCGCCTTCACCCTTACCCTGCCCGTATCCCGGCGCCAGGCCGTGGCCGGCCGCATCGGGCTGTGCGTATGCCTGGAAGTGCTGCAATTGCTTTTGTGCGCCGTGTTCGCGCTGATCAAAACGCGCATCAGCACCGCCCCCAACGAGGCGGGCATGGATGCCAACGTGGCCCTGTTTGGCGAGGGGCTGATCCTGTTCGGGCTGTTCAACCTGCTTTTCTTCCCCGCCTGGTATCGGGATATCCGCAAGGTGGGCGTGCCATTTGTGAAAGCCACCATCGCGGTGTTTGTGTACATCGTGCTGGCCATCGTGGCCACCTATGCCGTGCCCTTCGTGCGGGACCAATTGGATACCCCCGATCCCCAGCACATGGGAGCCAAGCTGCTGTTCCTGCTGTGCGGCCTTGTGTTCTTCCTGGGGACCACGCTGCTCAGCTGGCGCATATCCACCCGCCGCTTTGAAGCCCAGGATCTGCAACTATAAGTTACTTCGCACGTCTGCGTCAAAATGACGCATCCGCGCTGCTTAAGAAATCCTGTTGGCTGACCCTTTCTCGGCCTAAAGGCCGAGCGGAGTTGCTTCGCACGTCTGCGTCAATATGACGCATCCGCGCATCTTAAGAAATCCTGTTGGCTGCCCCTTTCTCGTCCCTTCGGGCCGAGCGGGGAGGTTGGGGAGGCACCGTATTGAGATAAACGTTTCCGTAGGGGCGGATATTATCCGCCCGTTGAATGGGTAAATTTCAGTAATGGCGGATATTATCCGCCCGCTTCACACGGATGCGTCAAATTGACGCATCCGTATTTCTTAGGAAATATTGTTGTCGACTCCTTTCTCAACCCTTCAGGCTAAGCTGGAAGAAAGGAAAAGATCCATATTAAGACAAGCATTCCGTAGGGGCGGATATTATCCGCCCGCAGAACCGGCAATTTTCATAAAAACAAATATCATCCACCCCGATGAAAAACAATATATGTTTTCACTCTTTTGAATCTGCAATCGTCTCGTTTATTTGGATGCCTGTTTCGTCACGTATTCTTCCATCACGTAGCCCCGGATACCCCGGGCTTCCACCTCGTACCAGCCATTTTTATGGTTCAGAATGGTAACCTCGGTGCCGGTGGGCCAGGAGGCCACGACGATGCTTTTCCTGTCGGGCTGGTTGCGCAGGTTGATGGTGGTGCGGCCGGTGGTTTTTCCATTGTAGCTCAGCACGCCGGGAGCGGTTTTTTTCACATTTTCCCCGCCGTAAAACAGCAGGCTGCTGGTTTTCACATACCCCTCCACGCCCTGATAATTGATGCGGGTGTAGCTCTTGCCCACCTTCAGCACCACGGCGATCACCCCGGCGTAGCAGGTGTAAAACATGGCGGTTTTCACCGACGGGCCCTCGCGCATGGTGGCCCGCCCCAGGCGCGGGGCGTTCACAATGGCCAGCTTGTGATCCTCCGGCACGTTCTGGGCAAAAATCAAGCTGACCGTGGGCAGCGTTTCGATCTTGCCCTCCCGCCGGACCCTGCAATACGCCGTGCCCAATTGCACCACATCCTCCATGGATACGGTGATGGCGGGGGCCGGCGCAGCGGTGGGCTTTGGGGTTTTCTTCTTGGCGGGCTGGGGGGTGGCCGTCGTTTTTTTCGCCGCCCTGATTTTTCCGGGCAATTCCTCCGCCGGGGCGGCGGGGACCGCCGTGCAGCACAACAGCGCCGCGGCGCACAACAAGCTGAGCAGCTTTTTCACGTTTCACTCTCCTTGACCGTTATAAAAGATTTCCTCATTTTTTCAGCGCCTGGGTCCATTCCGCTTCCCTGAACCCCACCAGCACCTGACGGTCGCTGATCAGCAGGGGACGCTTCACCAGCATCCCGTCGGACGCCAGCAGCCGCAGCATATCTTCCTCCGTCATATCCGGCAGCTTCTTGGATAATTCCATATCCCGGTACAGCATACCGCTGGTGTTGAAAAATCTCCGCAAGGGCAGCCCGCTGCGTTCGCGCCACGCCCGCAATTCCGTTTCGGTGGGGTTTTGTTCCTTGATGGGGCGCTCCTCAAAGGCGATATCCTGGCTCTCCAGCCACTTTTTGGCCTTCTGGCAGGTGGTGCATTTGGCATAGCAAATCAATACGGGGGTCATGGGATCACCCTCCTTTCGAAAAAAAGTATAACACGATTGATCGCTTACCGCAAGAAAAGCCCCTGCGTTTTTACACGCAGGGGCTCTGAATTTACAGAAAAAACGAATTACTTCTTCACGTTGAAGGCGTTCATCTGGGGATACACGGCGCAGTTGCCCAGCTGCTCTTCGATGCGGATCAGCTGGTTGTACTTGGCCACGCGCTCGGACCGAGAGGGAGCGCCGGTCTTGATCTGGCAGGTGTTCAGGGCCACGGCCAGGTCGGCGATGGTGGTATCCTCGGTTTCGCCGGAGCGGTGGGAAGCGATGGCGGTGTAGCCGGCCTTGTGGGCCATCTTGATGGCTTCCAGGGTTTCGGACACGGAACCGATCTGGTTCAGCTTGATCAGGATGCTGTTGCCGCAGCCCAGGGCGATGCCCTTCGACAGGCGCTCGGTGTTGGTCACGAACAGGTCGTCGCCAACCAGCTGCACTTTATCGCCCAGCTTCTTGGTCAGGGCAGCCCAGCCCTTCCAGTCGTCTTCTGCCAGGCCGTCTTCGATAGAGATGATCGGATATTTTTCTACCAGTTCTGCCAGGTAGTTGATCATCTGG
>JAFUXH010000001.1 GCA_017470945.1 Clostridia bacterium | reverse complement strand
TGATTCGGAACATCCATTTCCTGCAAAAATGGGTTTTCGCCCTCCAAGGAGGCCAAAAACCCGATTTTCGCGGCCGGAACTGGATAGCGGAAGCGGCTTTCAGCCGCTTCCGCGGCGACGTACACGCCGCCGCCTGCGGAATGAAATCGAAGGGACGGTGGTCCCTTCGATGCATCCCTGGGGTTTGTCGATAGTCTGGAAGGGCCCGAGGCCCTTTTGATGCATTCCGAGGTTTTTCGACAGGTTGCTTGGGGCGGGCATCAGCCGCCCAGCTCCTCCCGCAGGCGCTGGGTCAGGGTGGTGTAGCGGGCGGCGATGTGATTGTTGCGCACCATGGCGGCGATGGCGTCCTCCTTGCCCACCAGCACCACCAGCTTCCGGGCGCGGGTGAGGGCGGTGTAAAACAGATTCCGGGTCAGCAGCCGGGGCGGGCCGCCCACCACCGGCATCACCACGCAGGGGAATTCGCTGCCCTGGCTTTTGTGCACGCTGAGGCAGTAAGCCAGCTCCAATTCCTCTAACTGCTGGTAATCGTATTCCACGGTGCGTTCCTCATCGTAGCGCACGGTGACCACCCGGTCCTCCGTATCCACCTGGGTGATGAACCCCACGTCCCCGTTGAACACGCCCTCCCCCTCCTCGCCGTTATCGGCGTGCCAGGGCAGCTGGTAATTGTTGCGGATGTGCATCACCTTGTCGCCGGTGCGGAACACGG
This sequence comes from Clostridia bacterium, assembly GCA_017470945.1. Lineage (GTDB taxonomy): Bacteria > Bacillota > Clostridia > Christensenellales > Aristaeellaceae > RUG563. The sequence goes on along the minus strand of JAFUXH010000001.1, from coordinate 43,649 downwards.
TGCTGCCGTACACCATTTCCCGCTTGCTGGGGGAGGCTGGGTTCAGCGCCGCCTGCAGCATGGCGTTCAGCTGGTGCACCCCCGCGCCGGCTTTTTTGGTGGGGGAAAGCACCTGGATATCCCGGGCCGGGGCGTCGGAATGCAAAAACGCCGGCAGGCGCCTGGCGCACAGGCCCACGATGGCCTCCGCCGCGTCCTCGGCGAAGGGCCGGCGCTCAAAGAAAAAGTCGCTGTCCTTCCGGTTCAGGATGGGCGCTTCCCCGTGGTTGATCCGGTGAGCGTTGAGCACGATCAGGCTTTCTTCGGACTGGCGGAAAATATCCGTCAGCCTGACGGAGGGGATCACCCCGCTTTGCAGGATATCCCCCAGCACGTTGCCCGCCCCCACGGAGGGCAATTGATCGGCATCCCCCACCAGGATCAACCGGGTGCCGGGCCGCAGGGCCCGCAGCAGCGACCGCATCAGGAATACATCCACCATGCTCATTTCATCCACGATCACGCAGGAGGCGTCCAGGGGGTTTTGCTCGTCCCGCTGGAATTTTCCTTCCTCCCCGGCAAATTCCAGCAGCCGGTGCAGCGTTTTGGCCTCATGGCCGGTGGCCTCGCTCATGCGCTTGGCCGCCCGGCCGGTCGGCGCGGCCAGCAGCACCCCCTGCCCCAGCAGCGACAGGATGCAGTTAATGATCGTGGTTTTGCCTGTGCCCGGCCCGCCGGTGATCACCAGCAGGCCCTGCCGCACGGCCTCCCCCACCGCCCGGCGCTGGTTGGCGCTGAATTGAATGCGGTTTTCCCGCTCAAAATCCCGGATCTGCGCCTCCACCGCCGGGGCCGCCGCCGTTTGGGCCGCGCCCATCAGCAATTTCAGATACCGGGCGATTTCCTTTTCCGCGTAAAAATACGGCGACAGCAGCATGGCCTCCCCGCCGTCCACATCCATGGCGATGATTTCCCGGGCGAACAGCAGCGCGTCCAGGTGATGCTCCAGCGCCTCCGGCGTCACCCGCAGCGCCTTGGCGGCGGCGGTCAGCAAATCGGCCCTGGGCAGATAGGTGTGTCCCTCCCCCGCCGCGGCCTCCATCAGCACGTATTTCAGCCCCGACCGCAGCCGGTATTCGCTGTCCGGCGGGATACCCAGGGACAGGGCGATGCGATCCGCCGTCAAAAAGCCCACACCCTCGATGTCGTCCATCAGCCGATAGGGGTTTTCCCGGATCTTCCGCTGGGCGTCCGCGCCGTACACCCGGCTGATCTTCACCGCCAGGGAGGGCGGCACACCGTAGGACTGCAAAAAAATCATGGCTTCCCGGGCGGCGTACTGCTCCCGGAACGAATCGGCGATCTGCCGGGCCCTTTTTTTGCCGATGCCCGGTACCTCCGTCAGCCTTTCCGGATGCTCCGACAGCACGTCCAGCGTCATCTTCCCGAATTCCGCCACCAGCAGCTTGGCCGTCGCCGGCCCCACGCCGTGGATCAGCCCGCTGCCCAGGTATCGTTCGATGCCCAGCAGGGTGGTGGGCTTTTGGATCTCGCATCGGGTGGCCTTCCATTGCTTGCCGTACTGGGGATGCTCCACCCACGCGCCCTCCAGGATCACCTGCTCCCCGGCGGCCAGGGCGGGCAGCGTGCCCACCACCGTCACGCTCTCCCGGCCGTACCGCATCTGCACCACAGAATAACCATTTTCCTCGTTGCGGAAAATGGTTTCTTCCATCACGGCTTCGATTTGCTGGCCCATCGGGGCGTCCTGGCGATCCGGCATAGCGTCCTCCTGCGGTTCATTCGCTGTTCATTATACCGGATATTGACGCCGGACGCAAGAAAAAACGAGCGGGTTCCCACTCGTCTGCACGTTCTTTATGGGATATCAAAAGTATCTTGTTACATTTTCACCACGATTCGCTTCTGTTCTTCCGTTCTGCGTTGGCCCCCTGCCGCATACCCTCCAATATCCGCAAATCGAAGGAGGGCATGACCATGGCAAACCAACGCATCCGGCATTTGTTTCCCGGCAGCAACACCTGCGCCGGGTTTATGGGCTTTTTTGAGGATCTGCGCGCCAAGGCGACGCGCACAGTGATCCTGAAGGGCGGCCCCGGCGTGGGCAAAAGCACGCTGATGAAGGCCGTCGGCGCGCGCTTGGAGCGGCAGGGCGGCGACGTCAGCTATTACCATTGCTCCGGCGACCCCGATTCCCTGGACGCGGTATCCGCTTCCGGCTTCCTGATCCTGGATGGTACCGCGCCCCACATCGTCGACCCCCGTGCGCCGGGGGCCAAGGACGGCATCCTGAACCTGGGCGTTTGCCTGGATGAAAAGCAGCTTTCCGCCCAGGCGGACGCCATCGAAGCCCTCAACCGGGAAATCGCCGGCTGTTACGCCCAGGCTTACCGATATCTGACCGCCGCCAAAGCGCTGCGGGCCGACGCCGCCGCGGTGTACGACCGGGCCTTTGCCCCCAAATCGCGGCGGGCGCTGGAAAGGGAATTGCAGTCGCTGCTGCCCGCCGGGCCGGAGGGCGACGGCAGCCGCGTTTTCGCCCAGGCCATCACCTGGAAGGGCGTGCTGCAGGAGATCGATTCCATCCTCACCGACACGGTATACTGCATCGACGCGCCATGGGGCTTTGACGCGCACGCCCTGCTGCTGCCCTTGCTGGATTCCGCCCGCCGGGGGCGGGTCCGCCGCCTGGCCTGCCACGATCCCCTTGACGCCGCCTGCCTGGCCCACGTGCAAGTGGGCGGCGCCCTCTTTACCACCGCCGTCCTGATGGACGCCCCGGCCTTCACCCCCGACCTGGACGCCGATATCCTGCGCGCCGAGGGGCCCCGGCTGGCCTTCGATAAAGCGGTGTACGACCTGACACTGAACCAAGCCATCGAGGCCCTGGCCCAGGCCAAGCAAAAGCACGACGCGCTGGAGCGCTATTACGTGGACGCCATGGATTATAACCGCCTGGACGAAATCAAGGAAGATTTCCTGTCCACCCTGCCGTGTTGAAACGAAACGGGTGGGAGAAACCGCTCTTTGGAGATACATCGCATGGGCGTGCCAAATGGCACGCCCATGCTGCTGAAGCAAGCTTCCCGGCGGCCCCTTTCTCGTCCCTTCGGGCCGAGCGGGAAGATAGGATTTTTCCGGAGTTCACCCCCGCTTTCCGAGAAACCCAAAAGGAAATCCCGGATCATTTCTTGACTTTCTCATATGATCGATCCCGCTGCGCTCACTCTTGACCCGGCTCCGTCGGCTCCTCCTCGTCGTCGGTGAAGCCGTCGTAGCGGATCAGTCCCTCCCCCTCGGGGCGGGTGCTCACCAGGGCAAAAATGCCCCTGCGCTGCCAGGATCGCTGCTTTTTTTCCATGAAATACATCCTCCTTCCACCGATTTCCCGGGCATATTTTGGCGCGTTCCGGGTCAATTTATGCCTTGAAGGAGTGATGACAGATGAACCGGTTTTTCACAGTGTTACTTTGCGCGGCGCTCGTTGGTTGCGGGATCTGGATCTGCACCCTGAACGGGGCAAACCACGGCATCGCCCTGGAAAAGGCCGACCTGGCCCGGCAGTACGCCGTGCTGCAATCCCTGTACGTGCAGGCCAAGGACGACCTGGACCAGCTGCAAACGGCCCATGACGCCGACGTCGAAACCCTGCGGCGGGAAGCCGATCAATGGAAGGCGGCCTTGGGCCTGATCGACCCTGCCCCGGCCGCGGAAGACGAAGCCGAAGCGGAAGCGGCGGCCGCCCCGGCCCTGGACGATGAACCCTCTGAAGCGGCCATCGACCCCCTGGCCCAGTTTGTATTCACCGTGCCCGACGCGCAGGAGGAGGAAACGGAAGAAGCAGCCGGCCCCATCCCCGAGGAAGATGACGCCGATTCCGTCCTCAGCGAGCCCCTGTTTCCCCGTCATGAAACGGAAGAAGCGGAGGACCCGGACGAAGCGCCCGACGTGGAGGACGTTTTTCCCCTCGATGACGACGACGTGCTGCCCGTGGGCTGAGCCTGCCATTCCACGAAAAAAACGGCGTGAAATCCCGCATCCAGAACGGGGTTCCACGCCATTCAGGTTGTCGAAAAAGCATTTTCGACAACCTGCGAATCAAAGCGGAATCAGGATTCCTCTTTGATTCGGAACATCCATTTCCTGCAAAAATGGGTTTTCGACCTCTAAGGAGGCCAAAAACCCGATTTTCGCGGCCGGAAATGGATAGCGGAAGCGGCTTTCAGCCGCTCCTCGGCGACGTACACGCCGCCGCCTGCGGAATGAAATCGAAGGGCTGCGGCCCTTCGATGCATCCCGGGTTTTTGACAACCTGCGAATTAAAGCGGAATTCTTATTCCGCTTCACGCGGGATGACGGAATTGTTCGGGTTTTATGCTCGCTGTTTCGCCTTATCCCCGAAGGAAGTATTTCTCGATGCAGCAGGCCACGGCCCCGATGGAGCCGGCGTATTCGCTCATATCCACCGGCACCACCCGCAGCGGATCGTCGTCCGGCAGGAAGGCGTGGGCCAGGAGGGAGCGCTCCACCGCCTGGGCGTTTTGGGGATTGGTGAATACTTCGCCGTTCAGCAGCACAAGGTGGGGGTTGATGATATCCACGATATTGGCCAGCGCGATCCCCACGTAGAACATGGCGTCCTCCAGGACGCGGCACACCAGGGGATCGTTCTGCCGCTGGGCCTGCAATAGATCCGGCAATCGCCAATCCTGGGGGTCCTTTTTCCACTCCGTCAGGAGGGTCGTTTCGCCGTTCGCGAAGGCTTGGCGGCATTGCCGCAGCATTGCCTGCACGCTGGCGAGGGCCTCCAGGCTGCCCGGCCGCGCAAAATCACAGGGGGTCGGATCCTTGGGCACCAGCACCATTTTGCCGATCTCGCCGGCGGCGGCGTCCTCGCCCCGGAACATCCGGTTGCTCAGCACGAAGGGGCAGGCAATGCCAAAGGATACGTGGCACAGGGCGAAGCTGGTTTCCTTTTCCAGCAATTCGGGGTAAAACAGGCCGATGGCGCAGCTGCGGGCCCGCACGTTGTTTTCGATCCGCACGGGCAGGCCCGTGAAGCGGCTGATTTCATCCGCCAGGGGCTGATTGCGCCAGGAAAGGCGCTCGCTGCCGTGGTTTTTCACCCTGCCGGTGTGGCAATTCACAATACCGGGGATCGACAAGCCGATGGCCAGCAGCTTATCCCACAGCGCGGCGTACTGCTGATGGATCAGGCTCAGGATGCCCTGCAATTGATGCAGCATGACGCCGTAATCGTCGCTCATCACCTCGAAGGTGCCCTGGGCCAGCACGCCGCCGCGCATATCGCACAGGCTGAACCGGGTGGCGTCGCGCCCCAGCGATACGCCCAGCACCGTGTGCCAATCGGCCCGCAGGTCCAGCAGGATCGGCTTGCGGCCGGTGCCGCGGGCGGCGGTGGCGGCAGGCGTTTCATCCTTCAATTCCTCCACGGTGCCCTGGGCGATCAGATCGGCGGTGATGTTGGTGATGGTGGCCGGTGTCAGGCCCAGCTGCGCGGCAATTTCCGCCCGGGAAATGGGCGCGTGGCGGTACAGCATCAGCTTCACCGCTTCCAGGTTTTGCTGTTTTATGATCCCGTTGTTCGTGCCCGTTGTGGCCGCCATGGCATATCCCTCTTTCTGTGGCAGGATGGGGCTTACAGCATATCCCGTATGCCCTTTAAATAGCTGATGGCCTTCAAATAGCTGTTTTCATCAAAATTACCGATCTCGTATTCCACGATGGCCCAGCCGTTTTCCCCCAATTCCCGGTGCAGCTTGCGCATGAGCCGGGGGTAGCCCATGGCCCCGGTGCCCAGGCTGATGAAGCCCTTGTGCACGTCGATGAATTTTTGCCGGGTCGGCTGATCGCAGGGGGCGTAATCCCGCAGATGCACATAGCGGAAGCGCCCGGGGTAGCGATTCATCAAATCCACTGGGTCGTAGCCCGACATGGCGGCCCAGCCGGTATCCAGGGCAAAGCACAGATCCGGCGCTTCTTCGGCCATCGTCAGCCAGATCAGGCCGCCGTCGGCAAATTCCCAGCTGTGGTTGTGGTAATGCACCTGCACGCCGAAATCCCGTTTGATTTCCCGTACGATGGCGTTCAGGTTTTTCGCCAGCAGGCGCACCTGTTCCGGGTCGTGCAGCTCCGGCAGGCTGCTGCCGGCCTCCAGGGTCCTTTGCTGCAGGACGTCGGGGGCCTCCCCGGTGCCGCCGGAGGCGATCACGTTTTTCTCCGGCAGGGCCGATACGAATTCCGCCGTTTTGCGCAGGGCCGCCCGGGCCTTTTCGGGGGCGTGGATCAGATCGGGCAAAAGCAGATTGTTGCAGTGCAGCCCCGCCAGGGCCACGTGATGGCGATCCAGAACGCCGGTCAAAAGCGCCCGCTGCTCCAATGGGAAAAACCTTTCGCCCAGTTCGCAGCCTTCCGCGCCGGCGAAGGCCAATTTGTTGATGACGCCCTCCGTATCCGAAGCGATGGCCGGGCCGAAGAGCACGCAGTGCCCGCCTAATTTCATGGGGGTCCCTCCTTATCCTTCCGCGTCCACGGGCACGGTTTCGCCGCAGTCGGCGGCGTCCTGGGCCGTTTGGATCAGGGCTTGGATGTAGCGGCCCCGCTCCAGGGTCAATTGGGTGTCCCGGCCGCACTGGATGGCGTCCAGGAACTGCCGGATCTCGTAATAGAAATTGATTTCAAAGGGCGTGCGGGGGGCGTTAGGATCGGCGCCGTAGCAGCTTTCCGGCACCGGCACGGCCTGCGGCTGCTGGGCGTAGCCGCCGTTTTTCTCTTTGCATTGCAGCGTCAGCTCGAAGGGCTTGTCCCCGTGGAAGATCATTTTGCCGCCCTCGCCCACGATTTCCAGCACGAAGGAAGCGCCGATGCGGCTGGCGGTGAAATTATATAAGGTCCCGCTTTCGGTGCGGCAGATCCAGCAGGCCACGTCGTCGTTGGTGACGGGGCCCGTTTTGCCCGGCTTGCCGATGATTTCCCTTTCCTCGATGCAGGTGGTCTGCATGCAGGTGATCTCCTCGATGGGGCCGCAGGAATCCCGCAGCAAATAATCGCAGATATCCATCATGTGGCTGCCGAAATCCGCCAGGGCCCCGGGGCCGGACAGATCCTTCTGCATGCGCCATTCCAGCTTCACCTGGGGGGAGGCGATGCGGTCGCCGCCCTGCTCCTGCCGGGCAAAAAAGATCCGGCCCATTTTGCCCTCGTCGATCAGCTGCTTCATGTAAACCAGGCCGGGAATATCCCGGTAGCACAGGCCGATCATGGCCACCTTGCCGCAGAGCTTGGCGTAGCGGATGGCCTGGTCGCATTCCGCGGGCGTGGGGGCGAATGGCTTTTCGCACAGCACGTGCTTGCCCGCCTTCAGCGCCGCCACGGTCAGATCCACGTGGGTGCAGTTGGGCGTGCAGATGCTGACCGCGTCGCACAGGGAAAACAATTCCTCCAGGCTTGCGCAGGCCTTCGCGTCCGATAGCCGCATGTCGCGGATATAGCCCTCCGCCCGGCCTTCCAGCAGATCGTAAACCGCCGTGATCACGGCGTCCTTGCAGCAGGCGTAAGCCCGGATGTGGCTGCGGGCGATGCCGATGGTGCTGCCGCAGCCGATGATGCCGATACGAATCATAGTTTTCTCCATCTCCCTTAAATTTCCTGCAGGATGCCGGTCAAATACGCTTTGCAGGCGATCAGCCCCTGCTGCACGGCGGAAACGCTGCCGGCAAAGGCCTCGTCCTCGTGCTCCAGGCTGATGGTGCCGTCAAAGCCCACGGCCTTCAATTCCGTCAGGATGGTGTGCCAGTTCAGCTCGCCCCGGCCGGGGATCACATACTGCCACCAGCTGAAATCGGTCAGGATGCCGGTGCGCATCAGCCGCGCCCGGTCGATGCGGGCGTCCTTGGCGTGCACGTGGAAAATGCGGGGGGCGAATTCCCGGATGGGGCCGTAGGGATCGATCATTTCCCATACCAGGTGGCTGGGGTCGTAGGCCAGGCCGATGTGATCGCTGGGCAGCCGCTCGAAAATGCGCTGCCACATCACCGGCGAAATGGCGATGTTGCCCATCAGCGGGCAGTTTTCAAAGCACAGCTTCACATTGTTTTTTTCCGCCAGATCCACCAGCGGGCCGAACAGATCGACCACTCGGTCCAGGCTGCGCGCCGGGATGCGGCGGATCATGTTGCCCCGGTCCTTGACGGCGGGGTCCCGATCGTAGATGCCTTCCTCGATGCGCTTGTCGATGCCGGTGGAGGTGACCACCTTTTCGATGCCCAGCGCCCCGGCGAAGGCAATGCGTTTTTTGAGTTCTTCCAGGTGGCCGTCCGCCTCGTTTTTGTCGGTGCTCAGGTAATTGCGGCAGTAGATCAGCGCCGATATGCCGATGCGGCCCTCCCGCAGCACTTGTTCGAAAGCCGCCCGATCCAAGGGCAGCATGGGCCCGCATTCCAGATCCTCAAAGCCCTGGTCGGCCGCCCAGGCGGCCACGGCGGGCAGGGTGTCGAACGTTCCTTCCTGGCTGCGGCGGGCTTGCTCCACCAGCGCGTTGGTCAAAAATCCAATCTTCATCATGCACCTCTTGTGGGTTGCAGGGAAAAAGAAGGCCGTGGAAGGGCCGGATTCCCCGGCTCGCTTCCACGGCGAATCCACGTTGAATGGGTATGCCGAAACGAAGGCTTATTGCAGTGCGGCGTAATCGGCGTCGGTGTAGGGCTGGCCGGCGACCCAGTTGCTGAATTCCAGCTCGGCGAAATCGACGCCCACCTGCTGGCAGGCGGCCTGCCAGGCGGCGGTTTCAGCGTTGGTCAGCATGGTCAGGTAATCCATGGGGGAATCGATGGCCTGGCTCAGGATGCCCTGGGCGATGCTGGCCAGGGAGGGGGTGGCGCTGACCACCGTGGAGTAGAAATCATAGAATTTCACGTCCCGGCTGGTGGCGATGGGAATGTCGATGCACTGGGAAGCGGCTTCGTAATATTCCTTCATGACGGGATCCACCATGTTGGCTTCATTGACGCCCTTGATGACGGACACGTAGGAGCCGGACTTCACCACGTCGGCCTGGTAGTGGTAGGTTTCGGTGTCGTAGAGGGCCTGCAGGTAGCGGGCGGCGGCTTCGGGGTGGGCGGACTTGGCGTAGATGCCCATCCACGGGATGCTTTCCACGTTGGCGGTGTAGCCGTTATCGGCGCCCTTGGGCACGGTCATGACGCCGTAGTTGAGCTCGGGGTGATCGTTGGCCCAGGTGCCGATGCACCACAGGCCCTGGCACAGGAACGCGGCCTTGCCCTGGGCGAACAGCTCGCGGGCTTCGGGGGCGGAGATGGAGGCGGTGTCGGGGTACAGGCTGCCATCCTCCACGATGCCCTGGAGCAATTCCACGGCGGCCTTCACTTCTTCGGTGTCATAGGGCACCTTGCCGTTCACGGTCAAGGCCCGGCTGTTGATGGAGATCTTGCCGCCGGCGGCCTGGATCAGCGCCCGCAGCAGGATATCGCAGCGGTTGCCCTGGTTGCCGCCCTCGATGAGGCCGTAGTACTGGCCCGCGCCCTTTTCGGTGATGGTCTTGCAGGCGGCGCGGAAATCCTCGAAGGTTTTGGGCACTTCCACGTTCGCCTCAGCCAGGATATCCTTGTTGTAGAAGAACATGGAGTTGCTCAGGGAGCCGGATTCGGGCAGGGTGTAGAGCACACCGTTCTTGCGCTGCACGCCCTCGGCCAGGGTGCCTTCCAGGAAGGTGTCCAGGAATTCCTGGGGCAGATAGTCCTCCAGGGGCAGGAACCAGCCCTCGTTCACGGCGGTGGTCAGGTTCAATGTGGTGGGCACGGGGAACAGGTCGGGGCCGGTGCCGTCGATAATGGCCTGCACCACGGTGCTGTTGAACTGGTCGATGGTCAGCTGGGTATATTCGATGATGATATCGGGGTTGTTGGCCATGAATTCTTCATGGAACTTGTCGCGGTAGGCCCGGGTCGAGTCGGACCAGTCGTACACCCGCAGGGTGATGGGTTCTTCCGCAGCGGCGAAGCTCATGCAGCTGATCAGCATCATGGTCGCCATCAGCGCTGCCAGGATCATCCGGGATAATTTCTTCATGGGGTTTCCTCCTTTAATTATATTCTGAGCATCAGGGTGCTCATAGAAACGTGGGAATGGGGTGGAGAGTGACGATCGGCGGTTCATACGCAGCAGGCGGCTGTCCGAGGTCCTCCCGCAGCCTCAATGGTCGCAACTCCCCTTCATGGGGAGCTTGCTCCCTTTCGGCTGAATTCGCCGCCGATTTAATGTCGCCACAGGCGACAATCGGCGGCTCATCCCTTAACGGCGCCGGCCATGCCGTTGATGAAGAACTTCTGGAAGGCGATGAACACGATGATGATGGGCACCATGGCGATGGCGCCGCCGGCGCAGATGCCGGTCCAGTCCACGGTGTTTTCACCCTTGAAGGCGTACAGACCAACGGCCAGGGTACGGGCGGCGGGGTTGTTCAGGGTCAGGATCAGGGGCAGCTGGAAGGCGTTCCACGTCCACAGGGATTCCATGATGATCACCGTGGTGGAAATGGGGGAGGACAGGGGCATCATCACGTTGACGAAGGTGCGCATGAAGCCGCAGCCGTCGATCTTGGCCGCCTCCTCCAATTCGTTGGGCACGGTGGAATAGTAGCTGGAGAACAGCAGCAGGAACACCACGTGGGCGCCGCCCGCGCCGGAGAGGATCAGGCCCAGCCGGGTGCCCAGCAGCCCGGCCCCCTTCACGATCTGATACACCGGGATCAGGGTGGATACCAGCGGGATGCAGATGGAGGACAGGAAAATGCCCATCAGCGCGCTGCGGCCCACGAATTTGTAGCGGCCCAGCACGTAGCCCGCCATGTTGGTCATGATCAGCACCAGCAGCACGGAAAACACCGTTACGACGACGGAATTGAGGAAATACACGGCGAAGTTGGCGCGGCCCCATACCCGAACGTAGTTTTCAAAGGTCATCGAGGAGGGGATCAGCGCCAATTGCTCCTTGAAGAAATCCGCCTGGGGCTTGAAGGAGGAAATGATGGTCCACACGATGGGATACAGGAAAACGATGGAAAACAGGATCAGCACCGCATGGGTCAGCACGCGGCTGATGGGGATGGCTTTCATGCGCTTCTTGGCGATGGGACGATCGGCTACCATAATACGTTTCCTCCTTTCTTACTGCATTTTCTGCAATCTGCCCTTGAGGGCGTTCAGCACCGCGCCGATGATGATGACCACCACGCCGAACATGGTGGCGGCGGCCGACGCGTAGCCGAACCGGGGCAGGCCCATATCGGATGTGAACGCCGTGCGGTATACGAACGTGGCGATCACGTCGGTGGCGTAGAAGGGGCCGCCGCCCGTCAGGGTCTGGATCAGGTCGAAGGCCTTCAGGGAATTGATGGTGCACAGGATCAGAATGATGCCGGCGGTGGGGGCGATGATGGGCACCACGACGCTGAAGAAGGTGCGGGTGCGGGTGGCGCCATCCACGCTGGCGGCCTCCATGACGTCGTTGGGCACGCCCTGCAGGGCGGCCAGCCAGTAGATCATGTAGGTGCCCATATCCTTCCACACCGATACGATGACCACCGTTTTCATGGCGTAGGTGGCGTTGCCCAGCCAGTTGATGTTTTTATCGATGAAATGCAGCTTGGTCAGGATGTTGTTGATGATGCCGTTGGAGGACCAGATGAACACCATCACGATACCCACGATGGACGCCGTGACCACCACCGGCACGAACAGCGACACGCGGTAGGCCGTGCGGCATTTCAGCTTTTCGTCGTTGAGCAGGTAGGCGAAGAACAGGGAAATGATCACTTCCAGCGGCACCACCATGATCATGTAGCGGAAGCTGTTTTTGAACGCGCCCCAGAACAGGGAATCGTTCAGCAGGTTTTTGTAGTTATCCAGCCCCACGTAGGTCATGCTGCTGGTCATGCCGCTCCAGTTGAACAGGGAGTAGTACACCGAGCACAGGATCGGGTAGCCCTGGAACAGCACGTAGAAGATCAGCGTCAGGGAAACGAAAGCCCAGCACCACAGGTTCAGCTTCACCCAGTTCTTCTGCTGGATGGGGTTCCGTTTCACCTTGATGGCTTTTTGACTCATACGCTCACATCTCTTTCTTCGGTCGGTTGGGGGGTGGGGGTCAGGCCCGTATACCGGCTCGTTACCTCCACGGCCCGGTATACGTCGTAATCCTCGGGCCAGGTTTTTTCCCTGTCCCGGATGATGTGAAGGAACTGGTCGCAGGCGGCTTGCTCGGCTGTTTCATTTCCTGCCGTCAGCGCCGCCACGGCGTCGGCGTAAGCGGCGTTTTGCCGCAAAACGCTTTGGAACCGCGCAAGGATGGGATCGCCTTCCGACGGCGCCTTTTGCTCCGTCTCCCGGGACAGGCGGGCGATTTCTCGGTACCTTTCCGTTAGATCGGGGCGCAGCCGGGGGCCGTTGGCGTTGGCGTAATCGGTGTCGCACAGGGCGGAAACCTGCCGGAAATAATCCTCCGCCAGGGCGGCGTGATGGCCGTACAGGCCGGTAAAGTAATCCCGGCAGATGCCGTCAAAGGGCGTTTCGTCGCCCCACAGCTGGCGGCCCATCAGGTAAATCGGCAGGGCGTTGGGGAGGTTCACCCGCAATTCCTGGCAGGCCACCATGCCCATGAAGCCCAGGGGCCTGAGCGTTTGCAGATCCGCGCTCAGGGTGCGGGCGATCTTCATATACCCGGGGTCTCCGTAATGGGCCCGGCCCAGGTGGTAATCGTAAATGAAGCATTCGCCGGGGAATACGCGCCGCCAGGCGGCGTAGAACCGCAGGTTGTCCGCAAGCCCCAGGGGCAGGGTCATGCCGTTTCGCCGGTACGGGGGCAGGGGGCCTTCGGGCAGCGCGGCGGGGTAAGGCGTTTCAAAGGTGCGGGAAATGGGGGCGAACATCATCAGGAACCGGTCGGGGCGGTGGATGCGCTCCCGCTCCGGGGGATACAGCAATTCCTGATACAGCAGGAACACGATGCGGGTGGGCAGCCCCTCCCGGGTCAGCGCCTCGTCCAGGCGGTTCAGGATGCTCACATACTGGTCGGACAGGGTGGTTTTCCGGCACGCCTCGCACTCGCACAGGTTATTGTATGTGTCGGCCAGCCAGAAATGCAGGGCGTCGGCCTCGGGGTGGGCCCGGGCGTAGGCGACCACTTCCCGGATCAGCGCCTGCCGCACGTCTTCCCGGGCGTAGCACAGGTTGGTGTTGGCGGGCACGCCCTGATACAGCTGCCGCTTTCCCTGATACAGGGCCAGGCGGCTGCGGAACTTTTCGTCCGTGGGCTCCTTCGCCGGCTGCCAGCCGTTGCCGGGATAGCCCAGCGTCCGGGCCGTCCAGCCGTGGCCCGCCCGGTGCAGCAGCAAGCCCCGCTGCCGGATCGCCTGGGTCACCGTGCGGTCGCAGGCGGCCTTTTCTTCCTCGGTCAGCCCGCGCGGCGGAAGGGCGGGGTTGTTTTCGTGGGCGTACCAGCGCTCAAAAAATACGTCGGGCCGGAAAAATTGCAGAAAGCATAGGTTCATGCCCGCCTTGGGCAGCCAATCGACGTAGGAAAGCACGTGCTCCACGCTGGTGGCCCCTTCGATGCACACGCCCCGGAAGGCGTTTTCCGCCCGGCGGGCGATGGGCGGCACGGTCAATTGCCGTTTGTCGGTCAGGCGGGGGATGCGGGTGTGATCGTCGCCCGGCGCGAAAAAGGCAAAGCCGATTTCCTTTAAATACGCGTACGCGCCGATCAGCGCGCTGCGGGGATTGCTGCCGTGGAGGGCGATGCCGTCGGGCCCGCCCCGAATGGTATAGGCGTCATGGGCCTCGTCGTCGGAGTCCGCCTGGATGGGCGGGCAATCGTTCAGCCCCGCCAGGGCCAGGTATCGCCGGATCTCCGATTGGGCGAAGGATAGGATCTCCCGGGCGTCGGTTCCCGTCACGGCGTTTCCCCCTCGGTGGTGTTTCACGTCATTTCAGCAGTTCGGGTGATGAAGGAAAACGGTCGAAAAGCAAATTAATTAATTTATCGATTTAAATAATACCAGAACATCCGCTGCCTGTCAACAGCTTTTCAGAAAAAAATTTACCATATTTTCAATATATGGGGAAAAATATATTGACAGAAAGGGGAAAATCTGATATTTTGTTAAATGAATTAACGAATTTAAAGGAGCGTGGGTGCCCATGGAGCTGTACAAGGATCCTCATCAGCCGGTGGAAAAGCGGGTGGAGGATTTGCTCTCCCGTATGACGCTGGAGGAAAAAGCCGCCCAGCTGTGCGGCGATCTGCCGGCCGGCTTTATGCAGGATGGGCAGGTCAGCCTGGAGCTGCTGCGGGAAAAATATCCCAACGGTCACGGCCGCTTTACCCAGTATTCCCTGGCCGGCATCGTGGACCCGGTGCAGATCGCCGAAATCAGCAACATGCTGCAGCGTTATTTTGTGGAAGAAACCCGGCTGGGCATCCCGGTGGCGCTGCAGGCGGAAAACCTGTGCGGCTATCCCGGGGCGGGGGGCACCCTGTTCCCGGCGCAGATCAACGTGGGCAGCACCTGGATGCCGGAATTGGCGGAGCAAATGGCCGCCGTCATCGGCCAGGAAAGCCGGGCGGTGGGCATCAACAGCGCCATGAGCCCGGTGATCGACGTATCCCGGGATCCCCGCTGGGGCCGCACCTATGAAACCTACGGGGAGGACCCCTACCTGATCAGCCAGATGGGCATCGGCTATATCCGGGGCATGCAGGGCGACAAGCAAAACGGCCCCGCCTGCATCGCCAAGCATTTCCTGGGCTATGCCGACAGCCAGGGCGGCCTCAACTGCGCCGTCAGCCGCATCAACGACCGGGAATTGTACGAGGTGTTCGCCACCCCCTTCGAGGCGGCGGACAAGGAAGCCAACGTATCCGGCATGATGGCCAATTACGGCGAAATCGACGGCATGTGCGTGGGCGCCAACAAGAAAATCGCCCGCACCCTGCTGCGGGACACCATGGGCTTTGAGGGCATGCTCACCTCCGACGGCGCCGCCGTCATGAAAATGTACAATTATTTCCACATCGCTTCCACCTATAAAGAAGCGGGGCTGCTGGCCAAGAAGGGCGGCCTGGATACCGAGATCCCCGTGGGCGGCGCTTTCCGGCAACTGCCCGATTACGTGCGCAGCGGCGAACTGGATGAAGCGCTGATCGACGAATCGGTGCGGCGCATCCTGCGCATCAAATTTGAATACGGCCTGTTTGAGCACCCCTATGTGGATGTCGACCGGGTGCGCTCTGCCATGACCAACGAAAAAAAGGCCGCCCTCAGCCGCGGGATCGCCGAAAAATCCATCGTTCTGCTGAAAAACGACGGCGTGCTGCCCCTGAAAAAAGGAACGAAGCTGGCCGTCATCGGCCCCCACGCCGACAACCTGCGCTACCCCATTAGCGGCTACACCTATCCCGCCTACATCGAAATGATGAAGGCCGGGGCGGCGGATAACGGTAGCGTGTCCTTCAACGGCATCGCCGACGAGGCGGCCAAGGACAGTGAAAAAACCAAAAAGCGGGGCAGCAACATGTTCGCCTCCATGCTGGCTTTGTTTACGGAGGAGGACCGCAAAAAGCTGGATGATCTGCCCACGCTGCTGAAGAAGATGGGCTCCCGGAGCCTGAAGGACGTGCTGAGCGATCGCTTCCAGGTGCGGTATGCGCCGGGCTGCGATATCATCGGCGAGGATGTTTCGGGCTTTGACGCCGCCGTGGAAGCGGCCAAGGAAAGCGACGTGGTGATCATGGCCCTGGGCGGCAACTGCGGCTGGGTCAACGTGACCGGCGGCGAGGGCAAGGACCGCAGCCATCTGTCCCTGCCCGGGGTGCAGCAGCAATTACTGGAAAAGGTGTGCGCCGTGGGCAAGCCCGTGGTGCTGGTGCTTTACGGCCCCGGCATCTTCGCCCTGCCCTGGGCCAAGGAGCACGCTTCCGCCATGGTGCAGGCCTTCATGCCGGGGGCCGAGGCGGGCCGGGTGATTTCCGATGTGCTGGATGGCACGGTCAACCCCGGCGGGCATTTGACCTTCACCGTGCCCCACCACATCGGGCAATTGCCCATCGTGTACAACCACCGCACCGGCGCCGGCTATTCCGGCGGCAGCGATGAAAACGCCAGCATGATTTTCTCCGGCGGCTATGTGGATGATACCGACAAGCCCCTCTTCCCCTTCGGCCACGGGCTCAGCTATACCACCTTCTCCGTCAGCCCCATGGCCCTGTCCTCCGATCAAATGCCCACCGACGGGGGCGTCGACGTCACGTGCGCCGTCACCAATACCGGCCGCGTTGCGGGCGACCAGGTGGTGCAATTGTATTATCACTTCTCCGGGGCCCACGTGATCCGGCCCAATATGCAATTGGCCGCCTTCCAGCGGGTGCGCCTGAACCCCGGCGAACGGAAGGAAATCACCTTCCATTTGCAGGCCTCCGCCCTGGGCTATTACAACGAGGATATGGTGTTCGGCGTGGAGCCCGGCCCGGCGGAACTGAAATTGGGCGTCAGCAGCGCCGAGATCATCGATGAAAAACCCATCACCCTGATCGGGCGGCCCGTCGCCCTGCCAGGCAAACGCACCTACACCTGCAAAACCGACGTACAGTGACGCCTTTCCCCCCATCGACACGAAAAATGAGGTGAAGATCATGTTAGTTCCCATGCGAG
The DNA here is from genome assembly GCA_017470945.1 of Clostridia bacterium. Classification (GTDB taxonomy): domain Bacteria; phylum Bacillota; class Clostridia; order Christensenellales; family Aristaeellaceae; genus RUG563. The sequence goes on along the minus strand of JAFUXH010000001.1, from coordinate 26,905 downwards.
CGATCCTGGAGGCCGCCGATACCTACCGCTATGGCCAGGGCGCCTTCAACATGAACAGCTTCGGCCAGGTAGAGGCCGCCGTGCGCGTTCACGAGCTGCTGCACTCCGGCGCCATTTTGCAGGGCGCCGAGGCCAGCAACGCCTATATGGGCGGCGCGGAGGATTTCATGCACGGCACCATCGAGCAAAAGCGCAAGGGCGCCAAGGCCCTGGGCGACGCCGTGAAGGCCTGCGGCGAAAACAGCCCCGTGCCCATCGCGCTGCACCTGGATCACGGCAAGAGCCTGGAAAGCGTGAAGGCCTGCATCGACGGCGGCTACACCTCCGTCATGATCGACGGCAGCAGCCTGCCCTACGAGGATAACGTGGCTTTGACCCGCGAGGTCGTGAAGTACGCCCACCCCTACGGCGTCACCGTGGAGGGCGAATTGGGCGTGCTGGCGGGGGTGGAGGATCACGTGTTTTCCGCCACCAGTACCTACACGAACCCCATGCAGGCCATCGACTTTTTCAAAAAGACCGGCTGCGACGCCCTGGCCATCAGCTACGGCACCTGCCATGGGGCCAACAAGGGCAAGGATACCGTGATCCGCCGGGAAATCGCCATCGCCACCAAGGAATGCATGATGCACGAGGGCATTCACGGCTTCCTGGTCAGCCATGGCTCCTCCACCGTGCCCCAGGAATACGTGCAGCAGATCAACGAAATGGGCGGAAAGCTGGAAAACGCATTTGGCATCGACGTGAACCAATTGGTGGACGTGGCCAGGTGCGGCATCAATAAAATCAACGTGGATACCGATATCCGCCTGGCCTGCACCAGGAACATCCTGAAAATGTTCTTAGATCAGCCCGCGCTGCAAAAGAGCCCCTCCATCGGGCCGATCTTCGCCGCCATGACCGCCAACCCCAAGAATTTCGACCCCCGGAATTACCTGAACAGCATCATCGATACCGTCATCACCGGGCAGATCCCCGACAGCGACGTGGAAAAGATCGTCGCCTGCATGAAGGACGGCGTGATGGAAGCCATCGCCCCGCTGCTGGTGCAGTTCGGCAGCTACCGCAAGAGCCACCTGATCCAGCCCGTCACGCTGGAGCAAATGGCCGACCGCTATAAAAAGGAGGGCATCTGAGCATGAAGCATTTGTGCCTGAACCTGAAACGCTTTGACGTGCCGGCTTCCATGGGCGGGGTCAACCGCCTGGCGGCGGGGGGCGAATGGGCGGGGGCCATCGTAAACGCCGTCAAGGATGAATTGAAGCAGTACGCGGGGGCCGCCCGGTTCCCCATGTATTTCCCCGAGGCCCACGTGATCCGGGCCGCCGAGGCCGCCGCGGGCTGCCCCGTGATCGAGGTGGGCTGCCAGGGCGTATACCGGCAGGATGTGGCCCCCGGCGTCAATTTTGGGGCGTATACCACCAATCGTCCCGCCGTCGCCATGAAGGCCCTGGGGGTCGAAAGCACCATCATCGGCCACTGCGAGGAGCGGGCGGACAAATTGGGCGTTTTGCAGGAGGCGGGCGTTACCGACACCGCCGCCGTCAACCGGCTGCTGAACCGGGAAATCGCCTGCGCCGTGAACCAGGGCCTGACCGTGACCTACTGCATCGGCGAAAAGGCCGAGGAGCGGGACCGCTGGCAGGAGGTGCTTTTCGAGCAATTGTCCGTGGGCCTGCAGGACATCGATACGAAAAACGTCGTCATCGCCTACGAGCCCATCTGGGCCATCGGCCCGGGCAAAACCCCGCCTGGGGCCGACGTGATCGCTCCTATCGCCCGCTTCATCAAGGAAAAAACGGGCGGCATGCCGGTGGTGTACGGCGGCGGCCTCAAGCAGGATAACGCCGAAATGCTGGCTTCCATCCCCGAAATCGACGGCGGCCTCATCGCCCTGACCCGGTTCCAGGGGGAAATCGGCTTCTATCCCGACGAATATCTGGATATCATCCGCATTTACATGCGGCACTGCGCCCGATAAGGAGGAAACACCATGCAGCTTCAATTTGAATATGGCCACGGCTTTATGAGCGCCAACCTGCCCGATCATACCGACGTATTCATCCCCGGCGAAACGGTGCCGGATCCCGCCTGCCTGCCCCAGGATTGGGACAGCCTGTATCAGGCCACGCTGGATTCCATCCGTCATCCCATCGGCATGGAGCCCTTGGCTGAATTGGCCAAAGGCAAAAAGACCGTGGTGTTCGTGATCCCCGATATCGTCAAGGGCGGCTGCCAGCCCACCAGCCACCGCAAAGTGGCCATCCGGGCCTGCCTGGATGAGCTTTACAGCGCCGGCATCAAAAAAGAAGATATCCTGCTTCTGTTCTCCAACGGCCTGCACCCCCGCACCCCCATGCATGAGGCGAAGCAGATCCTGGGCGACGAATTATTCAACGAATTCTGGTATTCGGGCCAGATCACCAGCCACGACAGCGAGGATTACGACCACCTGGTGGACCTGGGCTTCACCGCCCAGGGGGACCACGTGATCATGAACAAATATGTGTACGACGCCGACGTGGCCATCCTGATCGGCCACACCCAGGGCAACCCCTACGGCGGCTATTCTGGCGGCTACAAGCACTGCGCCACCGGCATCAGCCATTGGCGCAGCATTTCCGCCCACCACGTGCCCCAGGTCATGCACCGGCCGGATTTCGTGCCGGTATCCACATCCAGCCTGATGCGGGATAAATTCGATCAGCAGGGCATGCACATGGAAGAAAAAATGGGCAAGAAATTCTTCTGCTGCGACGCCGTGCTGGATACCAAATCCCGTCAGATCGAAATCAATTCCGGCTACGCCAAGGAAATGCAGCCCGTTTCCTGGAAAACCGCCGACAAGCGCACCTACGTGCACTGGGCCGAAAAGAAATACGACATCGTGGTGTTCGGCATGCCCACCAATTTCCACTATGGCGACGGCATGGGCACCAACCCCATCCAGATGATGCAGGCGCTGTCCGCCCAGGTGATCCGGCACAAGCGGGTGCTCAGCGATCACTGTGTGTTCATCGTGCCCTCCATCTGTGACGGCTGGTTCCACGAGGAGCGCTGGCCCTATTTGAAGGAACTGTACGAGATGTTCCAGCACGATTCTATGCAGATCCTGCCGGATATGAACCGCTACGGCGAATACTTCGCCACCAACGAGGAATATATCCGCAAATATCGCTTCGCCAACGCCTTCCACCCCTTCCATGGCTTCAGCATGATGAGCTGCGGCCACCTGGCCGAAATGCACACCAGCGCCATTTACATCATCGGCGCCCGGGAGCCCGGCATCGCCCGGGGCATGGGGCTCAAGACCCGCGCCACCATCGAGGAGGCCATCGAGGACGCCAAGCGCAAATTCGTGGGCGAGAACCCCAACATCCTGGCCCTGCCCAAAACCTTCACCACCGCCGCGGTGCACCTGTGCATGAAAAATCCCGAAGAGAACAGCCATTACCGGGACAACGCCCCCGCCCATCCCTGCGGATGCTGAGCGGCGAACTGAACGCGTAAAGGAGCGCGGGTCATGATTCTGTTGATTTTTGCGATCTGCCTGGCGGCCAGCACCGTGGGCGGCATCTGCGGCATTGGCGGCGGCGTGGTGATCAAGCCGCTGCTGGATTTCATCGGCCTGATGCCGGTGAGCACGGTGTCCTTCCTGTCGGGCCTGACGGTGCTGGCCATGGCCTGCATCAATGTATTCAAAAACCGCAAGGGCGGCGAATTGGACGGCAGGCGCAGCCTGCCCCTGGGCGTCGGCGCGGCACTGGGCGGGGTGGCCGGAAAGCAATTGTTTTCCGCCCTGAAGGCCGCCGTCAACGCCGATAACACCGTGGGCGCGGTGCAGGCCATCGTGCTGGGGCTGCTGGTGCTGGGCACGCTGCTGTATATGATGAACCGCGGCCGCATTCAAACCAAAAATGTGGGCGGCGTCCTGGTGCCGGCGCTGATCGGCCTGTTCCTGGGCGTTTGCTCCTCGTTCCTGGGCATCGGCGGCGGGCCCATGAACCTGGCGGTGCTGTATTACTTCTTTTCCATGGACACCAAAAAGGCCGCCGTCAATTCCATCCTGGTGATCCTGATCAGCCAGATTGCCAGCCTGCTGATGAGCGTGATCACCGGCACGGTGCCCGCCTTCAACGGGGGCGATTTGGCGGCCATGGTGCTCGCCGGGGCCCTGGGCGGCTTCCTTTCCGCCCGGCTGCACAAAAAGCTGTCGGCCCAAACCACGGATCGGCTGTTCATCGCCTTGCTGATCGTGATTTTCGCCATTTGCGTTTACAACGCCGTGCGTATGCTGGCGTGACGACTGAGAATAAAAGGGTGTGAATCCCCATGAAGGGCAATCTGATCCTCATCCACGGCGGCGGCCCCACGGCGGTGATCAACGCTTCGCTGTACGGCGCCATCCGGGAAGCCCAGGAAAACCCCGGCGTGGGCCGGGTGTACGTGGCCATCGGCGGCACCGGCGGCCTGATGAAGGAGCAGCTGCGGGACGTGACGGCGCTGCCTGACGATTTCCTCAAGGGCCTGCTGCGCAGCCCCGCCTCCGCCATCGGCACCTCCCGGGACGCCATTGAGCAGGAGGACTATGAACGCATGGTGCCGATCCTGCAAAAATACGGCGTTCAGTACGTGCTGATGAACGGCGGCAACGGCACCATGGATACCTGCGGCAAGCTGCAGCGGCAGTGCGAGGGCACCGATATCCGGGTCATCGGCATCCCCAAGACCATCGATAACGACCTGGCCGTCACCGACCACGCCCCCGGCTTTGGCAGCGCCGCCCGCTACATCGCCGCCAGCACGGCGGAGGTGTGCTGCGACGTGAGCAGCCTGCCCATCCATATTGCGGTGATCGAGGCCATGGGCCGCAACGCTGGCTGGATCACCGCCGCCTCCTCCCTGGCGGCCGACAGCTACGGCGAAGGGCCCGACCTCATCTACCTGCCGGAGCGGGATTTTGACGAGGACGCCTTTTTGCAGGATGTGCAGCGATTGATCGACCGCAAGCGCTGCGGCGTGGCGGTGGTCAGCGAAGGGCTGCACGGCAAGGGCGGGAAGCCCATCGTGCCGCCCATCTTCACCGTGGGCCGGGCCACTTATTTCGGCGACGTATCGGCCTACCTGGCCCAATTGATCATCAAAAAGCTGGGCTACAAGGCCCGCAGCGAAAAGCCGGGGCTGCTGGGGCGCGCCTCCATCGCCTGGCAAAGCGGCGTCGATCGGCAGGAAGCGGAAATGTGCGGCCGGGCCGCGGTGCGGGCTGCCGTCGCCGGCGAAACGGCCAAAATGGTGGCCCTGCGCCGGATCAGCGACGCCCCTTACCGCAGCGAAACCTTCCTGGCCGATATCCGCGATGTGATGATGACCGAAAGAACGCTGCCGGCGGCGTATATCAACGAGGCGGGCAACGGCGTTACCGAAGCGTTCAAAACCTGGTGCCGCCCGCTGCTGGGCGAGCCCTTGCCCCCCTTGATGGATTTGAGAAAAGGAGAATGACACCATGCTGCATCTATCCATACAGGATCAAGCCAACCGGGTGACGGAGGAGGCCCTGCGCCAGGCGGCCCGGGCCGCCGCCCCCATCCTGCAAAAGGCGCAGGCGGGGGAAGCCCGGTACGCCGACAGCCAGGGCTGGCTGAACGTGGACCAGTGGGCCGGGGACGCGTGGCTTTCTCAGATCGAGGAAATTGCCGACCGGATCAAAAAAACCTGCGACGCTTTTGTGCTGATCGGCGTGGGAGGCAGCAATAATGCCGCCCGCAGCGTGATCGAGGCGCTGCAGGATGGCGGCGGCTGCGAAATCATCTACGCCGGCAACACCCTGTCGCCCCACGCGCTGAACGCCATGCTGCGCTCGCTGAAGGGCAAGGATTACGCCGTCGACTGCATCGCCAAGAACTTTGAAACGCTGGAGCCCGGCTCCTCCTTCCGCATCCTCAGGCAGGCCATGGCGGAACGGTACAGCCCCGAGGAGGCGGCGCGGCGCACCATCTGCACCGGCACCTACGGCTCCTCCCTGGAAGCGCTGTGCAAGCGGGAGGGCTACACCTTTGTGCCCTTCCCCACCGACGTGGGGGGCCGCTACAGCGCCTTCAGCTTCGTGGGCCTGCTGCCCATGGCGGTGGCGGGCATCGACATCCGGGCCCTGGTCCGGGGCGGCAGGGAAATGGCCCTGCAATTGCACCGGGCGGACGCGGAGGATAACCTGGCGCTGCGCTACGCCGTTTTGCGGAACCTGTACCATCGGCAGGGCTACGCCCTGGAAATGCTGGCCTGCTTCGAGCCCCAGTTCCGCTGGTTCTTCAAATGGTGGACGCAGCTGTTTGCCGAAAGCGAGGGCAAGGATGGCAAGGGCATCTTCCCTGTGGCGGCGGAATATTCCGAGGAACTGCACGCCGTGGGCCAGTACCTGCAGGATGGTGCGCCCCTGATGTTTGAAACCTTCCTGGACGTGGCTTCGCCCACCGATCACCTGGTTATTCAGCCCGACGGCAAGCAGGATTTCTTTGATTATCTGAACGGCAAGGATTTCTGGGATATCAACCGGGCGGCCTTCGACGCCACCGTTACCGCCCACAGCCAGAAAATGCCCTGCGTGATCCTGCAAATGGACGCGGTCGACGCGTATCATTTCGGGCAGCTGTTCTATTTCTTCCAGTTTGCCTGCTACCTGTCCGGCGAGATCCTGGGCATCAACCCCTTCGATCAGCCGGGGGTGGAGGCATACAAAAAGTGGATGTTCCAGGCGCTGGGAAAATAAGGCCCCGCGCCCATCAATAAACCCGGGAATCGGCGGAAACGAACGGTTCCCGGGGTTTTGGCTATGGAAGGAGGCGGTCGGGATGCTGCTGCTGTACGCGGCGCTGCTGGTGCCCCTGGCGTTCATCCTGATGCTGATCCGTCTGATTCAGGATCGGCGGGACCGGGGCGCGGTATTCACCTTCGTGACGGCGCTGTCGCTGAGCGAATTCCTGTATTTCGTGCTCATGTTCATCGCCAAGCACCGGGGGTTCGACGCCCGGATGGAGATCATTTTCTTTTTGACCCGGGGCATCGACGCCCAATTGCGCTACCACATCATCCTGCTGAACCAGCTGGGCTTCGGCATTGCCTTGGGGCGGTGCCTGTTTCCCTATTTCCTTTTGTGCTGGACGGTGGAAATCGTCGCCTGGCTGAGCCGGCGCCGCACCCGGATGATCTGCCTGGGCGCCTCTGTGCTGCCGGTGCTGACGCTGATCGGTTATTCTCGCCCGGTGTTTGAGTGGATCACCGCCCTTTCCCCTGTTTTGCAGAAATTTTTTGTGCAGTTTTCCTTTGCATGGTGCGTGGCCTACACCCTGCTGGCCGTGGCGATCAGCCTGTCGGATGTGTTCCGCACCTCCATCCGCCTGCTGCGCTATCGGCATTTGCAGTGGGTGGCCATCATTCTGGGCTTCGCGGGCATTTACCTGCTCTACTGCCGCCAGGACCCCGCCCAGGCCTACATGTTCTATCAGGATACCTACATGCACTCCCTGGGGCTGTGGTATCTGTCGCCGGTGATGCGTTTCCCCACCCAATTGGCGGTGCTGATCCTGCTGCTGCTGTGCACCGCCACCAGCACGGTGTATATGATCCGGGTGGGGCTGTGGCACATCCGGGCCCGGCAGGAGGACCGCACCATCCGTCAGCAATTCAACATGGCCCGCCACGGGGGCAACATTTTCGTTCACGGGATCAAGAACCAATTGCTGTCCTGCCAGGCGGTGTGCCGCAAAATGGAGGCGGAAGCCCGGCAGGCGCAGCCCGACCTGGAAAAGCTGCGCGCCGAGGTTCGCCGCCTGCAGGATGGCATCGACGGCATGACGGAGCACGTGAATCAGCTGTACCGCTCCTTCCGGGAGCCCAAGCTGCTTCTGGCCGCCACCGACAGCCGCACGGTGATCGACGAGGCCGTGCAATTGCTGATCAAGCGCTATCCCCAGGCGCTGGTGGAGCAGACGGCGGAACGCAATTACGAATTGATGGCCGACAAGGCGTATTTATCCGAGGCGCTGTGCAATCTTTTGCTTAACGGCTGGGAAGCCGTGATCGCCGCCGGGCGGCAGGATCAGCCCCTGCGCGTCTGCTGCTACCGCAGCCAGCACTACGCCGTCATTGAGATCGCCGATCGGGGCAACGGCATTCCCAAAGCCCGGCAGCGGCAGATTTTCGAGCCCTTTTACACCGAAAAAAACACCAATCAGAATTGGGGCATGGGCCTGTATCTGAGCCGCCGGATCATCCGCCAGCACTTCGGCCAGCTGGAAATTGCCAGCCAGGTGGGCGAGGGCACGGTGCAGTATGTGCTGCTGCCCCTGATGAACGCGGCCCGCCCGGGGAAGGAGGAAACCGTGTGATCCGTATCCTGATCGCAGAAGATATGGCCCCTCTGCGGGAAAACCTGGAGGAAACCATCGCCGCGGCGGGGGATATGCAGGTGGTGGGCGCCGCCGCCACCGGCAGGGAAATCACCGCCCTGGCCCTGCGCGCCGATTTTGACATTCTGCTGCTGGATATCGAAATGGAATCCGCCCGCGCGGGCATTGACGCGGCGGAGGCCATTTTGAAGGAAAAGCCCCAGGCGCGGATCATCTTCCTTTCCATTCACGAAACCGATGAGATCGTGGCGGCGGCCATGGGCAGCGGGGCCGTCGATTACGTGGTGAAGGGCAGCCCGCCGGAGGAATTGCTGCGGCACATCCGGGCCGCCCACGCGGGGCAGCCCATCATGCACGAAAAAATCCGCTCCACGGTGATGCGGGAATATACGCGGCTGCGTAAAAGTGAAGAGAGCTTGCTGTTTTTTATCCACAACATCACCCGCCTGACCGGCGCGGAAATGGAATTGATCCGCTACCTGCTGCAGGGCTATTCCGTGTCGGAAATCGCCAGGATCCGGGTGGTGGAGGTGGTCACCGTGAAAACGCAGATCAAGGGCCTGCTGCGGAAATTTCACTGCGCCCGCACGAAGGAAATCGTGAAAATGATCAAGGATATGAATTTGGAATATCTGTTTCTCCGTTGACAGGCGCTTGATACGGAACGTCGCATCCGATCGTTTGGCGTTGCTTTGGACGCCTCGCGTTGCGCCGTGACACAGGTTTCGGGCGTCAATCCAGAACTGGCTCGCCCTTAGCCCTCTGCGTTCAGCGTTCTTCCAGCATATGGAGCGCTGCTGCCCTGCACCCTCAATCACCATACTGGATAACAAACGCTGTCATCCCGACCGAAATGGAGCCAAAGGCGAAATGGAGCGGAGGGATCTGGCGCGGCTTGTTCAGCCAACTTTCAGATCCCTCGATTCCGCTTCGCTCCACTCGGGATGACGGAAGCGAACAAATAAAAACGGCACGAGCTTCTGTCCCATCCGGGCGGAAGCTCGTGCCGAGTTTTATAGGTTATTTGGCTGAGCCGTAGTTTTTACGGCGATTGGTTCCCACGCCTCATTCGGGCAGCTGGATGCCGGCCTCCTGCGCGCACTCCTGCAATTTGTTCAGCGCCTCGACGATCTGCTCGGGCTGATGCTCGCTGATGACGCAGAAGCGCAGGCGGGCCTTGTTCTTGGGCACGGCGGGATACACCGCCGGGGGCACGATGACGCCCTTCTTGCGCAGGCGGTTGCTCAGCTCCCAGGCGTCCTCATCCTTGCCCACCAGGATGGGAATGATGGCGGTTTCGCCGGCCAGGCAGGTGTTGAAGTGCCGCTTGTGGGCTTCCTCGGTGAAGCACTGAATGTTGCGGTGCAGCCGCCCGATGATGCTGGGATCCTGCCGCAGCAGGCGGATGGCCTCCAGGCTGGCGGCGGCCAGGGGCGGCGAAATGCCCACGGAGAATACGAACCCGGGCAGGTTATAGCGCATGTAATCGATGATGGCGTGGCTGCCGGCCAGGTAGCCGCCGCAGGTGCCCAGGCCCTTGGACAGGGTGCCGTATTTGATATCCACGTCGTCGGGGGCCAGGCCGAAATACTCGTCCACGCCGCCGCCGGTTTCGCCGATGACGCAGGCGGAATGGGCCTCATCCACCATCAGGAAGCAGCCGTACTTCTTTTTGAGCTTCACGAATTCGGGCACCGGGGCGATGTCGCCATCCATGGAATACGCGCCTTCGATCACGATCAGCACCTTGGCGAATTTGTGGCGCTGGTTGCGCAGGATGCTTTCCAGGGCGGCCACGTCGTTATGGGGGAAGGGCTTGGCGGTGGCCTGGCTCAGGCGGCAGCCCTGCTCGATGGAGTTGTGGGCGATGGCGTCGTAGACGATCAGATCACCCTTGCCGCAGAAATTGCCCACGCAGGTGACGTTGGTGGAATGGCCGCCCACCAGCACCAGGGCGGTTTCGGTGTGCTTCCAGTTGGCGATTTCGGCCTCCAATTCCTTGTGCAGCGTCTTTTCCCCGGCAAGCAGGCGGCTGCCGGAGGCGGAGGTGCCGTACTTGTCGATGGCGGCCTTGGCGGCGTCCATGGTTTCCTTCCGGCCGCTCATGCCCACGTAATTGTAGCTGCCGAAATCCAGCATCCACTGATCGTCCACATAGCTTTTATCCAGCAGGGGCGAATCGTGGGCCACGAAGTAGGGATTCTCCTGCCCCGCGCCGGTGAGGGATTCCAGGCGCTTCTGGAACGCCTGATACTCCGGCGCGTCCTCAAAGCGGGTGATGGGAGTCACCGGCTCCTGGTTCTCCGGGGCGGCGCTTTCGTAGGCCACGTTGCCCCGCACCTTGGCGTACAGCAGGGCGGCCAGATCGTTGATGGTGGTGCACTTGCCGTATTCCTCGGTGGGGATCAGCACGTTGAACTGCTCCTCGATCTTCAGGCTCATGCCCAGCACCTGCAGGCTGTCGCCCCCCAGGTCGTCGATGAAGTGGGCGTCGTCCCGGATCTGATCCAGGGGGATATCCAGGGTATCGGCGTACACCCGGCGCACCTTCTGCTTGATTTCCTCCATTTGCAGGTCGGAAGGGGTCTTTTCCTCCTGCACGATGGGCTTTTCCTCCGCCGCGTTTTCCTCCCGGCGGTTAAAATCGATATCCCGGTACGCCAGCTTGTTTTCCTCGATCTCCTTTTTCAGGGCCAGGCGCTTGACCTTGATGCCCCCGGCGGTTTGGAATTTTTCGGGGGTGGCCAGCACCCGGGTGACCCGCTTCAGGCTGGGCAAGGCGGCGTTGATCTTTCTTACCTGGGCCATCAGGTCGGCGATATAGGCGTCGTCCTTATAGTGCTGGCCCACGTTGATCACCAGGGTGATATCCTCGTAATCCACCACGCCCTTTTTCTTGCCGGGCAGGTGGGGAATGTGGGACAGAAGGCCCTTTTCCTCTTTCTTTTCCCGGGCCTTTACCCCCAGCACGCAGAATTGCTCCACGCCTTCCAGCGCGCCGAACACATCCTCGATCTCGTCGGGGTACACGTTTTCCCCCGATTCGTTGATGATCACGTCCTTGGCCCGGCCTTCCACATACATGCGGCTGCCTTTTTCCAGGCGCACCACGTCGCCGGTGCGGTACCAGCCCTCCTCGTCCAGGGCGGGGGGCAGCAGCTGCCCGTCCACCAAACGGCCGGTGTGGATGGTGTTGCCCCGGATGTACATTTCGCCCCGGTTGGATTTTTCCCCGTCGCTCTGCACCCGGTATTCGGCGCTGCTCAGCGGCCGGCCCACGGAGCCGGAGGTGCGGGTGATCACGTTCATGTTGGTTTCCACGCTGGTGATGCCGGTTTCCGTCATGCCAAAGCCCGACACCGTGAAATAGCCCAGGGCGCTCAGGGTGCGCATATGCTCCTTGGGGGTGTGGCTTCCGCCCAGGATGATGCAGCGCACCTCGGGCCCCAAAATCTGGGCCACCACCGATTTGAACAGCACGTTCCGGGCGAAATCCAGCCCGAAGCCGGGCGCCACCGACTGCAGGCCCAGCGACAGGCCCCGCAGCGTTTTGAAGGCCGCCCGCTTGAACCGGCTTTCCTTCGCCACCTTTTTATTCAGCGCCACGCACAGATTGTTGGCCAGCAGGGGCACCGCCATCAGGTGGGTGATTTTGAAGCGCTGGGCCGTTTCCTGGATGCATTTGGGGCTGCGGTCGTGCAGATAAATGGTTTCATATCCCAGGAAATGGATCCACTGCAGGCACACCATGAAGCCGAACACGTGGTGGTAGGGCAAAAAGGCCAGGTTCCGCCGGGGCTCGTCGCAAATGATGCGCTGGTTGGCGTGATACAGCATTTCGGCGTTGAGCACCTGGCTGCACACCGCCTGGGCGTTGTAAACGAACACCCGGCTGGTATCGGTGGTGCCGGATGTGCACAGGGCCACCATGTCCCCGAAATCGGGCCGGAAATCGGGGGCCGCCGCCCGGGCGTCCCGCATTTGCTGAATGGTGAATTGCTTCACGTCCCGGCCCAGGGCCCGGGGGGTCTTTGTGATCAAAGCAACGGTCCCGGCCTGGCCCAGGATGTAGGCGGTCATTTCGTCGTTCAGGGAAAAATCCATCAGCACGGCGTTGTAGCCCGCGGCGATGACGCCCCAGAACAGGAAGAAGTATTCCGGGCAGGTATCGGCCTGGATGCCCACGAAGCTGCCTTTTTTTTCCTCCCCCAGGGCGGCGCGCAGGGCGGCGGCGCAGGCAAAGGCGCGCTCCCGGTATTCCCCGAAGGTGACGGCCTTTTCCTCGCCGCGGTCCAGATAGCGGGCGGCCACCCGCTCCGTATCCCCGCTGATCAATTCAAACAGATTTTGCAGCGTCATATTTTCCCGCAATTTTTCACTGCGGGCGAGTACTTCACTCATGGAAGCTCCCTCATTTCTTTCTTGGTTCCTTGTTTTTTCTGTAGTAGGACCCGATGATCGCGTCGAACGCCCAGGCCGGCAGCACGTCGTGCAGCACCACGGCCAGGCGCTGATCCATCTTGGCGATGCGCAGCCGCCGGGGGATGCGCCGGCGCTTGAGCACCCTGGCGATCGTTTCCCCCAGCACGTCCGGGTCGCTGCCATTTTCCTCGTCGTGGGCGATCACGGCGGTGCCCGTTTCGAAGGCCGCCCTGTAGGGCGACGCGGCGGTGATGCCCTTCGAATGGGGCCGGTACGCCGCGGAGCCGCTTTGGTGATCCCCCGGCTCCACCAGCATCACCTGGATGCCGTAGGGCTTCACTTCCAGCGCCAGGCACTCGGAAAAGCCCTCGATGGCGTGCTTGCTGGCGGTGTAGGCCCCCTCGAAGGGGATGCCCAGCAGCCCGTTGATGGAGGAGAAATTGACGATCTTGCCCCCGCCCTTTTCCCGCATCAGCGGCAGCACCCGCTGGATCATGCGCACCTGGCCCAGGAAATTTACGTTCATCACCCGCTCGATTTCCTCGATGGGGTAATTTTCACAGCTGCCCAGGATCAGCATCCCGGCGCAATTGACCAGGATATCCGGCGGCCCCGCCATGGCCAGGGCCCGGGCGGCAAAGGCGTCGATGCTTTCCTCGTCCGTCACGTCCAGGGGGATGCTGAGGCAGTGCTCCACCGCCTTGTCCCGGGCAAAGGAGCGGGCGCCGGCGATCACGTCGTACCCGTGCATGCCCAGCTGTTGGGCCGTATGCAGCCCCAGGCCGCTGGACGCCCCGGTGATCCACACCACCTGGCCCATACCGCGCCCCCTTTCAGGCAAAAATCATTTCTATTATACGCTAATTTGTGGTATAATGCAATTGTTCCTGAAAAATCCCATCCGCCGGAACGGCCAAAAACGCAACAAAAAAGACAAACCGAGAGAGGAAAAACAATTTATGAGCGATATCATTCTGCTGCCGGGCAAGGAAAAGCGGGTATGGTCCGGCCATCCCTGGGTGTTCCGCAGCGACATTGCCCGGTCCAAGGGCGATCCCCGGCCCGGCGACACCGTGCGCGTGACCGCTTCCAACGGCCGTTTCCTGGCCATGGCGGTTTACAATCCCGCCTCCCAGATCGCCCTGCGCATCCTGAGCCGGAAGGAGGAGCCCATCGACGATGCCTTCATCCGCCGCCGGGTGGGCCAGGCCATCGCTTACCGCCGCCGCTTTGCCGATCTGCGCTCCTGCCGACTGATCTTCGCCGAATCCGACGGCCTGCCCGCCGTGATCGTGGACGCGTTCGGGGAGGTGCTGTCGCTGCAGTGCCTGTGCCTGGGCATGGAAAAATACAAGGATGTCATCTGCGACGCGCTGATGGAGGAAATGCACCCCCTGGGCATTTACGAGCGGGGGGACGTGCCGGTGCGGGAGCTGGAAGGCCTGCCCCAGGTGACGGGCGTGCTGCGGGGCGAGGTGCCCGATCGGGTGCTGATGGAGGAAAACGGCGTCAAATTCTGGGTGGATGTGAAGAACGGGCAAAAGACCGGCTTTTTCCTGGATCAAAAGGAAAACCGGGCGGCCATCGCCCCCTTTGTGAAGGGGGCCCGGGTGCTGGATTGCTTCACCCACACCGGCTCCTTCGCCCTTCACGCCGCCCATTTCGGCGCCAAGGAAGTGACCGGCGTGGATATTTCCGATTTCGCCTGCGACTGCGCCCGGGAAAACGCCGCCCTGAACGGCTTTTCCAATGTGGAATTCGTGGCGGCCAACGCCTTTGATTTCCTCAAGGAGCGATCCGCCGCCGGGGAGCAGTACGACGTGGTGATCCTGGATCCCCCGGCGTTCACGAAATCCCGTTCCGCGGTGGAGGCCGCCGCCCGGGGCTACAAGGAAATCAACCTGCGGGGCATCAAGCTGGTGAAAAACGGCGGCTACCTGATCACCTGCTCCTGCAGCCAGCACATGCTGCCGGGGCAGTTCAAGGATGTGGTCCTCTCCGCCGCCCGGGACGCCCATGCCCAGCTGTTCCAGGTGGAATACCGCACCCAGGGCCGGGATCACCCCATCCTGCCCGCCGCCCCCGAAACCCAGTATCTGAAATGCGGCATCTTCCGGGTGGACAAGTAAGGGGCATTTCATGCGTTTTCGTTGACACGACCGGGCTTTTCATTTAAAATTGATATATTGACTGAATTATCCAACCGGGGGTTTTCACGCGCAAGGAGGCTTTGTATATGGCATGGCACATCGTATCCGATTCCAGCTGTGATCTGCACGCGCTGTCCGGCGTCAGTCCGGATATTCATTTCACCACCATCCCCTTCCACATCACCGTGGGGCCCCGGGATTACGTGGACGACGGCGCTATCGACGTGGACGCCATGCTGAAGGACAATGAAACCTCCCCCGAAGCGGCCCACACCGCCTGCCCCTCCCCCCAATTGTGGGCCGAGGCCTTCGCCCAGCCGGGCCCTGTGCTGGCCTTCACCATCTCCAGCAACCTGTCCGGCAGCTACAACAGCGCCTGCGCCGGCCGGGATATGATCCTGGAGGAGGAGCCCGACAAGCCCATCGCCATCATCGACACCAAGGCCACCGGGCCGGAAACGGTGCTGCTGATCCGCAAGGCCTGCGCCTTGATCGCGGAAGGCAAAGCCATCGAGGAAATCGCGTCGGACCTGCGCCGGATGGCGGAGGCGACCCACATCATTTTCGCCCTGGCCTCCTACCGCAATCTGATCAAGAACGGCCGGGTGAACCGCCTGGTGGGCCTGATGGCCGGGCATCTGGGCTTCTGGGGCATCGGCGTGGGCGACGACGAGGGCCGCATCGCCATGCGGGGCAAAGCCCGGGGCGAAAAGCGGATGATCCATTTCCTGCTGGACGAAATCAAGGCCACCGGCCTGGCGGATAAGGCCGTGGTGATCTGCCACTGCCTGAACGAGGAGGCGGCCCAACTGTTGAAAACCGCCCTGAGCGAGGCCTTCAGCGGCATCCTGGTGGATATCCTGCCCACCCGGGGGCTGGACAGCTTTTACGCCGAGCGCCACGGCCTGATTGTCGCTTATTGACCGATTTGACAGTTTGTTCATTTTGCTGAATTGACGGCGGGGTGTATTCCGTGGTATAATGTATGTGGTTGAAGTTGGCATTTTCGGCTTCACCCGATACAATGTTTCCACCCAATCTACAGAAAAGGGG
Source organism: Clostridia bacterium (assembly GCA_017470945.1). GTDB lineage: Bacteria > Bacillota > Clostridia > Christensenellales > Aristaeellaceae > RUG563. The sequence continues at coordinate 10,878 of JAFUXH010000001.1, read as the reverse complement.
TTTTTACATCATGGCAAAGATCGATTTGACCAAGTACGGCATCACCGGCACCACCGAAATCGTGTACAACCCGTCCTACGACCTGATGTATCAGGATGAAATCAATCCCGCCCTGACCGGCTATGAAAAGGGCCAGGTCAGCGAATTGGGGGCCGTCAACGTGATGACCGGCATCTACACCGGCCGTTCCCCCAAGGATAAATTCATCGTGGTGGATGATAACAGCAAGGACACCGTGTGGTGGACCACCGATGAATACAAAAACGACAACCATCCCATGACCCAGGAAACCTGGACCGCGGTGAAGGACCTGGCCAAGCAGGAACTGTCCAACAAGAAATTGTATGTGGTGGACGCCTTCTGCGGCGCCAACAAGGATTCCCGCATGGCCGTTCGCTTCATTATGGAAGTGGCCTGGCAGGCCCATTTCGTGACCAATATGTTTATCCGCCCCACCGCTGAGGAGCTGGAAGGCTTCGAGCCCAATTTCGTGGTGTACAACGCCTCCAAGGCCAAGGTGGAAAATTATAAGGAGCTGGGCCTCAACAGCGAAACCTGCGTGGCCTTCAACATCACCAGCCGGGAGCAGGTGATCCTGAACACCTGGTACGGCGGCGAAATGAAGAAGGGCATGTTCTCCATGATGAATTACTACCTGCCCCTGCAGGGCATGGCCAGCATGCACTGCTCCGCCAACACCGATATGAAGGGCGAAAACACCGCCATCTTCTTCGGCCTGAGCGGCACCGGCAAGACCACCCTGTCCACCGACCCCAAGCGCCTGCTGATCGGCGATGACGAGCACGGCTGGGATGACAACGGCGTGTTCAATTTCGAGGGCGGCTGCTACGCCAAGGTGATCAACCTGGATAAGGAAAGCGAACCCGATATCTACAACGCCATCAAGCGGGACGCTTTGCTGGAGAACGTGACGCTGGATGAAAACGGCAAGATCGATTTCGCCGATAAGAGCGTGACCGAGAATACCCGCGTTTCCTATCCCATCGAGCACATCGAAAAGATCGTGAAGAACGTGCGGCCCGTTTCCGCCGGCCCCGACGCCAAGAACGTGATCTTCCTTTCCGCCGACGCCTTCGGCGTGCTGCCCCCCGTTTCCGTGCTGAACGCCGAGCAGACCAAGTATTACTTCCTCAGCGGCTTCACCGCCAAATTGGCCGGCACCGAGCGCGGCATCACCGAGCCCACTCCCACCTTCTCCGCTTGCTTCGGCCAGGCCTTCCTGGAATTGCACCCCACCAAGTACGCCGAAGAATTGGTCAAGAAGATGGAAAAGAGCGGCGCCAAGGCTTACCTGGTCAACACCGGCTGGAACGGCACCGGCAAGCGCATCTCCATCAAGGATACCCGCGGCATCATTGACGCCATCCTGAATGGCGATATCCTGAACGCCCCCACCAAGAAGATCCCCTACTTCAATTTCGAAGTGCCCACCGCGCTGCCCGGCGTCGATCCCGCCATCCTGGATCCCCGGGATACCTACGCCGACGCTTCCCAGTGGGAAGAAAAGGCCAAGGATCTGGCGGGCCGCTTCATCAAGAACTTCGCCAAGTACGAAGGCAACGAAGCGGGCAAGGCCCTGGTCGCCGCCGGCCCTCAGCTGTAAGGGCCTGTCGGCAGCCGGCGAAGGAAAGCCGGATCAGGGAGCCGCGTTGATTCGACCTAACGCAATATTTTGATCGGAACCGAACAGGGACGGCCAAACGGCTGTCCCTGTTTTTCTGTGCATTTTCCGCTGCCAGCCCAAGCAGCGCGAAACCATTCTGTCATCCCGCGTGGAGCGAAGCGGAATCGAGGGATCTGAAAGCTGGCTGAACAAGCCGCGCCCGATCCCGCCGCTTCCTTCCGCTTTCAGCCCCATTTCGGTTGGGATGGCAGCGTTTGTTGGCTGGTATTTATTCCGTAAGATTTCTCGCATCCGGTATAGCTGGCAACCATTTGTGGCAGTCAATGAAAAACCCTTGCGTGTAGGTTGTTGGACACTCTTTGATGTGATATACTTGTTTTGAATCAACAAATCGGTATTTTGGAGGCAATCATGAAAATCAGGTGTGTCTGGGAGCATAACGGGAGTGATAGCATTCTGTATGCTGACAATTATATAGGTGCTTTTACAAGGGGCGCATCACAAGAAGAAGCTGTGCTCAAAATGTCGGAAGAAATACGTCGCTTTCAACTTTGGAAAGGTGAGGCGCCCATCGATGAGTGCGATGTTGAGATTGTTCAGGAAAAGGAATCCGATCTACAGGTCAGAGATGCCGATAGCGACGTGCTGTTTAGAACAGAAGAAATGCCTTTGAGCGCTGAAGAATACCGTTATCTCAAATCGGTGGCAATGAAGTCTGCGGAAGATTTCCACGCGCTTTACACATCATTTCCCGACAAAAACAAGAGTGCCAACCCGGTGCGAAAGACATTCTACGGCGCCGCACCCCGCACCGCAGAAGAGATGTATCAGCACACAAAAAACGTGAACGCATACTATTTTTCAGAAATCGGAGTTGATGTGGATAACGAAGGAACGATCGCATCCTGCAGGGCAAGAGGTTTCGATGCGCTGGAAACTGTACCTGACTTTCTGTCGTTGAAAGCGGTAGCAGGCAGTTATGACGAGCTGTGGTCCGTCAGGAAGGTTTTGAGACGATTTATCTGGCATGATCGGATTCATGCGAAGGCAATGTATAAGATGGGGATATTAACGTTCGGGGCTGGCGCTATCCCTGATGTGTTCGGATTCAGTCGATAAATTCCGGGTTATCAAATTGAAAGGCGCACTTATTCACCGCTCGTCCGGTGGTGAAAGCGCGCCTTTCAGTTTTTATATGATTGAGGCGGGGATTCATCCTTGACAGCACGAATTTTAAAATGCGTTCAGTACGACGGTTCCTTCAGCGCGTTTTGACGAGTCGATCCATTGATGTAAAAACCGCGAAAAACGGGCGTTTTTCCAGGGGCCCTTCCGCGCAGAGACGCCCGGTGATCAAACGGATCAGCGGGTGATCCGATTGGAAAGAATTACCATGTAAATTTTGTAAGACGATTGACATTCCACTGGGATGCGGGTATACTAATGCTGCAAGAAACGAGAACAAACGTTCTCTATCATCACAGGAGGGATGCGGGATGCGAAGCGGAAGCGTATACACCCAGGTCATGGTACAAATGTTTTTACAAGGAATCGACAGCCACACCCTTTCGGAAAAAACGGGCATGAGCTATCCCACCCTGCGGCGGAAGCTGCGGGGCGAAGGGTCGCTTCAATTGGATGAGGCCCTGCGCATCCAGCGCGCGTTATGCTGTGATCTGCCCCTGGAGCGGCTCTTTGAGCGGAAGGAGGAGGCATGACCGCGGAGGAAATCCTGGCGTATATCCAATCCAAGGAGGGGCAGAACGCGGCGCGGGAATTTTTGTCCGGCGCTCAAAGGATCGACGCGATGGTGGCCCTGAAGCTGGCCCGGGCGGATCAATTGCGGGCCCGGGCCCGGCAGCTGCCGGCGCTGGACGCGGAGGCCCAGCAGGCGCTGCGGGAGATGGAGGATGAGATCCTGGCCGATTACAACGTGCTGCTCAAGCGGCAGAAGCAGATCGGCGACGCCATCCGCCGGGTGCCGGAGGAGGTGAGCCGGGCGGTGCTGGAAAGCCGTTATTTGCAGGGCCTGCCCTTCTTCCGCATCGCCATGAACCTGAATTACGACGAGCGGCAGATCTATCGCTATCACCAGCGGGGGCTGCAGCATATCGCCGGCCAGCTGGCCGCCAAAATGATTCCGGATTTTTTTTCGGATCCGTGATTCATCCTCTATTGGTTGTGGTATAATAAGGGCAGAAAGGATGGTGTACTACCATGGATTGTCAAGTGAGAGTAACCGGGGGCGAATTGCCTCAGGAAGAAATTCAGGCGTATATTGCCCGGGCGCAGGAAAAGTACGGCACGCGGCCCCAGGCCATCGATATTCACGTGGACGGCGAGTATGTGGAATTGAATTATGATTTCGGCAACGCGCCTTTCCATCGCATCCGCCGCATCACCGGGTATCTGGTGGGCACCCTGGATCGCTTCAACAACGCCAAGCGCAGCGAAGAACACGACCGGGTGAAGCACGCGGTGTGACCCTGCCCTCCGCATGTCAGCGCAAAGCGATCGGTATAGCCGGCGAGGAGAATGACCCCGCCGGCTTTCTTTGTGCATGTGTCCCGCCGGCTTTCTTTGCGTATGCGCATTGCCCGGCGGGCCAAATTGTGGTATAGTGGAAGCAGGCATGCGGCGCGGCTGAATCCGCGCAGTATCGTGCCGCGGCGTCAGCCCAAGGAGGCGTTTCATGAATCTGTTTGATATCATCGGGCCGGTGATGATCGGTCCTTCCTCCTCCCACACGGCGGGGGCGGCCCGCATCGGGCGGGTGGCCCGCCAATTGCTGGGGGAAAAGCCGGTGGAGGCGGTGGTGTCCTTCCACGGGTCGTTTGAAAAAACCTATCGGGGCCACGGCACCGACCGGGCGGTGGCCGGCGGGCTGATGGATATGGCGGTGGATGACGAGCGATTGCGCCGCAGCCTGCACCTGGCCCGGGAGGAGGGCCTGAATATCACCTTCCGGCCCGTGCGCCTGCGGGACGCCCACCCCAACACCGTGGTGGTGGATGTGACCGGCGAAACCGGGCGGCGCATCAGCGTGCAGGCCGCCAGCATCGGCGGGGGCCGCATCCGGGTGCAGTTCATCGACGGCATTGAGGTGGGCTTTTCCGGCGATAAAACCACCCTGGTGATCCGTCACACTGACGCCCCCGGCGCCATTGCCACGGTGACGCAGCTTTTGTCCAACGCCCGGATCAACATCGCCACCATGCGGGTGTTCCGCAAGGAGGCCGGCGGGGAGGCCATCATGGCCATCGCCCTGGACGCCCTGCCCGGTGAAAAGCTGCTGGACGCCCTGCGGCATTTGCCCAACGTGACCGATGTAACGCTGCTGCGGCAGATCTAATACTAAATCCCCTCTAAATCGATGAGATTTAGTATGAAAGGAGCGGAGAAATGGAATATTCCCTGCAGCATCTGGTCGCCGCCGCGGAGGGGATCGGCCTGGCCGAGGCCGCTCGGCGCAGCGAAATGAAATGCAATGAAATTACCCCGGAGGAGATCGACGAAAAAATGCGCCAGGCCCTGGCCGTCATGCGGCAAAGCGCCCAGCGGGGCTTCGATCCCAAGCTGCATTCCATGAGCGGCATGACCGGCGGCCAGGCCCACAAGCTGCGTCAGGCCGTCGAGGCGGGGCAAACGGCGGGGGGCAGTTTCCTGGGCCGTGCCAGCGCCCGGGCCTTGGCCATCGCCGAATGCAACGCCGCCATGGGCAAGATCGTGGCGGCCCCCACCGCCGGCGCCTGCGGCATCCTGCCCGCCGCCCTGCTGACCGCCCAGGAGGAATACGGCCTGTCCGACGACATGCTGATCGACGGGCTGATCGTGGCCGGGGCCGTGGGCGAAGTGATCGCCGCCCGGGCCAGCATTTCCGGGGCCCAGGGGGGCTGCCAGGCGGAGTGCGGCAGCGCGGCGGCCATGGCGGCTGCGGCGCTGGTGTTTCTGCGGGGCGGCGCGCCCCAGCAGAGCGCCGATGCTTGCGCCTTTGCCCTGATGAACGTGATGGGCCTGGTGTGCGATCCGGTGCACGGGCTGGTGGAGGTGCCCTGCGTGTATCGCAACGCCTCCGGCGTGGCCGGCGCTTTAGTGGCCGCCGATCTGGCGCTGGCGGGCATTCCCTCGCCCCTGCCGCCGGATGAGGTGATCGACGCTATGAAGGCCGTGGGCGAGCAATTGCCCCCTTCCCTGCGGGAAACCGGCGAAGGAGGCTGCGCCGCCTGCCCCTCGGCCTGCGGGAAGCATTAACGCCCCTTGGCAGAAAGGGGAAAACCCGGTATAATAAACGGGATAGCGAAGGGAGGGGCGCACATGCGTGACCTGCGTGCGCAAAACGTGGCGGCGGAAATGGCCGATCTGTTGCCCATCCTGCCGCCCATCCAGGTGGAGGCGGAGGTGGATTCCACCAACCTGCGCCTGAAGCAGGCGGCCCGGGCGGGCCGCGTCGCCCCGCCGTACCTGCTGATCGCCGATTGCCAAACGGCGGGCCGGGGCAGGCTGGGCCGGGCGTTTCTGTCCCCGCCGGGCACCGGGCTGTATATGAGCCTGCTGTGCGATCCGGGCCGGGATACCGACCCCGGCAGGATCACCCTGCTGGCCGCCGTGGCGGTGTGCCGGGCCATCGAGGATCTGACCCCCCTGCGCCCCCGCATCAAATGGGTGAACGATCTGTTCGTCCGGGGCAGAAAGGTGTGCGGCATCCTGGCGGAGAAAATCGACGAGGGCGTGATCATCGGCATCGGCGTCAACGTGCGCACCCCGCCGGGGGGCTTTCCGCCGGAGGCCGGGGCGGCCGGGGCGCTGGAGGCGGAGATCGACCGATCCCGCCTGGCCGGGCGCATGGGGGGATATTTGCTGCGGCTTTTGCAGGATCCCAACGACCCGCAGATCCTGGAGGATTACCGATCCCGGATGCCGCTGATCGGCCGGGAGATCCAATTCCAGCGGGACGGCCAAACAAAAAACGCCCGCGTAACGGGCGTGGCCGACGACGGCGGGCTGATGATCCGGACCGACGATGGGCCGGATATCCTGCGCTGCGGGGAAGTGAGCCTGGGCAGTCAGGCCTTTTCGGGCTTGGAATAAAGGCAACCGCAGTAATCCTGGCGGTACAGATCGTATTCCCTGGATAATTGCAGCGAACGCAGATAGCCATTTTTCTTTTTGAAATCGGCCGTCAGGTAGCGGACCGCATACCGCTGCCCGGCCGCCTGGCCGATCTGATTCACGTGATCGGCGTTCTTGTGGGGGCTCACCGACAGGGTGGTGGTGAAGTATTCAAAGCCTCGCTCCTTCGCCTGCCGGGCGGTGTAATCCAGCCGCAGGGCGAAGCAACGCAGGCAGCGGGCGCCGCCCTCCGGCTCCTGGGCCATCGCGGGGGCGAAGGCGTCGAAGGCGGCGTGGTCGTAATCACAGGGCAGCAGCGCCACCTGGCTGGGGATCAGGGTCAGCAGCCGCTGCTGTTCCGCCAGGCGGCGGCGGTATTCCGCCTCCGGCTCGATGTTGGGGTTGTAATACAGCAGCGTCACCTGAAAATGCTCCGTCAATCTTTCCAGCACCGCGCTGGAGCAGGGGCCGCAGCAGCTGTGCAGCAGCAGGGTGGGCCTGCGCCCGTTCAGGCGCGCGATCTCTTCTTCCATTTCCCGCTGGTAATTGCGCTTGGGTTCCATGATCATCGATCCTTATCCTGTATTTTGTTCAAAGCGAGGTTCTTTTTATGCAGGAAATCGTCATCCACGGCTGGGATGAATTGCAGTCGGCCATCTTCGAGGGGGTATGGGACGCGGACATCCTGCGTTACCGGAATAACTGCGTGTACCGGGGCATGAGCGATCAGGCCTGGGGCCTGGTGCCCAGCCTGAACCGGGTGTGCGCCCATGATATGAGCCTGGAAAAGCAGATGCTGCGCTCCTTTAAAAAATACGGCTACGCCGATCTGCAGCAGGTGACCTCCTTCTGGCAGCTGCTGGCCATGGCCCAGCAGTTCGGCCTGCCCACCCGCCTGTTGGATTGGACCTATTCCCCCCTGGTGGCCGCCCATTTCGCCACCGAGGATCAGGATGCCTACGATCGGGACGGGGTGATTTTCTGCGCCCACATCGACCGGATCAACCGCCAGCTGCCCCTGCGCATGGCCGATATGCTGACCGCCGAGCGGGGCAATATTTTCACCATGGAAATGCTGGATCGGGTGGGGGATGGTTTCGACGCGCTGACCCAAATTTCCTCCATCCCCTTCGCCCTGTTTTTTGAGCCCGCCAGCGCCGTCAACCGCATCGCCAACCAGTACGCCCTGTTTTCCGTGTGTTCCGATCCCGCCGTGGCCATCAACGATCTGCCCGGCACCGAAACGGCCTTCCGCCGCATCGTGATCCCGGCGGAGGTGAAGCTGGAGATCCGGGACAAATTGGATTACATCAATATCTCCGAGCGCATGATTTACCCCGGGCTGGACGGCATCTGCAAATGGATCACCCGCCGTTACGCCGCCCTGGGGCCCAAATACCACAAGCCGAAGGGGGATCAATGACCCCGGGCGTTCATCACAGAAGGAGGAATGAAGGATCATGGCCCGTCCCGACAAGCGAGAACCCAACCAATTGAGACCCTGTGATATCCTCGTTGATTTTGTGGGCACAGCCGACGGCAGCTGCCTGATCAGCACCGGGGGCACCCGGGTGATCTGCACCGCCTCGGTGGAGGAATCGGTGCCGCCGTTTTTAAGGGGCAAGGGCCTGGGCTGGGTCACGGCGGAATACGCCATGCTGCCCGCCTCCACCGGCCGCCGCAAGGCCCGGGACGGGGTGAAAAAGGATGGCCGCAGCGTGGAAATCAGCCGCCTGATCGGCCGCGCCCTGCGCCAGGCGGTGGACCGCCGCTTCCTGGGGGAGCGCACCATCACCATCGACTGCGACGTGCTGGAGGCCGACGGCGGCACCCGCACCGCCTCCATCACCGGGGGCTTCGTGGCGCTGGTTTGCGCCGTGGATAAGCTGATCCGGCAGGGCAAATTGAAGGAAAGCCCCATTGTGCACCAGGTGGCCGCCGTCAGCGCTGGCATCGTGGCGGACGTGCCCTGCCTGGACCTGTGTTACCTGGAGGACAGCGCCGCCCAGACCGATATGAATTTTGTGATGGACGAGACCGGCGCTTTCATTGAGCTGCAGGGCACCGGCGAGGGCCGGGCCTTCACCCGGGACGAGCTGCGGCAGATCCTGGCCCTGGGGGAAAAGGGCATCCGGGAATTGCAGCAGAAGCAGCGGCAGGCCCTGGGCCCCCGGGCGGAGCACATCGCCCCCCGGCGCACCATTGTGATCGCCAGCAACAACGCCCACAAGATCATGGAAATTTCCGATATGCTGGATGAGCGCTTCCGGGTGATTTCCATGCGGGAGGCGGGCTTTGACGGCGAGATCGACGAAAACGGAGCGACCTTTGAGGAAAACGCCATTATCAAGGCGAAGGCCGTCATGCAGGCCACCGGCCTGTGCGCCCTGGCCGACGACAGCGGCCTGAGCGTGGACGCCCTGGACGGGGCCCCGGGGGTGCATTCTGCCCGCTATGCCGGCACCCATGGGGACGACCGGGCCAATAACGACCTGCTGATCGAAAACATGGCCGGCATACCGGCGGAGGACCGCACCGCCCAATTCGTGTGCGCCATGGCCCTGGCTCTGCCCAACGGCGAGGTGCGCACGGCGGAGGGGGCCTGCCCCGGCGTGATCACCTATACCCCCCGGGGCAGCGGCGGCTTCGGGTACGACCCCTACTTTGAATACCTGAGCGGCGAAACCTTTGCCGAAATGGCCCAGGAGGAAAAGAACCGCATCAGCCACCGGGCCCACGCCATGCAGGCCATGCTGGCCAACCTGGAGGATCTGTGATGCGGATCGGCGTCGTCAGCGATTCCCACGGCTTCACCGGGCGGCTGAGCACCATCCTGATGGTGATGGAGGCCGAAAAAAAGCCCCTGGACGCCCTGATCCATTTGGGCGACGGCTATTACGACCTGCGGGATCTGCAGGTGGATCTGCCGGTGTACCAGGCGGCGGGCAACTGCGATCCGTTCTGCTCCGACACGCTCAATATCGTGAATCTGTCCGGGGCGCGACTGGTGCTGACCCACGGGCACTATCAGCACGTGAAGGAGGGGCTGGATGATTTGCTGGCCCTGGCCATCCAGGAAAAGGCCCAGGCGGCCCTGTACGGCCACACCCACCTTCAGCGCATGGAATGGAGAAACGGGATCCTGCTGCTCAACCCCGGCGCGGCCATGGACGGGCGCTTCGCTATCCTGCGGATCAGCCGGCTGGGGGCCGTCGAGGCGGAGCTGCGCAGCTTATACTAAATCCTGCCTAAAACATTGAATCTATGGGCGTCTTTTCCGCCCTGGCTTTGCTTCACTCCGGTCAACGTAGCGCTGCTGCGCCTTCCTTCGTTCAGCTTTGCCAGACCGAAAAATCCATCCCAAATCTTTCAACAGCTATACTGTAAAGGGTGGTTGTAAACACCACCCAATACAGCATAGCTGGATCAGCTCATCTGTGGCAAGATGGCCTCGCAGCTATGCGAAACCAACAAGATGGCCTTGATAGGCCGATTATACCACAAGGAGGGCTGAAAATGAACAGTATCTTTGAACAAACGGGTGGAACCTACACCCAAGTAGGCGATTACCTGATCCCCAACTTTTCTTTGCCGGATGTGCCTCATAAACCAATCGGAAAATATGGCAGGCTGCGCCATGCGTATCTGAAGGAACATCATCCGGGACTGTACAGCCACCTGATCCTATCGGGAAAGTTGTATGAGCACTTAGCTGAAGTTGAACGCACCTGCCAAGAACGGCTGAAGACCATGATCCCGCAGATGGCAAAACAGCAAGGCGTCACAGAGAAATTGAAAGCAAAGGATCAGTTTGGCTGGGTAGGCTGGATGAATGAAATCCAGCACAGCGCAGAAGAAGTTATCCTGACGGAAATCGTATATGAGTAAAAAAACCAGGGGCAGCCCGTTTCTCACAGCGGGCTGCCCCTTTTTCGTGCTTCAATGGGTATCATCTTGTTTGCGGGCATCATATTGTTTCCTGCACAAGGCTCCACAGAAATCCTGATCCTTGCGTTTGGCGACATACACCTTGGCGCAGTTCCGGCAAATGCGGAGCGGGTTTTCATCGTCTGCCAGCATGAAGCTGAACATGAGCTGGATGCCCAGCAGCAGGGAATGGAAAT
>JAFUXH010000084.1 GCA_017470945.1 Clostridia bacterium | reverse complement strand
GCCCACCGCCACCGCCCGGCGCACCCCCACGCCCCTGCCCCCCAATACCTATATGCGGGTCACTGCCGCCCCCGGGGATGATTACGCCACCCTGCGCCGCGGCTATACCGGCACCCCGGTCACCAACCTGCAGCGCGAATTGAAGAGCCAGGGCTATTACACCGGCACGGTGGACGGCGTGTATGGCGAAGGCACCGAAAACGCCGTGAAGGCTTTCCAGCGCACCAACGGCCTGAACGTGGACGGCGTGGCCGGCCCCGCCACATTGCGGGTGCTGTACGAAGGCAACTTCCCCCGGGGATCGTAAGGGGAAATCTTCCTTCGGCTCCCCCGGTTGGGATGCCTGTGGTTGCGGGCTTGAAGCTCCATTGCGATTTTTCCATGCATCCATAACAAAAAACAAATACCAAAAGGCTCGAGAGAAATTTGTTCTCCCGAGCCTTTTGGTATTCCCGTTATTTGGAATTGATGCGATCACGATTCATCCACGATCCAGCAGCTTTCGATCCCATAATATCGGAAGCAAGCGATCACAGCCGGGTCTATTTCCTCGCCGCATACGGCAACGGGCACGGCGGGAGGACAGGATGCGTGGGCGTCGGCCAGGATATGTCCCGCCGCCTCCGCGATGGGCGCCTGGCGGGGATGGGCCAACATGGCCTCCCGGATGGTCATGCGTCTTCTGGGCCGCGGAAGCGGGGGCAACGGCGTCTTGATCGGCGGCAGCAGCGGCAGCGATAGCAGCGCTTCCCGCGCCTGGTTCAGCTGGGCCGCGCCTGTTTCCGGGGTCAGCATCATGGTCAAAAAATCGGGATCGGAAAATTCGCATTCGATGTTCCGCTGCCGCAGATGCTGGTGCAGCGCTTCTCCGGTGTAGCCCGCCGCCTTGGCCGCGATCGTGATTTTGAGGGGTTCGTCCCCCATCAGCGTGAACCCGTGGCCGCGCAGCGCCGTCTTGACATCCTCCACTTCACCCATGAACGCCCGCAGCCGCTCCCGATATCCGTCCGCCAAATAGGCATTGCATCCATCCAGGGACTGCAAAATCAGGTAGGACGGGCTGGTGGAGGCGAACAACGCCATGGCCCGATCGGCCTGCCGGGCAAAGGCTTCCGGGGCATGGGGCCCGACGTGCAGGTACGCCCCGCCCGTCAGCACTGGCAGGGTTTTGTGGGCGGAATCGCAGCACAGGTCGGCCCCCGCGTCCAGGGGATGGCTGCCATCGGCAAAGCGCAGATACGCCCCGTGGGCGTTATCCACCAGCAGGGGCACCCCCCGGCGGTGGCAGGCCGCCGCGATGGCCGCCGTATCCACCCGGTGGCCCAGGTAATCGGGGGTGGTGAGATACACGGCCGCGGGCGGGTCGGCCCTTGCCGCCAGGGCGGCATCCACCTGCTCCGCCGTCACGGGGCAGGAAATCAGGTCGGCCCCGTACAGCCATTCGATCTCCATATCCAGTAAGCCCGCCGCCGTCATCAGCGTTTTGTGGGCGTTGCGCCCCGCCAGGATATAGGGCCGCCTGCCCGTCGCGGGGGCGTTCATCAGCGCCAGATACAGCATGGCCCGGATGCACAGGGAGGAGCCTTCCGTGGAATACACCGTTCGGGCCGCCCCAAACAGCGCGGCGGCGTTTTGCTCGCTTTCTAATATGATGCCATGCGGATGATACAATTCATCCGCCCCGGCGATTTCGGTGATATCGAGGGCATTGCCCTCCCCCACGCCTTTGTGCCCCGGCATGTGCAGCCGCGCGCCACCCTGCCGAGCATAGCGCTGAGCGAAATCCCGGATGGGCGTGTTCATGCCTGGCCCTCCGTGGCTTTGACGGCTTCCACCATGATGGCGCACTCCATGCGTTTTTTAAACAGCTCGCACCCATATTGGTATACGCCCCGCACCGAGCCGGTGGCGTGGTAGGCGTTGGCGGCGCAGCCACCGGAGCAATACAGCCGGGCCCAGCAATCCCGGCATTCCTCCCGGGCGTACACGTTACAGGCGGCGAATTCCTCCCGCACGGCGGGGTTGGTGACCCCCTGCCATACGTCGCCAAGCTTGAATGCTTCCTCCCCCACGAACTGATGGCAGGGGTACAGATCGCCCCAGGGGGTGACGGCCATATATTCCGTTCCGGAGCCGCAGCCGGAAATGCGCTTGTAAATGCACGGCCCGCCGGACAGATCGATCATATAATGATAGAAGGTGAAGGGCCGCCCCTCCCGCCGCCGCTGCAGCATCAATTCGGCCAGCTTTTCATACTGCGCCAGCACGATGGGCAGATCCTCCTTCGTCAGGGCGGATGGATCATCCGCGGCACAGACCACCGGCTCCATGCTCAGTTCGGTAAAGCCCAGATCCAGCATGGTTTCGATATCCTTCAAAAAATCGGGATTGGCGTGGGTGAATGTGCCGCGCATATAGTAATTCGTCCCGCCCCGGGCCTGCACCAGCTTTTGGAATTTGGGCACGATTTTTTCCCAGCTGCCGTTGCCGGCGTAATCCACCCGGAAGCGATCGTGGATCTCCTTCCGCCCGTCCAGGGACAAAACGACGTTGCTGCATTCCCGGTTGGCAAAGTCGATCACGTCGTCGTCGATCAGCATGCCGTTGGTGGTCAGGGTAAATCTAAATATTTTAAATATTCTTCATATTCGATTTTTCTTCTTTCCTGTCTTTGCATTTCGGATACTTGTTCTTTTAGGTGTTTTTCTCTTTTCATTTTTTCCTTCCAAAATTTTAATTC
>JAFUXH010000083.1 GCA_017470945.1 Clostridia bacterium | reverse complement strand
GCTGATCCTGCTCCGGCGGCAGATCGTTCGGGGCGGGGGTGGGCGTGGGGCCGCCTTCCGGCTCGGGGGTCGCCATAGTGTCCGGCGGCGGGGGCAATTCCTCGTTGCCCTGGGCCGGGTCGTCCGGGTTGTTGCCGGCGATGCGGGGCGTACCGTCGATGGCCAGCCAGCCAAAGCCGTTCAGGTAAATTTCCGTCCAGGCATGGGCTTCCCGGCCCGTTACCACGGCCACGCCGTTTTCATCCGGGGCCGCCACGTAGCCCGTCACATACCGGGCGGGGATGCCCTGAATGCGGCACATCACCGTCAGCGCGGTGGCGAAGTAGGTGCAGTAGCCCTGCTTTTCGCCGATCAGGAACCAGGCGGCGAAATCCACCCCGTCGGGGGGATTGCGCACTTCCAGCGCGTAGTTGTAATTGGCCCGCAGGTAATTCATCAGGTTCATGGCCTGATCATAGGGCGTTTGGGCGCTGCCCGCCGCCCGATGGGCGATCTGATAAATTTCCGATTGGATGTGCCGGGGCAGCTTCAAATAATCCTGGGCCACGTCGTAATAATGGGGATCCTCCAGATCGGCGCAGGCCGCTACCATTTCAGCGGTGGCCCGGCTGCCGGCGATATAGGGCAGATAGGTAAGAGTATAGCTGTCGCCGGCGGCCAGATCACGGGTGATAAACAATTCCCCGGCCATGTTGTAGTACAGCACCATCCGGTCGCTTTCCATCTGCAGCGTGCGCACCTGGGCGGGGGCGAACAGGGTGGTGGTGCCGTCGTTCAGCATGTGCACGCGGAGGGTTTCGGGGCTTACCAGCCCCTGGGCCAGGGGCCGGTTCAGGTCGAACAATTCATCCCGCAGGGTGGCGAACCGGGGGGACGCATACAAATACCGGCGGGAGGACAGGGTGTCGTACCAGTTCAGGCCGGTATACTCATCGTAGCTCTTGGCCTTCAGCAGCAGAGTGCGGTCGGTTTCCACCTCCATCACCAGGTGATCCTCCGGAACGGCCGGGCCGCCCAGGCGATCTCCCATGGGCTGGAAGCCCTCGCTGGTCAGGCTGAAGGAGGTGCGGAATTCGTTGAACAGCAGATAATCCTCCACAAACTGGCGGATATTGCTGGCCAGGCTGGATAATTGCCGGTTGGTTTCCGGCCTGGCGGGCACCAGCAGCAGGGCGCAGGCCGCTAAAATCGCCGCTAAAGGCAGCACCGAAAGCGGCTTTCCCTTGCCCTGGGCCATCATCAGCAGCAGGCCCATGGCGGCGGGCAGGGCGTACACCAGCAGTCGTTCCTGGGCGCTGAAAATGACAATCAGGGCGATGATGGTGACCACGGAAAAAACGGCCAGGGGCAGGGTGTCATCCCAGGCCAGGGCCGCCGCCAGCAGCGTAAAAATCAGGCACACGGCCCAGCGGGCGGCGTCGGCGTAAGGCGCGGCGGCGTCGGGGATGCCCCGCAGGCTCAAAAAGGCCGCCTTGGCCAATTGGATCACCGTATGCACCGGGCCGCCGCCCAGGGCGCCCCAGGCCCCCAGCAGCAGGATCGCGGCCAGGGGCAGGATCCATTTCCTGCGCAGGGGCAGCAGAAACAGCCCTTCGAAGGCCAGGGAAAATACGAAGCACATCACCGCCGCGGGCCAGATGGCCTGCAGGGGCAACAGGGCCTTGAGCGCCGTCAGCGACAGGCCCAGGCTGAGAAGAAGCACCGTGAAAAATTGAATCACGGCCGCTTTGATTTGATCCTCACGCGGGCGTGACATAGCATACCTCCACCAGATGATGCTGCAAACGGGTGACGAAGGGCAGATAATCCGGGCTGTCCGGCGTATAGGTGACCAAATACAGCCTGGCGCTGGGGCCCATGCGGCGGATGCGGCTGACGCCGTCCACGATTTCGGCGTCCAGCCGGGTGGTGACCACGATGGTGGCCCCGGTGCGGCGCATGCGGCGCAATTCCAGGTTCAGCACCCGGGCGAAATCCTCGCCTCTGCCGAAGGGCTGGCAGGCCAGCATTTCCTGAAGCAGGGCCAGGCTGGCCTTATGATCGGATGAAAACTCGTTGGCCCGATCGCCGTAAATGGGCAGGCGCACCGGGCTGCCGTCCTCCATTTGCAAATTGGCCACGGCCACCGCCGTTTCGCACAGCGCGTCCCGCAGGTTTTCCTTGCCTTCCGGCACCACGTCGCCGCCCCGGGGGGTGTCGCAGTCCAGCAGGATCAGGGTGTCCGGCGGGGCGGGGGTTTCGAAACGGCGCACCAAAAGCTCCCGCTTGCGGGAGGACAGCTTCCAGTGGATGCGCTTCATGGCGTCCCCCGGCTGGTAGGTGCGCACGTCCTCGGGGGCGTTGTAATCCTCCTGCGTGCGGGACAGGGCGGCGCTGCCGTCGTCCCCCAGGGTGATGCGGGGCTTTTCGATGTCAAACGGCCGCGGCAGCACCATCAGGGAGGAGCCGTTTACCGTGGGCGTTTTTTTCATTTGAAACAGCCCGAAAATATCCTGCACCAGCAATTGCGTCATCAGCACCTGATACAGCCCCACGTGGCGGGCGGTCAGGGGCATGCGCTTTTCCATATCCTGAAAGGGGGCGGCCCCGAAGATGCAATCCATTTGCTGGCCGCCGTAGGCAAAATCCCCCGTCAGGGGGGCGATGGGCAGCGGGCAGGCGTGGCGGGCTTTTAAGGACAGATGAGCCGTTTCCCCCCGCTTGACCACCGGCGTGTTCAGGTGCTGGCGGCATTCCGCAGTGCGCCAGGCCCACAGGCAGCTGATCCCGCTGTACAAAAGCACCACAAGCAGCAGGATCGCCGCGTAATAATACAGCGATCCCCCCAGCGACAGGGCGCAGAAGCCGCTTGTCAATAAGGCGGTGAGCACCGCCAGGCCCCGGCGGGTCATCGTCACAGCCGGCCGGTGGGCACCGGCACGGTATCGATCAATTGGGAAAGCACCTGGGCGGCGGAAATGCCCTTCATCCGGGCCTCGGGGGTCAGCACCAGGCGGTGGGTCAGCACAGGCAGGGCCATGTGGCGGATATCATCGGGCAGCACGTAATCCCGGCCGCTGAGCAGGGCGCAGGCCTGGGCGGCCCGCAGCAGGGCGATGGAGCCCCGGGGGGAGGCCCCCAATTGCAGGGAGGGGTGGTTGCGGGTCATGGCGGTGATGGTGGCCACGTAGCTGCGGGCCTCCCGGCTGGCATACACCGTGCCCAATTGATCCTGCATGGCAATGATTTCATCGGCGCCGCACACGGGGGTCAGCGTCTGCATGGGGGTCACCTGGCCGGTGTAGCGCTCCAATACGTCGGTTTCCTCCTCGATGGAGGGATAGCCCACTGAAATGCGCAGGAAAAACCGGTCCATCTGCGCCTCGGGCAGGGGATAGGTGCCCACGAAATCCACCGGGTTCTGGGTGGCCATGACCATGAAGGGCTGGGGCAGCTTGTGGGTCACGCCGTCCACCGTCAGCTGCCCTTCCTCCATCACCTCCAAAAGGGAGGATTGGGTCTTGGGGGAGGTGCGGTTGATTTCGTCGGCCAGGATGATCTGGCTCATCACCGCGCCGGGCTTGAATTCCATGTCGCCGGTCTGCAAATTCACCATGGTGAAGCCCGTTACGTCGGAGGGCGTCACGTCCGGGGTGAACTGGATGCGCTTAAAGGAGCACTGTAGGGATTTGGCCAGGGCGGCGGCCATGGTGGTTTTGCCCACGCCGGGCACATCCTCAAT
>JAFUXH010000082.1 GCA_017470945.1 Clostridia bacterium | reverse complement strand
TGCCGCATGTGCGTGGTCAACGCCGGCGGGCGCGCCCTGCAGGCCGCCTGCGTGCTGCCTGTGACCGAGGGCATGATCGTGAAAACCATCACCCCCGTGATCCGGCTGTACCGAAAGATCCTGCTGGATTTGGTGCTGTCCACCCACGATAAGAAGTGCCTCACCTGCGTGCGCAGCCAGAATTGCGAACTGCAAAAGCTGTGCCGGGAATTGGGTGTGGAAAACGGCGACCGGTACGCGGGCAAAATGAACGTGTACGACGTGGACGACGTATCCCCCTCCATCGTGCGGGATAACAACAAGTGCATCCTGTGCCGCCGCTGCGTGGCCACCTGCGCCAAGGTGCAAAACGTGGGCGTGATCGGCCCGGTGAACCGCGGCTTCACCACCGCCATCGAATCCCCCTGGAACCTGAAGCTCAACGATATGCCCTGCATCAACTGCGGCCAGTGCATCACCGCCTGCCCCGTGGGCGCTCTGTATGAAAAGGACGGCACCAAGCAGGTATGGAGCCTGATCGCCGATCCCGCCAAGCATGTGGTCGTGCAGCCCGCCCCCGCCGTGCGCGCCGCCCTGGGCGAGGAATTCGGCCTGCCCATGGGCACCTCCGTCACCGGCAAAATGGCCGCCGCCCTGCACCGCATGGGCTTTGACAAGGTGTTCGACACCGATTTCGGCGCCGACCTGACCATCCTGGAGGAAGCCACCGAATTGGTGCACCGGGTGAAGGAAGGCGGCACCCTGCCCATGATCACCTCCTGCTCCCCCGGCTGGATCAAATTCTGCGAAACTTATTATCCGGACTTTATCCCCAACCTGAGCAGCTGCAAATCCCCCCACGAAATGCTGGGCGCCATCATCAAGAGCTACTACGCCGAAAAGGCAGGCATCGACCCCAAGGATATCGCCGTGGTGTCCGTGATGCCCTGCACCGCCAAGAAGTTCGAGGCGGACCGGGAAGAATTGGCCGGCACTGGCTTCCCGGACGTGGACGCCGTCATCACCACCCGCGAACTGGCCCGGATGATCAAGGAAGCCGGCATCGACTTCGTCAATCTGCCTGATGAGGACTTTGACGACCTGCTGGGTGAATCCACCGGCGCCGGCGTCATCTTCGGCGCCACCGGCGGCGTGATGGAAGCGGCGCTGCGCACCGCCTATGAAACCATCACCGGCGAAACCCTCGAAAACGTCGATTTCACCGCTGTCCGCGGCATCGACGGCATCAAGGAAGCCACCGTGCAGGTGGGCGATCTGCCCGTCAGCGTGGCCGTGGCCCATGGCACCGGCAACGCCTCCAAGCTGCTGGATATGGTGCGCTCCGGCGAAAAGAACTACACCTTCATCGAGATCATGGGCTGCCCCGGCGGCTGCGTGACCGGCGGCGGCCAGCCCATCGTGTCCAGCCAGGATAAGATGACCTGCGACCCGCGGGTGATCCGCGCCAAGGCCCTGTACGGTGAGGATGTGGATAAGCCCAAGCGTAAAAGCCATGAGAATGAGCAGCTCAAGAAACTCTACGCCGATTACCTGGGCGAGCCCAATAGCCATAAGGCCCACCAGCTGCTGCACACCCACTATACGAAGCGGGAAAAATACGCGAAGTAAAGTAATTTCCAAAGGAAAGCCGTGCATTGCATGGCTTTCCTTTCAGGTTGTCGAAAAAATTTCGACAACCTGCGAATCAAAGCGGAATCAGGATTCCGCTTTGATTCGGAACATCCATTTCCTGCAAAAATGGGTTTTCGACCTCTAAAGAGGCCAAAAACCCATTTTTCGCGACCGGAAATGGATAGAGGAAGCGGCTTCCAGCCGAACCTCGCAATTCGGCATTGTCGCCCAGGGGGCAGCGCAAGAGCAGACACCTGGGCTCTGTGCCTCATTGGGCCTTCATCTGCCTGTATCCGCCACAGGCGGCGGCAGATTCCGGCCCTCGCCGCCGCACATGTCGCCGGCTGCGGAATCAAATCGAAGGGGCTGCGGCCCCTTCGATGCATCCCTGGGGTTTGTCGATAGTCTGAGGAAAGCCGTGCATTGCATGGCTTTCTTTTTTGTTAGCTGAAATAATCGCAGCAGATTGCGATGCGGGGCCTTCGCGGCCCCGCACCGGCTGGCCGGCAAAGCCGGCCGCCCCGGCAGTGATCGATGCTTCGTATCCTGCCCGTTTCAGCGACACACAACGATGGATACATAGAACCCACCCCATTCGCAAAAGCGGGTCCAGGGAGGGAGCCTGAGGGCAGCGCCCTCAGCGTGCTTCCCCCTCCCGCTTCAAAACCAGCACCTCATAAGGCTTCAGCTCATACTGCCCTTCCACGCGCGCCCCCGTATCCACGGCGACGCAGGGCGGCAGGCAAACGGCGTTGCTTTCCGGCAGCGCGTTCATCACAAACAGAAATGTACCTTGATCCCCCACCCGCTGGGTGCAGGAAACGCCGAAGGGCAGGCCGGGAAGCAGTGGGGCTACCCCCGCCTGCCCGGCAATGTAAGCATAGAAATCCCGCAAAAAGTCATCCCGGGTGCGGGCGGCGATATAATAGCACCTGCCCTGGCCGAACGCATTCACCGTCAGCGCGGGCGCGCCGGCGTAAAACCCGTTTTCATACACCGCCAGCGCCTGGGCGCTTTCCGGGTGAACCACGGCGCTGTAATCGCAGGTTTCATAGGCCTTGCCCCGCCAGGTGAAATGATTGTGCTGGGTCGGGTCCAGGGCGTCGGTTTCCTCATCCCACACGCCCGTCACGGCCCGCAGCGGGCCGGGGAAGCCGCCCAGGAAAGTCAGATCCTCCTCATCCACCCAGCCGGAGCAATACGTGCTCACATACACGCCGCCCTGCCGCACGAAAGCGTCGACCTTCTCGGCGAAGCCGGGGCGCAGCATGTAGGTCATGGGCCCGGCCACGATCCGATAACCGGTCAGTTCACAGGCTTCGTCGATAACGTCCACCCCAAAGCCGCCGGCGGCGATGGCCACGTGATGGGCCACCACCGCATCCTCGTAGCCCTTCTCCTCGCTGTTGATACCAAACTGCGCGTCCCGCAGCGCCCAGCGGTTTTCCCAATCGTAGATCACGGCGATTTTGTTTTCCGCCGCGCTGCCCAGCACCGGCGCGATGCCTTGCAGCCGCCGGCCTACCTGGGCCACTTCCCGGTACACCCGGGTTTGATCGGTACCGGCGTGGGTCACCACCGCGCCGTGAAATTTTTCCGATCCGCCCCGGCCGGAGCGGAACTGGAAATACTGCACGGAATCGGAGCCGTGGGCCACCGCCTGCAGGCCCTGCAGCATCAGCAATCCCGGCGTGCGCAGCCGGTTCACGGCATGCCAATTCACCGCCGTAGGGGAAGATTCCATCATCATAAAGGGCTTTGGACCGCACACGCCCCGCATCAGATCGTGGTAAAAGGCCGTGCGGGCGGCCACGTCGGCGTCCCGGCGGTCGTTGGTCCAGGCGGGGTAATTATCCCAGCTGGATCGATCCAGCAGCCTGCCGAGCGCAAAATAGTTGATGCCCTCGTAGGTCTGCATCAGGTTGGCGGTGCAGGGCACGCCGGGGGTAATGCGCTTGAGGGGCTCGGTTTCCCAGGCGTAAAAATCGCAGAATTGTTGGGTGGTGAAGCGCTTCCAGGCCAGGTTCAGCCCATGCACGCCCATTTCCCCCAGCGGGGACGGGCTTTCGATCTGATCGAAGGAATCGTAGGTGTGGCTCCAGAAGGAATTCCACCATTTTAAATTCAGGTTCTCAATGGTGCCGTATCTGTCCTTCAGCCAGGATCGGAAGGCCTGCTGGCACAGGGGGCAATGGCATTCGCCGCCGAACTCATTGGAAATATGCCACATGCCCAGGGCGGGATGATCCTTGTAACGCTCGGCCAGCAGGGTGTTGATCGCCCGCACTTTTTCCCGATACACCGGGGAAGTGAGGCAATGATTGTGCCGCCCGCCGAACAGCGCCCGCTGCCGCGCACCGTTGACCCGCAGCACCTCCGGGTATTTTTCCGCCATCCACCGGGGCCGGGCGCCGCTGGGGGTGGCCAGCACGGCCTTCATGCCGTGGCCAGCCAGAAGGTCCATCACCTCGTCCAGCCATTCGAAGCGGTATTCCCCCTCCCGGGGCTCCAGCGCCGACCAGGAGAAAACGCCCACCGTCAGGGTGTTGATCCCCGCGCCTTGGGCCAATTCCATATCCTTTTTCCAGATTTCCTTCTGATGCAGCCATTGCTCGGGGTTATAATCCCCGCCATACAAAAAAGCCGGCAAATCCTTCATGATCGGGGGATACTGCGCCATGGTGGGCCCTCCTTCGTGTTTTGCGTTATTTTTTGTATTGCTCCAATTCCCGGGCCCGCTGAACGGCCCGGGCGATTTGATCGTCGGGAATGGGGTCGCTTTCCGCGTTCAGCATGACGTGGAGGAAAAATTCCCGCGTCCCCGCGTTGCCGGTGACCGGGCTGTGGGTGACGGCCCGCACAGAGGCCCCCGGCAGGGCGTTCACATCATCGATCAGCGCCCGCAGCAAGGGGGCGTACTGGTCGTCGGCGATCACGCCGGTGCGCCGGGCCTCCGCGTCGTCGATTTCAAACAGTGGCTTGACCAGGCAGCACAATTCCCCCTCCCCGTGCAAAATGGCGGAAAAATAGGGGATCGCCTTGCGCAGGGACAGGTAGCTCACATCCACCGTGCCGAACATGGGGCGGGGCTCCAGTGTCAGCAGCTTTGCGTCGCTGACGTTGGTTTTTTCCAGGTTCACCACCCGCGCGTCCTGCCGCAGCCTGCCCATCAATTGGCCAAAGCCCACGTCGACGGCGTATACCAGTTTCGCGCCGCGCTGCACCAAACAGTCGGTGAACCCCCCGGTGGACGCCCCCGCGTCGACGCAGACGCGGTTAGTAACGTCGATGCCGAAATCCGTCAACGCCCCGGCCAGCTTGAAGCCGCCCTTGCTGGCGTAGGGCAGCGTGCCCTTGAGGGTCACGCTGTCATCGGCCTTGATCAACGCGCCGTTTTTGGCGATCTGGCCGTTGACGTACACCTCCCCCGCCATTACGCGGGCGGCGGCCTCCTTTTCCGTGGGGCAGGCCCCCATCTCCACCAGCCGGTCGGTCAGCTTTTGTTTCTTGGCTTTCATGTTTCTTCCTCGCAGAACGGGCAGGGGGCGGTGAAGGTCATCCTTTCCCCCGTCGCCGGATGGGTAAAGGCCAGGGAATACGCGTGCAGCATCAGCCGGGGCGCGGCGGGCAAATGCTTGTGCCCGTACAGCGGGTCGCCCAGCAGCGGATGGCCGATGGAGGCCATATGCACCCGGATTTGATGGGTGCGGCCGGTGACGATATGCACGTCCAGCAGCGTACGGTCCGGGTATTCCCGCAGGACGCGCCATTCCGTTTTGGCCCAGCGGCCCTCGGGATCGACGGCCATTTTTTTGCGGTCGTTTTTGCTGCGGCCGATGGGCTTTTCGATCACGCCGTTTTCTTCCTTCATTTTGCCGTACACCACGGCCCGGTAGTGCTTTTCCATCAGCCGGTCCGCCAATTGCGCGGACAGGGCAGCGTGGGCCTGATCGTTTTTCGCCACCAGCATCAGGCCGCTGGTATCCTTATCCAGCCGGTGCACGATGCCGGGGCGCATTTCCCCGCCGATCCCGCTCAGGCTGTCCAGGTGGAACAAAAGGGCGTTCACCAGCGTGCCGTCGTCGTTGCCCGCCGCCGGGTGCACCACCATGCCGCAGGGCTTCACTACCACCGCCAGCCACGCGTCCTGATACAGGATCTGCAGGGGGATATCCTGGGCCTGGGCGGCGGCGGGGCGGGCGTCGGGAATCATCAGCGCCACCCGGTCGCCGGGCAGGGCCTTGAAGGCGGCTTTTTCCTCCGTCCGGCCGTTCACCGTCACGCAGCCATCCTTGATCAGCTTCGCCGCCCGGGACCGGCTGATTTCCCCATCCCGGGACAGCAATACATCCAGCCGCTCCCCATCCCCCGTAAATTCCCGGATCATGATTTCTTGCTCCAATCCTGCGGCCGGAACAGCAGGCTGACCGCGCACAGGATCACTCCTATCACCACGCCCGCGTCCGCCACGTTGAAAATATAAAACCGCACGAACAGCAATTCCAGCATATCCTGCACGTACCCCAGCGTCACCCGGTCGATCATATTGCCGATCGCCCCGCCCAGGATCATGGAAAGCCCCAGCGGCGCGAGGCCGCTCAGGCGCATGCCCCGCAACAGGAAAAACGCCAGCGCCAGCACCCCGGCGGAAAGCAGCAGGATGCCCGCCGTGCCGCCCTGGAAAAGGCCCAGGGCCATTCCGGTGTTTTTTGCCGGGCGCAGGCCGATCACCCCGGGGATCAGCGCCCGAGTGATCCCCGCCGCGGCGGCCTTCACCCACCGATCCAGGATCAGCACGATCAGCCCCGGCAGCGCCCATTGCAGCCATTTACGCATGATTGTCCTTTCCTATTGCAGCCGAAGCTGCACCAGCGCGACCACCTGGGCCACGAAATTGCTGATGCCCGGCAAATTGCGCTGGGCGATATCCTGCAAAACAAACAGCACCACCGCCCCCAGCACGGAAAAGCCCAGCATGATGCCGATCCCCCGGGCCACGCCCTGCCAAAAGGCGTCCGCCAGCCGTCGCTTCCGATCGGCCTGGAAGCGCACGTAATCGGCCAAGCGCATGCTTTCCGCGGCGGCGATGAATTGCTCCATCCACTCCTCGCGCATTCCCCTTCCCCCTTCCGGGGGCAGTTTGCCCGGATGGCATCCATATTATAACAGCCCGCCGGGCCCCACGCAAGACGAACATCCCGCCGTTTTTCGGAATATTCTGCAATGAGACCAATTTCTTCCTGGGTTTTATTTGACAGAAAGCAAAAATATGGCTACAATATACTACGGTATTTTTTTGAGGAGTGAGCAACCATGATCGTGGCGAAATTCGGCGGCAGCTCCCTGGCGGACGCTGCCCAGTTTAAAAAAGTAAAGACCATCGTGGATATGAACCCCGAACGGAAATATATCGTGCCCAGCGCGCCGGGCAAGCGCGGCCCCGGGGACGATAAGATCACCGATCTCCTGTACGCCGCCCACAAAGCGGCCGCGGAGCAGAAATCCTTCCGCCACCTGCTGGAAAGGATCCAGGCCCGGTATGTGGAAATCGCCGACGAATTGGGCGTCGAGATGGATTTTGCGGGCGAATTCGCCCGGATCGAGGCCCAATTGAAGGCCGGCGCGTCCCCCGATTACGCCGCCAGCCGGGGCGAATACCTGAACGGTCAATTGCTGGCCAATTACCTGGGCGTGCCTTTTGTGGACGCGGCCCGGGTGGTGCGCTTTTCAGCGGACGGCCGACTGATGGAGGAGGAAACCAACGCCCTAATTGCCGAAACCCTGAGCGACCTGCGCCGGGCGGTGATCCCCGGCTTCTATGGCGCGGAGGAGGATGGCACCATCCGCACCTTCTCCCGGGGCGGCAGCGACGTTTCCGGCGCGTTGGTGGCCCGGGCCGTTAATGCCGACGTGTATGAAAACTGGACAGACGTGACCGGCTTCCGCATGGCCGATCCCCGCATCGTGCCGGACGCCCAGTATATCGCCACCATCACCTACCGGGAATTGCGGGAGCTTTCCTATATGGGCGCCACCGTGCTGCACGAGGAGGCTGTGTTCCCCGTGCGCAAGGCGGGCATCCCCACCAACATCCGCAATACCAACGACCCCAAGCACCCCGGCACCATGATCCGCGCCTCCGCCGGGCCGGACGACGCGGGCCACGTGATCACCGGCATCGCCGGGCACAAGGGCTTTTCCATCGTATCGGTAGAAAAGGATATGATGAACGCCGAATTGGGCTTTGGCCGCAGGGTGCTGCAGGCCTTTGAGGAGTACGGTATCAATTTCGAGCACCTGCCCACCGGCATCGACACCATGTGCGTGGTGGTGCACGAAAAGGAGCTGGCCCCCCACCGGGAGGATGTGATCCGCCGCATCACGGAATTGGTGCAGCCCGACCAGGTGACGGTATCGGACCACCTGGCCCTGATCGCCACCGTGGGCCGGGGCATGGTGCGCAATTTCGGTACCGCCGCCCGGCTGTTCACCGCCATTTCCGCCCAGGGTATCTCCATCCGCACCATCGATCAGGGCAGCAGCGAATTGAACATCATCGTGGGCGTGGATGAGGATGATTTCGAGGCCGCGGTGAAGGCCATTTACGATGTGTTCGTGCGCACGTAAGGAAAAGAGGATCCCGATGAAACGCGCTCTGGCCTGCCTGCTGCTGCTGTTGCTGCTCCCCCTGCCCGCCTTGGCAGAGGAAAGCGCCGCCTTTTCCGTGCCCTCCCTGTGGGGCAATCGCAGCGCCTCCCTGCCCTGGGAGGAAAATTGGTTTGCCCAAAGCGCTTATACCTACCATCACGGCCTGGCCAGGGTCTCCCTTGGCCTGGCCGTTTCCGCTTTCCGGGGGCAGGATCAGGCGAAGGACGGGCCCATCCGTTCTTTCCTTTCGCAATTGCGTTTTGACGCCATTCAAACCTGGGATTTTGCGTCCCCCGGGGAAAATACCGTCGGCACCGCCGTCGCCTGGCGCATGGCCGGCGGCGCGCCGCTGGTCGCTCTCGCCTTCAGCGGAGGCAATGTGGGCGACGAATGGGCCGGCAGCCTGCAGATCGGCCTGACGGGCGACCACGCCGGCTTTTCCCTGGCCGCCCAAATCGGGCTGGACCGGGTGCGGCAGTACATCCGGCAGCAGGGGCTTTCCAACGCCCAGCTCTGGATCACAGGCTTTGGCCGGGGAGCGGCGGTAGCCAACATCGTTGCCGCCGCCATGGAGGAATTCCTTCCCCCGGAGCGGATCTTTGCCTACACCTTCGCCTGTCCTTACACGGTCACGGCGGTAAACGGGGCCGTTCACAATCACATTTTCAACGTTGTCGCCGCGTCGGACCCGATGACGATGCTGCCGCCCCGGGCCTGGGGCTTTACCCGCTATGGGCAAACCCTGTATCTGCCCTCCGCCCTGGATGGGAACCACGATTACAGCGCGCTCCTGCCGGCGTACGCCGCCGTGGCGCGGCAATTTACCGGCCGGGCGGATACCGTGGGCGACGCCGATCTGGCCCCCATGGCCCAAGCCGCCGTCAACAGGCTGGCGGGCATCCTGAAGGATCGGAGCGGTTACCATCAGACCTACCAGGCGCTGCTGACCAAGGTATTCACCGATCAAAGCCTGAAGGCCGGGGAAATGCTGCGGGCCGGGGCCCTGATGACCGACCTGAGCCTCGCCGCCCGGAAGGCGCAGCGGGGCAAGCTGCCCGCCCTGCCCGCCGCAACGCTGGGGGTTTTTACGTCCAAAGAGCTGTCTGCCCTATACGCCCAGCACGATCCGGCGGTGTACGTGGGGTGGATGCTGGCTTTAACGGAAGGAAATGTGCTTTTCACCTCCAGCCTGACCTTGACGGATGTGCCATAATTTTGCTATAATTCAATCAAAGGTTTTTCTTTCTATTTTTTCAATCAAATGGAGGGGTACTGATGAATTTCCAGGGAAAAGCGGTTTTGGTGTATTTGGAAGAGGATAATATCGCCCGGGCGTATTTCCGCATCCAGCCTTTGATGACGCAGGACGGCCCGGTGGGGGACACCAAAGCTGAATATCCGGACGACGGTTTTCTGCGCATCGTGCCGGATAAAAACGAGCAGCATACCTTTAAAGAACGCATGCGGGGCATGTGCGGTCTGTGCATCATGGATCTGCGCCATTTGCCCGCCGAGGCCAACAAGATCCGCACCAACAAAAATTACGCCCCCATCCGGGGGGAAACCAACCAGTACATCATTTATTCCGACGCCGTGCGCGCCATGCCCGAAGATCTGTTTTTCCAGGTCGTAGCGGAGGGCGGGGTATCCACGGCCTCCACGCCCCAGGTGTATATCCGCAACGGGGCCAACATCCAGGGCCCCTTCCTGCGGGAAAACGGCCAGCCCGTGGGCGATCCCACCCCCCTGCCGCCGGACAGCGCCGAGATCCATTCCGTCACCGTCAACGGCCAGGAATTGCTGTTCTACTGGCCCAAGGTCGAGCTTCCCGCTCCCCAGCCCGCGCAGGAGGAGCACCCCGCCGCTCCCGCCCAAATTGCTGAAAGCGCGCCTGCTGAAGAAGAGAAAGCGCCGGAAAAGGACCCCCGGCAAAACGCCTACGAGCAGATCCAGGCCATGAACGTGGCCCCCAGCGCCACCGCCAACCGGCTGCACGACGCGCCCTCCGTCTCCCCCATCGATTTCGTGCCCGAGCAGCCCGCTAAGCCCCTGACCGGCACCCGGCTGTACCAGGCCCCCCAGCGGCCGGCATCTCCCCGCCGGGCCCACAACCAGCTGATGGAAGCGGTGGAAAGCCAGCGGTACGCCGCCCGGTACGAGGCCCCCGGCGCCACCCTGCCCCAAAGCGCCGAGCTAAAAGAGGTGCATAACCCCGCCGACGCCCTGAAGCGCGCCTTGGCCGGAATGTGGCAATCCCCCGAAAGCCAAAGCCAGGCCGTCAGCGTGGTGCTGGCCCAGCCCGGCATGCGGGCCCTGATTTCGAAGGCCGTCACCAGCGACGCCAACGACCTGACCGTGGCCGCCATGCAGCATCAATTGCAGGATCTGGAGGCCGAGCGGCTCATGACCCTGATGCAATTGGACGACGTGAAAAAGAACCTGTCCGCCGCCCGGGAAGAGGCCGTGGGCAAATTGAATATGGCCGAGCAAAAGAAGCTGGACGAATTGCACATCGCCCAGCAAAACACCCAGAACGCCCTGGACGCGGCCGAGAAATCCATCGCCGATATCGAAGCCAAGCGGGAGGAAGCCGGCCGGCAATTGGCCGAGCTGCAATCCGCCTTTGATGGGAACGTCGCTTTCCTCTGCCCGCCCGTTGGGCAGGAAGCGTCCAAGCAGGAATTGATCGACCGGGTCGATCAGGCGCTGAAGGCCGCCGGCTTCCTCGTGGAGACCGGCGACGCCCAGGCCATGCTAACCGCCCTGGCCCTGACCGCCGGAACGCGGGAAATCCAGTTCCGCGCCGATACGGAGCCCGACGCGCAAAGCCTGATGGAAGCCTTGGCCGCCGCCCTGGGCACCGCCGCCTATACCGATCTGCCGGCGGGGGCCCGCCCCGTGGTGCTGCCCGGCGGCAGCGCCCCGGTATTCCTTGCCTCCCTGGCCGGCAGCCCGGCTGTCCGTCACCCGCTGGTGCTCCTTGCCTCCCTGGGCGTCGTTGCCGACGCTTGCAAAGAGGAAGGCTGGTTCACCCCCCACGCCGATCTGATCGCCTGCGCCGACCCGACGGCTTATCCCCGGCCCCTGCCGCAGTATCCGCCCGTCAGCTTCCGGTGCATCGAAAAGGAAATGCTGAAGGACGGCGCATTGTCGGACGAAACGCTGCAAGCCGTCGGCGCCATCCGCAAGGCCCTGGCGGAGGCGGGCTGTCCCCTGCCGTTGGCCACGGCGGGCATGCTGTGCCGCTTCATCGCCGCCACCCAGGATGATCTGGGCGTGGCCCAGGCCATGGATCGGGCAATGGCTATTTACGTGGCGGCCCACGTGCTGGATTGCGGCATGGACGCCGAAAGCCTCAAGCCCCTGCTGGCGGCTATGCCCCGAACTTTGAAAGCGTTAAAGCTGTAATATGAATGAAATCCTCACCAGCCTGCAAAACCCGCAGGTAAAAATCTGGCGAAGCCTGAATAAAAGCCGGGCCGAACGGGTGAAAAACGGCCTGTTCCTGGCCGAAGGCGAGCACATGGCTTCCGAAGCGATACAGGAACATCAGGCCCGGGCGCTGCTGATCGACGGCGGCGCCCGGGAAAAGTATGCCGCCCTGGCAGACCGCGCGACTGCCCAGGGCGTTTTGACGTATTCCCTTTCTTCCCACGTGATGGCGGCCCTCAGCGACGCCAAAACCCCCCAGGGGGTCATCGCCGTGTGCCCCTACCCCACCACCGCCGGCTTGCCGGAAAACGCCGCCCTGCTGGTGGCGCTCAATGGGGTGCAGGACCCCGGCAACGTGGGCACCATCATCCGCACCATGGACGCGGCGGGCTACGCCGCCCTGCTGATGGACGAGCAGACCGCCGATCCCTACGCCCCCAAGGCTTTGCGGGCCACCATGGGCGGCGCGTTCCGCATCCCGGCGGTGCGGGTTCCCGATCTGCCCGGAACGCTGAACGGCCTGGCCAGGGATGGGTATGAAATCATCGCCGGCGATTTGCGGGGCACGGATTTTTACGCCCGGCCCCGGGCCAAGGAAAAAATCTGCATCGTCGTCGGCAGCGAGGGCCAGGGCGTGTCCCCCGCCGTATTGCGCGAAGCCACCATGCGGCTGAAGATCCCCATGGTGGGCAAGGCGGAATCGCTGAACGCGGCGGTGGCCGGGGCGATCATGATGTATGATTTTCTGCGGGAAAAGCGGTTTTGATCAGTCGGGCACGATCACCAGCCCCAGCAAGGCGGCCAGCTGCATGGCCTGATCCTGGGTGACCCGCATGCCCCGCACGGCGGGCAGCGCCACCGTGATCCCCGCGATATCGCAGGTTGTTACGTCAAGCCCTCGCAGGGCGGTTTCGTGAAGCTCCGCCTGCTTCAAATCGCAGCCCCGCAGCACCCAATCCTGCCAGCGGAACTGGAAAAAGGCGCATTCCCGCATCACGCAATCAGAAAACAGCACGTGCTGGGCCTTGATTTCAGCAAAATTGGCGTAATTCAGTTGGCAATCCGAAAAGGTCACGTTCATCAGCGGCGTTTGGGAAAACTGAACGCCCGTCATGCGGCATTGGCGGAAGGCGACCCGCTGAAAGGTGGCCTTCACAAACGCCATGCCGCTGAAATCGCAGGTATCGAATACGCAATCCACAAACACCAGCCGCTCCGCCCCGCAGGGCCGGAAGGTGCATTTTTCAAAACGGCAGCCGGAAAATTCCACCGTTTCCCCCGGCAGTGGGGGCAATTCCTCGCCGTAAAAACGGCAGTTCAGGATATCCTCGCCCTCGTCGAGGGCGGCGGCGACGACCTCCTCCAGCATTTCATCCCGCAGATCATCCGGCAATTTGGGCAGCAGCAGTCCCGTTCCCTCCGCAGTTTTTTGTTTATTGTACCCGATGCGCCGTTCCTTGGCAAGAAAAAAGGAGTTTTTTTCTATGAACGTGTTTTCATACGATCTGTTGATCATCGGCAGCGCCGCGCCCGCCCTGCAGGCGTTGGGGGCGGCCCGGTATCCCGGAAAAATCGCCGTGCTGGCCGATTCGGATACAGCGAAAACGCCTGCCGCTTCCGGGGAAATGAACGCCCGCCTCCTGATGGAAACAGGCTGTTTTCACAGCGACCCCGCCCTGGTGCGCGTTTTGTGCGACGAAGCCGGGAAGCAGACGGAGCACGCCCCCGCTCACGCGGACGCGCTGCCAGGCTGCGCCCTGCGCCTGTATGCGAAAAACAATCAGATCCAGGGGGCGCTGGGCTTCGACCGGGGGCAGTTTTTCCTGGTGGCCGCCCCGCGCATCCTGCTGTGCGGCGGCGAAAACGGGTCCGCGCTGACGATGGCCTACTACGCCGGGGCGCGCCTGGCTGACCTGGAATTCCAGTTTCAGGGGCATCCGCTGGGCGGCATGATCATCGACGCGGAAGGCTGCGCCACCGTGCGGGGCCTGTATGCCGCGGGATGCTGGTGCGCTGGGCTGCACGGCGCGGCTTATCAGGCGCCGGTAGCGGCCGCGGCGGAAGAAGTGTTTGCCTGCCGGGCAGCGCGGAATATCGCCGCCACCCAGATGCAGGCCGGCGTTGATCTATCCGCGCTGGAAAGCTGGGGCGAGGAAACGGCCCACGTAGGCGCGGCGCGGATTGCCGACAGCATCGGGGAAATCCGCCGGGAATGCGCCCCGGCCGCAGAGCAGCTTCGCTTCCCCTACGATGAAGCCATGCTGGAAACGGCATTGCAGGCCGTTAGCCACGCCCAGCACGAATTGAACGAGCTGCCCCCCGCCGCGCCGGAGGAAGCGTTCCTGCGCCTGCGGGAGGAAGATTGGCTGATCGCCCTTCGGCTGCACGTGTTTTCCGCCATGGAGCGGCGGGACACGCTGGGCTGTTTCGTCCGCGGCGACTATCCGAACGGGGCCGCCGCTCCCTATCGCGTGTGCATGGGGCTGCAGGGCCTGCTTTTGTGGCCAGAGAAAGAAGCCTGGCCGCCGCAGCATGACGCGAGAAATGAGGCATAAAAACAGAACCGGTCATTTCAATATATTTGAAACAAGGCTGTCTCTTTCGCCATTTTTCTGCTTGGCGTTTTGAGACAGCCCCGTTTTTTAATCTTTTTTGCGGTTTTCTTGGAAGGGGTACAGGGGGAACCGTTCTTTTGCCCTCAAAAGAACGGTTCCCCCTGCGTTTCTCCTTTTTTTCGTAATTCCCCCGCGCTTACGCGGCGCTGGCGGTGAAATCGCCGCCCGCCGCCGCGTCGATCACGATGGTTTGACCGGGCAGGATGTCGCCGGCGATCAGCTTGCGGGCCACCAGGGTTTCCACCTTGGCCTGCAGCACCCGCTTCATGGGCCGCGCGCCGTAGACGGGATCATAGCCCAGGTCCATCAGCTTGTCGAAGGCCGCGTCGGTCAGGCGCAGGGAAAGCTGCTTTTCCTTCAGCCGTCCGCGCAGCCGCTCCAGCAGCAGATCCACAATGGCGCGCACCTGGCCCTTCGTCAGGGGCGTAAAGATCACGGTGTCGTCGATCCTGTTCAGGAATTCGGGACGGAACTGGGCGCGCAGCATGGCCTGCACGCCGGCCTTGGCGCTGTCGGACAGGCCGCCGTTTTCATCAATGCCCTCCAGGATCTGGGCGGAACCCAGGTTGCTGGTCATGATCAGGATGGTGTTGCGGAAATCCACGGTGCGGCCCTGGCTGTCGGTCACCCGGCCGTCATCCAGGATCTGCAGCAGGATGTTGAATACGTCAGGGTGTGCCTTTTCCATTTCGTCGAACAGCACCACCGAATAGGGCCTGCGGCGCACGGCCTCGGTCAGCTGGCCGCCTTCCTCGTAGCCCACGTAGCCCGGAGGCGCTCCGATCAGCCGGGACACAGAGAATTTTTCCATATATTCCGTCATGTCGATGCGCACCAGGTTCTTTTCATCGTCAAACAGGGCTTCGGCCAGCGTTTTGGCCAGCTCGGTTTTACCAACGCCCGTGGGGCCCAGGAACAGGAAGGAGCCGATGGGTCGGTTCTCATCCGCCACCCCCGCCCGGGAGCGCAGGATGGCCTCGCTGACGCGCTCCACAGCCTCATCCTGGCCAATGACCCGCTTGTGCAGCACGTCCGGCAGCCGCAGCAGCTTTTCCCGCTCCCCCTCCATCAGCTTGCTGACGGGGATGCCGGTCCACCGGGCCACGATGCGGGCGATTTCCTCTTCGGTCACCTTGTCCCTCAGCAGGGTGTTTTCGGCGGGGGATTCCTTTTCGGCGGCGGCCAATTCCTCCTGCAGCTTGGGCAGCCTGCCGTATTGCAGCTCGGCGGCCTTGGTCAGGTCATACTGCCGCTTGGCCTTTTCAATCTCGGCGTTGACCTGCTCGATTTCCTCCCGCAGTTTCTGCACCTTGCCGATATCATTCTTTTCGTTTTCCCACCGGGTGCGCATTTCGTTGAACTGATCCCGCATGTCGGACAGCTCCTTGCGCAGGATGGTCAGCCTTTCCTGGCTCAGGGCGTCGGTTTCCTTTTTCAGGGCCGCTTCCTCGATTTCGTGCTGCATGATGCGGCGGCGGATTTCGTCCAGCTCCTGCGGCATGGAATCCATCTCGGTGCGGATCATGGCGCAGGCCTCGTCCACCAGGTCGATGGCCT
>JAFUXH010000081.1 GCA_017470945.1 Clostridia bacterium | reverse complement strand
TTCCACCTGCTTGGGGTCCACCATGATAAGGCGCACCTGGTCCGGCGTGGTGCGGTAAAGCAGGCTGCACACGATGGAGTTGATGCACACGGATTTACCGCTGCCAGTGGCGCCGGCGATGAGCAGATGGGGCATCTTGCTCAAATCGCACAGGATGGGCGCGCCGGCGATATCCTTGCCCAGGGCTACCAGCAGGGGGGAGGGATTGTGATTCATTTCCGGGCTGTCCAGCACATCCCGCAGGGACACGGTGCTCACCAGCTGGTTGGGCACCTCGATGCCGATGTAATTGGTGCCCTGGATGGGCGCTTCCACGCGCACGTGCTTGGTTTTCAATTCCAGGGCCAGGTTGTCCGCCGTGCTGGAAACCCGGCTGACCTTCACACCCGGGGCGATCTGGATGGCAAAGCGGGTGATCGAGGGGCCGTGTATGATCTGCTTGACCTCGGATTCTACGCCGAAGGAGCGCAGGGTGTTTTCGATGATCTGGGCCCGCTGCTCATCCTCCTGGGCGGCGTTTTCCATGGGCACGTGACGGCCTTCCTTCAGCAGGCGGATGGGCGGGGCCTGATAGGGCACATCCAAGGGCATGCTGCCCTGCGCCACCTTGGCGGGGGCGGAGGTGCCATCCAATTTGGCGTTGGGGTTGGGTTTTTCCGCCCGGGGAGTGATGGCGATCTTTTCGCCGGTGATGGGCATCACGGGGTCGGTATAAACAGGCTTGGGGTCGTTCTGGGCGGTGGTGTGCACCGGCATGTCGATTTGATTGGCTTCGCTTTGCTTCTGGCGCACCTGGGCGGCCCAATCGTTCGCCGGCGCCGTCGGGCGGGGAGAAGCCGCTTTTTCAATAGCAGGCTGCGACGCGGGACGACTGGCGGGCTGGGGCTTTGTCGGCACCTCCCAGGGCAAATCGTCGTCGATTTCCTTTGCCTGGGCGGGGATGGACGGCTGCTGCTCCGCGGCGGGCTTTTCTTCCGTTCTCGTCCTCGCAAAAGCGGGCTGCGCCGCCGGGGTGGCAGGATGCTGCTCGACGGTTTGTTCCGCGACGTTCCGCTGAGGCGCCGCCGGCGCGGGCGTTTCCGCCTGGCGCGCGGGAAGGATGGGCCGAACGGGGGTTTCGTGGGTTTCGGCGGTGGAAGCGGCTTCCTGCTTTTCATGATACCGACGGCGGCGGAACCGGGACGGCACCGCGGATTCTTCTTCCTCCTGAGCGGAGGGCGCGTTTTGCGCCGCGGCGGGGATATCCGCTGGGGCGGGTTGCTGATAAACCGGGGCGGCGGGGATCTCCGGCGTCGGAGCCTCCTGCTGCCAGGGCTGCTGCTGATCGTGAAGGGGGAAGCGCTCGCTGTACAGTTCCCCCGCCTGTACGGGATAGAACCCCTGTGCGTCCTGAGGCGCGGCGTAAACGGGCTGGGTGTTGTAAATCGGCGCGGGGTGATAATAATCCGGCGCGGGGTACACCGTTTCCTGCCGCTGCACCGATTGCCCGGGCTGCATATTCACCATGGGCATTTCCTGCACCACGGGGGCGGGCTGCTGTCGGGCCTGCTGATCGGCCTGGGCAGCCTGCTGCTGAAGACGCTTTTCCTCTCGGCGCTGGCGCTGCCGCTCGCTGAAATCCGACGCGTTGCGGAACAGATTGCCGGGATTGATGCGGAATAGCACGAAAATCAGCGCCACGCAGGCGGCGGCGACAAAGAAAACAGCCCCCATCCTGCTGAGCAGCTTCCACAAGGGGTAAGCCAGCAGCATGCCCAGCATGCCGCCGGTTTTGGTATCCAATTTAAAGGCCAGGTACAGATAATCGTTCAGGCTGCCGCGGTTGGCCGGCACGCCCTGGAAATTTACGTTGCCCACATAATCCAAATACGGCACGCTGGCCGCCCCCTGCAGCACCCGGGCGATCAGGGTATACCCCGCCAGGACCAGCCAGTACAGGCAGGCCACGATCAGGATATCCCTTACCGCCACCTTGTGCCGGGTGGATACCAGCAGCTTGACCCCGCCCCAGATCAAAATCAGCGGCAGGCCGGGGCATAGGGGGCCGCACAGGCCGTACAGCGTCAGCGCCATCTGGCGCAGGATTTCGCTGCTGCTGGGGTCCGACAGCATGGAAAGCAGCCATAACAGCCCCAGGGTCATCATCGTGACGCCCACGGTGACGCAGAAAGCCGCGCCCTGGCCTGTGGTGACCAGAGCGGGCTGCTTGGTTTGTTTGTTTTTCGCGGTGGTTGCGCTCATAGTTCTCTTCTTTCTGATGGGTGATAACGTTGGGAATTATTCTACCTTGATGAATTGCAGCACGTTTTCCGTATCCGCATACAGGGTGCAGCGGCGCTCGGCCAGGGGATAGATCAGCGCCGTGCCGGGGCAGACCCGGTAAAGCTCCGCCGCGGCTTCATCCATGGGCAGCTTCGCCGCCGGATCGCCCAGCCATTGGGTGATCTGATCCACGGTGGTTCTGCCGGTTTCGATGCCGTAGGCGTCCGCCCGGCCGGTCAGAAAGCCCGTGATCGTTTGTTCCCCTTCGTCGGTCAGGATCAAGGTGCCACGCAAGCGGGCATCCTCCGTTTCCAGGAAAGCGCCGCCGGGATAAAAGCCGGAATCGGTGGTGACGGCCAGCGATGCCATCAGCTGCTCCACCGGGCTGCCGATGGCGGCGGGCAGCACCTTTTCCAGGCCGGGCAGCTGCCCCTGGGCGATGATTTGCTCAAACTGGCCTTTCACGTCCCCCTGCTGCCCCAGGGCGTACCAATAGGGGTGCAGGCCGCCGTCATTCCAGCTTAGGTTCATGGCCGGAGCGTCGGGGGAAAGATCCAGGAAATCGGATAATTCGCTGTAACGGAAGGAGACGGCCCCCGATTGCCCGCTGAGGAAGGACAGCTGATCGTGGTCATAATAGAAGGTGATCTGCCCTTGGCCGGAAAGGGCGAAGCGGTCATAGGGAATGGGCAGCAGATCGCGGTTTTCCAAATAAGTGGACAGGGAATCCTCCACTTGCTCCATCACCTGCTCCTCCATGTAAGCCCGCGCACCCTCAGGGTCGGCGAACACCTGATCGAAGGTGACCTGCTCGCCGGTGCTTACGTCGAACACCATGGGATAATACACCTGGGAGGGCAGCCCGGTCAGCATTTTTCCCTCCACGCTGAACAGAACGGCGTAATAGCCCCGGCCCTGGTAAAAGCCTTCGCCCAGGATTTCTTCATAGGTCATCTGTAAGCCCACGCTGCCAAAGCGCAGGTTGGGCAGCAGCAGCATGTATTGCTGAATGTGGGCGTTTTCCTGAATGGCCACGTTGATCCGATCGGCCGCGGGCTGCATTTCCTCGCTCAGGGCCGACAGCACGGGGTAGGTGATCAGGCCGTCGTCGCTGTTTTCCAGGCGCTGCTGCTGGCTGATCAAAAGAACCTCCGGCGCTTCTTCCGCCAAGGCGGCGGGGACGGGCAGGGCCATCAGCAGGCTCAGGCCCAGGGCGGCCAGCGTTTTCCTTACGTTTTTCATGGCGATACCTCCACACATATAGTATACCTTATTTTCCTTCGTTTTTCAAGCCGCCCAGCAGGATGGGCTGCGTCTGCGCGCCGGCCAGGGCGGCGGCCAGGGCTTCGGGGATCTTTTCAAAGTCCGCCACCAGGGACCGGGGCTTGCCCACGGGATCATCCTGACCGAAGGGCACTATATAAACGTTGCGCATGGTCAAAATCTTCCCGATATTTTCCGCCGCCGTGCTCAGCCCGTCGTTGGTGGAGGGGGCGATCAGCACGGGCCTGCCATTGCGCAGGTGAGATTTGGCCCCCAGCAGCGCCGGGGTATCGAAAATGCCGTGGGCGAATTTGCCCATGGAGGCGCCGGTCATGGGGGCGATGATATAGGCGTCCATCAGCTTTTTGGGCCCGATGGGCTCCACCTCCGGCAGGGTCGACCAGGGCGCGTGGCCGGTGATGCTTTCCAATTCCGCCCACACCTGATCCCGGGAATAGAATCTGGTATCTTCTCTGCCGGCGGCGTAGGAAACGATGGGCGTCACGTCGTAGCTCAGGTCGATGAGCCTGCGCATGACGGCAAACACCTGCCGGAACGTGCAGAAGGAGCCCGTCAGGGCAAAGCCAATGGGGGTTTTACGCATGATGAATGACCTCTCTTTCCAAATAACGCAGCAGGGCCTGCGCCGCCGAGCGGGGGAAATACCGCCCCGGCACGCCGCTTTCCACGTGCACGTTCAGGCCAAGCCTGCGGGCAGCCGATATGTCGATGCCAAAGGGTGGGCTGGCCAATTCGATCAGCAGGGCGTCGGGCTGCACAAAACGTAACGCGTTTTCTGACAGCAGGGGGTGAGGCACTGTGTTGAATATCACGTCAGTCGTTGGCAGGAGCGACGGGATCTGTTCGATCGGCACGCTGCCAGGCCCCGCCTGATCCCGGCTTTCCTGACGCCGGGCGGCTACGGTGACCTGCGCGCCGATGCCCAGCAGCAGTTTTTGCAGCGCCTGGCCGATGCGCCCAAAACCGATGATCAGGCACCGGGCGGCGCACAGGGAAGCGGGTCGCTTTTCCATGGCGGCGCACAGGGCCCCCTCCGCCGTCAGGGCGGCGTTTTCCAGGGTATAGCTTTCATCCCGCAACACGCGCAGCGGCACCCAGCCTTTTTCTTTTGCCAAAGCATCCGTTTCCCCGTCGGTCAGGCCGCACACGATCCGCTGCCCCGGGGGCATGCGCCGGGCCAGATCGGGCGGGACCTCACTGCGGGGCAGCGCCAGGATCACCGCGTCCCAGGCCCCGTCGGGGGAAACCTGGTGGCCGCCTTCGATCAGCAAATGGCGCAGGGCCTCTTCCCGGGCCCCACCGCCCGCAAGATAAAACCGCATGATCGCATCACCTCTTCCGCAAAATATGCTTCGGTCCATCCTATGCCGGCGGCTGATCCCGCGTGTTTTTTCTATCTTTCGTATCGGTACGCGAAAACTTACCAGGATGTTCATGATTCGCCACCAGAAAATAGGGGTGGTCAAATGAGGAAAAATCCTGTATAATAATGTCATTCTCCCAAAGGAGGGATGCAGGATGAACTGGAAACGGATGTTGTGCTGGCTGCTGACGGCGGCGCTGCTGTGTGCCTGCGCGGGCCTGGCGGCGGCCGAGGAAACGCCCGCCGGCACGGCTTACGTGATGGCCGGTTTTGACGATACCAGCATGCGCCAGTGGTCGACCAACCGCTTTTTCTCCCGGATGCAGGAAAAAACGGGCGTTCAATTCACCTATCGGCAGTACAGCGACGCCAACGCCTGGACGGCGTACAAGGCAAGCCTGACGGCGACGAGTGATTTGCCCGACGTGTTCTTCAAGGCGTCCCTGACCCCGGCGGAGTGCATCGACCTGCTGGATCAGGGCGTGCTGATCGATTTGACGCCTTATTTGGCGGATTATGCCCCCAACCTGTGGGCCATTTTGCAGGAGCGGCCTGACGTCAAACAGGCCATCACCCTGCCCGGCGGCGCCATCGTGGCCCTGCCCTACATCAACACCCTGCCCGCCCAAAATTACGTTTGGATCAACCAGCAGTGGCTGGATCAGCTGCATCTGGATATGCCCACCACGGCGGAGGAACTGGTGAACGTGCTCACCGCCTTTAAGACCCGGGACCCCAACCGCAACGGCAAGCAGGATGAGATCCCCCTCAGCTTCCTGGGGCCCTTCGACCTCAAATTCCTGGGCCACGCCTTCGGGCTGGTGGCCAACGATTATAACGTATTCGTGGACGGCGATCAGGTGAAATTCATGCCGCTGGAGGAAAACTACCGGGAATTCGTGACCTGGTGCCGGGATCTGTACGCCGAGGGGCTGCTGGATCAAAACGGCTTTTCCTCCGTGGATAGCTTCCGACAGGTGACCGATTCCAACGCCACCCCCACCTACGGGGCGGTGCTGAACCTGGCGGCCAGCAATCTTTTCCGCGTTTCCTGGGCGGATCAGTACGCCGTGATGCCGCCGCTGTATTACGACGGCGCGCAGGTGTACCGCGCGTTCTTCGGTCCGGTGCAGCGGGGCACCTTCGCCGTCACCTCCGCCTGCAAAAGCCCTGAAACGATGCTTTCCTGGGTGGATCAAATGTACACCGAGGAGGGGGCCATCCTTTCCTCGGCCGGCATGGAAAACGTTGATTACGTGGTGGATGGCGATGGCACCTGGCGATTGCTGGAGGCAGCCCAAAGCGGCGGCACCACCTTCATCGCGGACACCCTTCTGGAAGGCGGGGCCAGCAATCCCGGTATCACGGCGGCGGCCTTCATGCGCCGCTTCAGCGGGCAAAGCGAAATGTATTTAAAGAACCTGGATACCCAAATCGCCATCCAGGATGCGTGCGTGATGCCGTTTCCCTACGTATCGCTGACCAAGGAGCAGGAGAAAACGATCACCGAACTGCAGAACGCCATCGGCGCGTATGTGGATATCCAGCTGGCCCGGTGGGTGCTGGGCGAGGAGGAGATCACCGACGCGGCCTTCGATCAATTTGAACAAACGCTGAACGAACTGGGGCTTCCCGCCTTCCTGACCTTCTGGCAGGACGTGCTGGAGCAGCAAGGAGGAAACTGACATGGACAGCTATGCACAAATGCTGGCGCAACTGAAAAAATCCCCCGCGATGGAACGCTTTGCCCACCTGTATGGCCGCCGGGAGGGGGAATTGGCCCGTCAATTGACCCGCTATTCCCGCCTGGTGAAGGCCCACGAGGATTTTTTCCACGCCAGCGACCGGCCGCTGTACCTGATCAGCGCCCCGGGGCGCACGGAAGTGATCGGCAACCACACCGACCACAACAACGGGCGGGTGTTGGCCGCGGCGGTGAATTTGGACTGCCTGGCCTGCGTATCCCCCCGGGACGATAAAAACGTGTGTATTTACAGCCAGGGCTACCCCGCCATTTCCCTGACGCTGGAAGATGTGGAGGCGCACCCCGAAGAGGAAGGCACCTCCGCCGCGCTGGTGCGGGGCGTGGCCAAGGGCATGCTGGATCGGGGCTATCGCCTGGGCGGCTTTGACGCCGTGGTGACCAGCGATGTGCTGGGCGGCAGCGGGCTGTCCTCCTCCGCCGCTTACGAGGTCATGGTGTGCGCCATCATCGACGCGCTGTACAACGGCTTCACCGTCGCCAGCACGCCCCGGGCGCAGATCGCCCAGTACGCGGAAAACGCGTACTTTGGCAAGCCCTCCGGGCTGATGGATCAGATGGCCTGCTCCACCGGCGGGCTGGTGACCATCGATTTCAAGGAGGAGCCGGTGGTGGAGCCGCTGACCTTCAGCTTCAGCGACGCGGGCTACGCCCTGGTGGTGGTCAATACCGGCGGCAGCCACGATAACCTGACCCCGGAATACGCCGCCATCCGCGCGGAAATGGAAGCAGTGGCCGCGTTTTTTGGCCAAAAAGTTTTGCGGGGCGTGCGCCCGGAGCAATTGATCCAGCAGACGGGCCCGCTGCGGGAGCGGCTGGGCGAACGGGCTGTGCTGCGCGCCATGCATTATTTCACCGAAAACAAGCGGGTCAAGCATACGGTGCAGGCAATTAAGAATCACGACGTGCCCACTATTTTGCAGGAATTGAACGCCTCCGGCCAGAGCAGCTGGAAGCTGCTGCAGAACGTATACTGCGTGGGCACGGAACAGCCCATGACCCTGGCGCTGGCCATGGCGGAGGGGATCCTGAGCGGCCGGGGCGCCTGCCGGGTGCACGGCGGCGGCTTTGCCGGTACCACATTGAACATCGTGCCCGATGATCTGGTGGATACCTTCGTCAAGCGGATGGAAGCCGTGTTCGGTCAGCACGCCTGCTTTGTGCTGGATGTGCGGCCCGAAGGCGCGGCGCTGGTATTTTCGACCGAGGATAAGTAAGCCGACGTATCTTCCATCTGCCCGCTTCGCGCCGGCAGATGGATTTTTTCTGTGTGGAGGGTGAATATGAGCGGATGGCTGGGCGCGCTGGCCGGGGGCGGGATGCTGATCCTGATCTGCGTCCTGGTTTTTGCGTTCCTTCGGCAAATCGGCCGCGTAGGCCAAGGCTTTGCCCAAACGGCGGGCCGCGTCGCGGCTGCGGTCCTCTCGGCGGGGGTCGTTTTCTTCGGCCTGGGGGCGCTTCTGCAGCAGGTCATTTTTCAGAATCTGGAAAGCGCGGCGGATTATCCCGTCTATTTTCACACGGAGTATTTATCGCGGGTGTATGAAGCGGTGCAGGAGCCCCGCTGGCTGGGGCCGCTCACGGGCGTGTTCGTATTTGCGGCCCACGGGCTGGGGCGGGTGCTGTTTGAGCAATTCACCCTGGCCTCCATCGTGCTGAGCTGGGGGATGACCATGATTGCCGCCGGGTTGGTTTTCTGCCGTCTGCGGGGCATTTGGCCGTCCCGGGCGGCCTGGCGGGGCGTTTTTCTGCTTCTGTGCCTGCCGGGCAGTGTGTTTTTCTTTTTGCCGGGCTGGCCGCCGATGGCCCTGCTGCTGGTGGCGGCGCTGTTCTTTTTCCTGGGGAAAAAGCTTCCCGCCGGGCAGGTCCGGCTTTCCGACGCCGGGTATTTCACCATTCTGTCTGTATCAGCGCTGCTGTCGGCCTTCGTCATGGCGGCGCTGGTGCTGGGCCGGCTCGGGTAAGGGGGCGATGGGCATGACAAAGAAGAAACGGTACATTGCCTGGCTGCGCGTGGCCCTGATCAGCCTGGGCTTGCATTATTTAACGCTGATCCTGTGCCAGTTTTTGATCCAGGGCGGCTTTTCCTTATCCGGTTTTCTGGATCTGATCCGCGAACGGCTGACCCAGCCGGGGGACGCGGTGCGGTATATCGACATTGCGGGCAATGGCTATGTGCGGGAGGGAGAAAACGCCATCAATCTGGTGTTTTACCCCCTGTATCCCTGGCTGATGCGGGCGCTGTCTTATTTCACGGGCAGTTTGCCCGCCGCCGGTGTGCTTTTGTCCCAATGCAGTTATGCCGCAGCGTCGATTTTCCTTTACGAATGGCTTATATTGGACGGCAGGGACGCCTGGTTCGGCGTGCTGCTGCTGGCGTTGTATCCCTTCTCGGTGTTCGTGATGGGGGTGTACACCGAAGGGCTGTTCCTGTTACTGACCGTGAGCTGCCTTTTTTGCATCCGCACCCGGCGGTTCGCGTGGGCGGGAATCACAGGTTTCCTGGCGGCTCTTTGCCGCACCCAGGGCATGCTGCTTATCTTCCCGGCGGTCTATGAGCTGGTGGCCCTGCGTTTGAGCGGGGAGAAGCGTAAATTCCGATGGACGGACGCATTCGTCCTCCTGATCCCGCTGGGTTTTTGCGTTTATCTGGGCATCAATTACGCTTTGCATGGCAACGCCTTCCAATTTTTACAGTACGAGGCGGGGGAGCCGTGGTATCAGACCAGCGAATGGATCGGGCGGAACATTGCCCTGCAATGGACGCTGGGCCATGAATACAAGGGGCTGGAGTGGATCATCTATTATCCGCAGGTCGCGCTGTATTTTATCGCCCTGGGCGTGTTGCTTTACGGCGCGTTGAAGCGGGATTGGACGGCGGGGCTTCTGTACGGCGGGGCGTACCTGGGATTTACCTACCTGTCGGGCTGGATGATCAGCGGCGGACGGTACATGCTGGGCTGCGTGCCGTTGATCATGGTGCTGTCAAACGTGAAAAAACCGATGGTGAAAAATATACTGCTGCTGACCACGGCGCTTTTGCATTTTGCCTACAGCCTGTTTTTCTACATGGGCCATTCCATCATGTAACGGCGCTTGACAGGCTTTTCATCCCGGCGGTATAATGCAGGAACGAATGTGAAAGGAGGGGTTTCATGAGCGTCATTTCCCATTCCGCCCAGGAAACCCGGGCGCTGGGGCAAACGCTGGCGCGCTTTTTGCGGCCGGGGGATACGGTGCTTCT
Source organism: Clostridia bacterium (assembly GCA_017470945.1). Taxonomy (GTDB): domain Bacteria; phylum Bacillota; class Clostridia; order Christensenellales; family Aristaeellaceae; genus RUG563. The sequence goes on along the minus strand of JAFUXH010000081.1, from coordinate 23,725 downwards.
GCAGGGTGATCTGGGGGCCGGGAAAAGCGAATTGGCCCGGGGCGTAGCAAGGGGCCTTGGCATCACAGGCCCGGTGCCCAGCCCGTCCTTCACCATCCTGAACGCCTATGACGAGGGCCGGATCCCCCTGTATCATTTCGACTGGTACCGCATTATCGATCCCGCGGAAATCGGGGAAATGGGCATGGAGGAGCAGATCGGCGGCGACGGCGTCGCCCTGATCGAATGGTATCAGCAGGCGCCGGAGTACGTGCCGAATAGGGCCTTGCGGATCGAAATCCGCGCAATCGATGAAGAAAGCAGGGAAATTCGCCTCATCCCCCTGGGCGGCTTTCCCTTTGGAGAGGAAATATTCGCATGATTTTGCTTTGCTTGGATACGTCGGGCCCCGTGGCCGGGGTGGCGCTGATGGAAAACGGCGTCATCCGCTATGAGGCCATGGTGGTGAACGCCTTCACCCATTCCCAATCCATCCTGCCCATGGTGGAGGAAGCCTACTTGCATACCGGCCTGAACGTAGAACAGACCGATTTCTTTGCCGTCACGGTGGGCCCCGGATCCTTTACCGGGGTGCGCATCGGGGTCAGCACGGTGAATGGGCTGGCCCATGGGGTGGGAAAGCCCTGCATCGCCGTGGACGCGCTGGAAAGCATGGCGGCGGGGGTGATGCCCTATCCCGGGGTGATCTGTCCCATCCAGGATGCCCGGGCGGGGCAGGTATACGGCGCCGCCTTCGCCGGGCAAACGCTGCGTCGGCTGATGGAGGACCAGCCCATCAAGCTGGAGGACTATGCGGACGCCATCGCCCCGCTGGGAAATGAATTTTTGTTCCTGGGGGACGGCATGCCGGTGCACCGGGAAAAAATCGCCGCCCTGATGGGGGAGAAAGCCCGCTTCGCCCCGGCGCACCTGAGCTTTCTGCGCCCGGCGTCGGCGGCCTTCCTGGCGGCCCAAAAAACCCGGGAGGCTGTGAGCTACCTGGATTTGAAGCCTCTGTATCTGCGCCCGCCCCAGGCGGAACGGCAAAAGAACCTGCGGGAGATGAACCATGTGTGACAAGGCAGTAAGCATCCGCAGGATGACCCTTCAGGATGTGGACGGCGTGCACGCCATCGAGCGGGCCACCTTCGCCAAGCCCTGGACGCGGGAGGATTTCATCAAGGAAATGACGACCAATGCCTGCGCCCGGTATCTGGTGGCGGAAGATGAAGCGGGGGAGATTGTGGGCTTTGCCGGGGCCTGGATCGTGCTGGATGAGGCCCACGTGACCAACGTGGCCGTTGCGGAAGCGAAGCGGGGCCGGGGCATTGGGCGGCAATTGACCGCGGGCTTGATGCAGTACGCCGCCAACCTGGGCGTCAGCTACATGACGCTGGAGGTGCGCAGGAGCAATCAAACGGCCCAGAACCTGTACCGCTCCCTGGGGTTTGAGTATGTGGGCGTTCGGAAACGATATTACGAGGACAACGGGGAGGACGCCTTTCTGTTCGTGTGCCAGCACATGCCCCCTGCCGATCCGGATTTTGAAGAGGCGGAAACAGCGCGCGAATAACGGCAAGAAAAATTTTGCAAAAGTATTGCATTGCGGGGGCGGATTATGATATAATGCTCCTGTTGTGACAAACGGGCGGTCCGCTGCGGGCAGGAAATGCCGCGCATGAACGTCTATGAGGGAAGGAGGACATCCGTCATGAGCGAAATCATCCGTTCGATCGAACAGGCGCAGCTCCGTACCGATCTGCCGGAATTCAACGTTGGCGATACGCTGCGCGTATTCGTGAAGGTTGTGGAAGGCAGCCGTGAACGCCTTCAGGCGTTTGAGGGTACTGTGATTGCAAAGCGCAACGGCAGCAGCCGGGAAACCTTCACCGTTCGCCGCGTTTCTTACGGCATCGGTGTGGAACGTACTTTCCCCCTGCATTCTCCCCGCGTTGACCATATCGAGGTCATCCGCCGTGGTAAGGTGCGCCGTGCGAAGCTCTATTACCTGCGTGATCTGCAGGGCAAGGCCGCCAAGATCAAGGAAGCCGGCCGCCGCTGAGCGAAAAAAAGAACGCCCGCAAAAACGGGCGTTCTTTTTTTGCGTTTTGGGCCGTTAAACGAGGATCACCTCGTGCCCCGTGCGGGCGGATTCGTAAATACCGTCCAGGATGCGCATCAGGGCCAGCCCATCCTCGGCGGGGTTTTTGCAGGGGATGCCCAACCGCACGCAATCGACGAAATGATTGATTTCGTTGGCAAACAGGCCGTCGAAGCTCAGGGCCGTGCGGGCAGCCAGGTCGATGTTGGTCATATAGCCGTTCATGGTGGCGTATACGTGCAATTCCGGGTCCAGCTTGGCCCCGGCCTTGGTGCCGAAAAAATCGATATCTCCCTTGTCCTTTTCCAGGTTCAGGGTAAAACTGGCCTCCACCGAAATCACGCTGCCGTTGTCAAAGCGGATCAGGGCGGTCACCGCGTCCTCCACGTCGCACAGGTCGTGATCGGTGGCGGATACGGATTTGTAGCCCTCCGCTAACTTCACGTCGGGCCGGTTCTTCAGCTTCTGGAACGTGGCGCCGTAAACCGATACCGGCTTGTGATTGCCCATCAGGTAGCGGGTCAGGTCGATCACGTGCACCCCCAGGTCGATCAGCGGGCCGCCGCCGGAGCGGGCCTTATCCCCAAACCACCCGCCGGGGTTGCCGTTACGGCGCAGGTAGGTGGCTTTCGCGTAATAGATTTCCCCGAAGGTATCGTGATCGATCAGATCCTGCAAAATGGCGCAGTCGTTGCCAAAACGGCGCACGAAACCGATCATCAGCAGCTTGCCGCTGGCCCGGGCGGCTTCGATCATGGCCTGGGCTTCCTGGGCGTTCAGGGCCATGGGCTTTTCGCACAGCACGTGCTTGCCGGCCTTCAGGGCGGCGATGGCGCAGGGGGCGTGGGCGCTGTTCCACGTGCACACCGATACCGCGTCGATATCCGGCAGCGCCGCCAGCATATCTTCGAAGTTCAAAAATCGCCGCTGGGCGGGAACGCCGTATTCCTCGCCCCGTTTGTTCACCTGGTTTTCATCGATATCGCACAGGGCGTATATCTCCGTGTGGGGGTTCTTCTGATATGCGTCCAGATGCATGCCGGAAATGCCGCCGCAGCCGATGACGGCCACCTTGATCGTGTCAGCCATGTTGAATCCTCTCCTTTAAAAATTCCACCGCCAGGGCAATATCCTGAACGGGGTTTTCACCGACCTCCCGCTCGATGGTCAAAAAGCCGTGATAGCCGATCGCCGTCAAAGCGTCCAGGTAGGGGCCGAAGGGTACGCCGCCCTGGCCCAGGGGCACCTCGGCGTAGGCCGGGCCGTTTTCGGTGCGGTTATCGCCGTTGGTGACGCCGTAGATGATTTCCGGGTCCGTTCTGCGCAGCATGACGCCGTCCTTGGCGTGGGTGTGCACGATGTAGGGGGCCAGGTGATGCACCGCCTGCACCGGATCATCCCCGGTAACCATGACCAGGTTGGCGGGGTCCAGGTTGACGGCCACGCCGGTGGAATGCAATTCATCCAGGAAGGCCCGCAGGGCCAAAGAGGTTTCGGGCCCCGTTTCGATGGCGAAATGGGCGTTCAGGCTGTCGGCGTAGGCCGCCAATTCGCCGCAGGCGTCCTGCATCACGGCGTATCGGGGGTGATCCTTGCTGCCCGGCACCACGCCGATGTGGGTGGTCACGATATCGGTGTCCAACTCCTTGGCCAGATCCAGAATGCGTTTTGAACGCTCGATGAGCCCGGGGTTCAGCGCAGCGTTGCCAAAGCCCCGGCCCAGATCGCCGCACAGGGCGGAAATGACCAGCCCCCGATCCCGCACCTGATGCAGGAAATCCCGCCGCTTTTGCCCTGTAAGGTTTTCCGGGGCCATTTCACCCTGCGTGGCGTATACTTGGATCCCTTGCGCGCCAAATTTCGCCGTCATATCCAGCGCCTCCGGGAGGGGCAGCCGGAAGGAATCCAGAATGATGCCGATGGAAAATCTGCCCATGGCGATCCTCCTTTGCGTAAAAATATCATTTCATTTATTATATAAATTTTGCACGCGGGATTCAATAGCGCGCCTGCAATTTTTCACAAAAACAAAGCCGGTACAGGTTTTTCCTTGCCGGGAAGCTCCCACGGGTATATAATGGCAGAAAGAATCCACACAGAAAGGGATGCGGAACATGATCAAAATGGGCATCATCGGCTGCGGCAATATGGGCGGCGCCATGCTGCGGCAAATGCTGAAGGCGGGCTTTTTTCAGCCGGATGAAATCATGGTGGCGGATAAGAATCCGCAGCTGCTTTCGCAAACCGCTCAGGAACTGGGGATCGTTGCGACGAAGGACAATCGGCAGGCCGCCCAGGTCCCCTGCCTGCTGCTGGCGGTGAAGCCCCAATTCATTCGTCAGATAACGGAGGAAATTTCCGATTGTATCCCGGCGGGCACGCTGATCCTGTCCATCGTGATGGGGTATGATTTGCAGATGCTGGCGGAATGTGTGAAGCATCCTCAGGCTCCCATCGTGCGCATCATGCCCAACACCCCGGTGCTGGTGGGCGAGGGGGTGCTGGCGGCCTGCCGGGGGAAATATGTGACCGATGAGCAGTGGGCCTTTGCCATGAAGCTGCTTTCCTGCATGGGGCTGGCGGAGGAGGTGCCGGAAAACCTGATGGACGCGGTGACCGGCGTATCGGGCTCCTCGCCGGCATTCGCTTTCCTGTTCCTGGAGGCGCTTGCCGACGCCGGTGTGCGGGGCGGCCTGCCCAGGCCCCTGGCCCAGCGCTTCGCCGCCCAGGCGCTGCTGGGAAGCGCCCGATTGGCGCTGCAAACGGGCCTGCACCCGGGCCCATTGAAGGATATGGTCACATCCCCCGCCGGCACCACCATCGAAGGGGTGGCGGCCCTGGAAAAGGACGGCTTCCGCTACGCCGTCATGGACGCGGTGGACGCGGCGATCCGGAAATCCCGCTCCGTCAAAAAGAAGGTGTGAGGGATGACGCTGTGCGACGACATCCGTTTCCTGACGGGCAGGGCCCTATGGGAGACGGAGAACCTGATCCGGTGTATCCCGGATGAATTGTGGCAAAAACGCTACGACGAATTGCCCATGTGGAAATACGTGTATCACACCCTGTATTCTATGGACCGATGGTTCATCAACCCCAACGACGCGGCGTACCGGGATCCACCGTTCCACACTGCTCACCTGGCCGATCTCAACCAAGTGCCGGGGGAGGAGGAAGGGGTGACCCGGGATCAGATCATGGGATATTTTGACAGGATCCGGCAAAAGCTTGACGCCTACGTCGCTGATTTACGGGACGAGCAATTGGCCGCCTGCCCGCCGGGATGCGATATGAGCCGCTTCCGGCTGATCCTGGGGCAATACCGCCACTGGCACCGGCACATGGGCGTAATCTACGGCTTCCTCATCCAGGATACGGGCAAATGGCCCTATGTGCTGAATATGACGGCCCCATACCCTGATGCGCCCATGCCGAATTTTTATGAAGTGAAGGTTTGACGAGATATGGAATCTATGCTATAATAAGCCGTTGATTATTTAGAATTTATTCCTATGGGAGGGATTTTTCATGTCGGGACATTCCAAATGGCATAACATTCAGGCCAAAAAAGGCAAGACGGACGCCGCCCGCGGCAAGATTTTCACCAAAATCGGCCGCGAAATCGCCATCGCTGTGCGCGAAGGCGGGGCCAACCCCGAATCCAACAGCAAGCTGAAGGATATCATCGCCAAGGCAAAGGCCAATAACATGCCCAACGACAATATCCAGCGCAGCATCAAAAAGGCTGCCGGTGAAGGCACGGGCGCCAATTATGAAGAAATGACCTATGAAGGCTATGCCCCCGGCGGCGTGGCCATCATCTGCCAGATCGTGACCGATAACCGCAACCGCACATCCAGCGACGTGCGCCACATCTTTGATAAGAACGGCGGTTCCCTGGGCACCCCCGGCAGCGTGAGCTATATGTTCGACAACAAGGGCGTCATCGTGATCGAGCGGGAGCCCGGCATGGATGAAGATGAAATGATGATGACCGCCCTGGACGCCGGCGCGGAGGACATGAAGGTGGAGGAAGACGTCTTCGAGGTCTACACCGCCCCCAACGATTTTTCCGCCGTGCGCGAGCAGCTGGAAAAAGCGGGCTACGCTTTCCTGTCCGCCGATAAGCAGATGATCCCGCAGAACACCGTTGCCCTGCCGGATGAGGATACCCTCAACAAGGTGCAGAAGCTGCTGGATATGCTGGAGGACAACGACGACGTGACCGAAGTGTATCACAACGCCGAGCTGCCCGAGGAAGAAGAGGAAGAATAAGCGTTCATTCGCCCAGGGGTGGGGCGGGAATAGGAAGAAACATGCGCAAGTACCTGAACAGGATCGTGGCCATGCTGTGTGTGTGCGCGGCCTTGTTTGGGCATGCGCATGTTTCTTTTGCTGACGCCATGACCGATATGGAGGCGTTTTTTTCCAAGCCCGAAAGCAGCTCCGGCCTGATCGACGTGCCGGGCAAGGGCCCCATGCGCTACTACGCCCAGAATGATTCCCTGTGGGGCGATCTGACTTACGAAAAGGATGACACCAATACCCGCCGGCCCTTCCGGGATTCCGGGTGCAGCCCCACGGCGGTGGCCATGGCGGTGGCTTCGCTGGTGCCGGATAAGAACCTGTCCAAAATCAGCAAACAGGCCAAGCGGGAATATTCGCTGTGCTCCTGCTCGCTCAATAAGGCCCGGTGCAACCGCAGCCACACCCGCTACGTGCTTTCGTCAGAGAGGGATTATGTGCGCTTCCTTCCCCTGATCTTCGGCGATTTCGCCACCGGCAACAACGCCGCCGGCAGCGTCAGCCGGGCCATCGCCGCCGGGACGGGCACCGGATATTTGAAGGACCTGCTGAAGGTGTATGGATTGCAAATGACCTTCACCCCCGATTACAGCAAAGCCCGGAAGGCCGTGCAGGCGGGGAAGGCCGTGGTGGGCCTGGCGGGCCGGGGCGGCGCGTTTACCAACCAGGGGCATTACCTGTTCCTGGCGAATGTGGACAGCGAGCAGGTGTATATCCTGGATCCCCTGTGCCGCACCACCTATAATGGCTACAACCAGGGCAACAAGGTAACACTGATCCAGCCGGGGCTGGTATCGCTGAAGCACAGTGATATTGCCGCCGCGAAGTTCAACAATTTTATCATCATCGAAAAAGAAGCGAAAAAATAAGCGCTTTCGCAATGACCGGGCAAGCCTGCACAAGGACCGCCCGGTCATTTTTTTACGCATTCGGCCAACGCGCGCTCGGGGGATTGCAAGGCGTTTTCGCACAGCTGGTCCTCAGTCAGCATGCCCATGCAGGATACCCCGTCCGGGGACAGCACATACACGATGTGATAGGCCCGCCCGCTGAGCCTTCCCAGCAATCGGCGCAGGGGCATGCCGCCGCCCGCGGCCAGCAATTCCACCGGCAGGATATCGCCCCGCTCGATTTTCTGCCGCCGGGCGATCAGCGCCGTCACATAGGCACTGGGCGCCGATTTTCCTTCCATGGCGGCGGCGTAGATCAGATACAGGCCGGCGAAGGCGGGGGAAAGGGTGAATTGCCCCCGCGTGGCAAACAGGAGCGAAAGGCCGCACAGGCACGCGCCGAAGGCATAGCCCGCGCGGATCAGCCAGCGGGTCGCCGCGGATTCCGACAAAAAATGGGACAGTACAGCCCGCAGCATCCTTCCCCCGTCCAGAGGCAGGGCGGGAAGCAGGTTGATCACCAGCATCAGCAGGCAGAACCGGGCAAAGGCCTGAACGAGCGAAAAAGGAAGGATGCCGCGCAGGACAGGCGCAATCAGGCAGCCCAGCCCACTGAACAGAGGCCCGCCGGCGGCAATCAAAAAGGCGGATCGGGGCGACGCGCCGTCAATGCCCTGCATGCTGATCACCCCGCCGAAAGGGGTGATTTCAATGCGCTCGATGGGGATGCGGCACGCCTTCGCCATACAGATATGCCCACATTCGTGCAGGCCCAACGCCAGCAGCATGGGCAGGATGGAGGGCCCGCCCAGCAGCCATGTCAGCAGCCACGCCAGGGGCAGCAGCGGGTGAAAGCGCAAGGGGAGCCTGCCCAGGTTCAGCGTCATGGCGCGTCCTGCCTGGGCGTCATCAAAGCGGTCGGGTCGATGGCCCGCCCGGCCCGGCGCACCTCCACCGCCGGCTCCGCCCCCGGCAGGGCAACGCCCAGGCAGGTGGAGGCGGTGACGGAATCCCCTTCCCGTACCGCCGTTTCCGACAGGTTATAATACAGGCTTTCGATCCCATCGTCATGCCGCAGGCGGATGATCCTTTCCTCGTTCATCCCATGAGCAATGCTCATCACCTGGCCGTCGGATACGGCGTATACCTTCTGCCCCGCCGCTTGGTAGCCGATATAGGGCTCCTCCGCACTGAACATGTGGGAAACGGCGGCGGCGCAGGGGGCCGTCAGGCTTTCCGATACGCCGGTATCAAAAAACACCGCCACGGATTCGGGAAACAGGTTGCTGACGAAGCTGATTTTCCCCAGGCTTTCATCCCAGTTGGGGGTCGTCATCTGCTGCACGGCGGTCAGCACGGTTTCCCCACTGGGCAATTCCGCGTTGCGCACGGCGGTCACCGCCAGCAGCACCATGCCCGCCAGGGCCATGTTCCGGGCCAGCCGCTCCCCAAAGTGTGGCTTTTCCTCGGTTTTCAGGTATTCGATTCCGCTGCGCGGCGCTTCCGCCGCATCCGGCGAATGGGGTGCTTTTTCCGTTGCTTTGATCATGCGCTCCGCCTCCTGCTCGCTGATCCATCCTATGCGGGCGAAGGCCGGGATATGTGAAAAAAGATTGCGCAGGGATGATTGCATTTCCCCACAAGATATGGTATAGTATTCGGGCAGTGCATGCAGAATGGGGAGGAAGAGGAATGAGCGAAGCCCTGAAAGCGGTGGATATTTTTACCGACGGCGCCTGTTCCGGCAATCCCGGGCCGGGAGGCTGGGCGGCCATTCTGCGGTACGGGCAGCATGAATTGGAAATCAGCGGCAGCATGCCCCAAACCACTAACAACCGGATGGAAGTATTCGCCTGCATCAGCGCGCTGGGCAAATTAAAAACCCGCTGCGCCGTCACGGTGCATTCCGATTCCGCGTACCTGGTGAACGCCTTCAACGAGCATTGGATCGATAATTGGCAGAAGCGCGGCTGGAAAAACAGCGAGGGCAAGCCGGTGGAGAATCAGGATCTGTGGCGGCTGCTGCTGTTGACCATCAACAAAAAGGGCCACGTGATGACCTTTCACAAGGTCAAGGGCCACAGCGATCACCCGGAAAACAATCGGTGCGACGCCATGGCCCGGGAGGCCATCAAGCAGTACCTGAGCCGGAACCCCGATCTGGGGGACGCCGACCATTTTACCGTCAGCCATTCCAATGAATAAATGAACGGACGGAGCAAAAGCATTGCTCCGTCCATTGTTTTTACAGGTTTTCGTCTGGGGTGATCGTGCCGATGGCGGGGAAATCAAAGGCGTGCTTCATTCGCCATTGTTGGAACAATTGCTCGGTTTCTTCATCGCACAGGGGGATATCCTCGCCGGGCTGATAGATTTGCTTGGTCTGCCCGCCGCCGGTGATGATCCACTTGCAGGTTTCATAGGTGGGGTTCTGGGCCGTTTCCTCCGTCACCTGGCTGCCGCTGCGAATGACAAAAGTAACTTCTTTTTCGTAATCGAAGATCAGGGCGTTGCCGCTGATTTTTTTATCTTGCTCCACCTGAGCTTTGATTTCCTCGAAGGTCAGGGGCCGCCAATTGGCCCCCAGCAATTGGCCGTCCACATACCGGATATCGACGAAGCTGCACAGGGGAACGGCCCAATCACCGTTTGGCAGCGGGATGATATCGCTATGGGTTCGATCGACGGCGGGTTTTTTCAGGTTCAAAAGCCGGGCCAGCCAGGAATAGGAGAATTCAAGGCTGGCGGTGCCGACAGGCGCCGTATTCTGGATGCGGGCGTTGGCAATGGACACGCTGCGGTCCTGATGATGGAAATACCGGAAGCCGTAAAAATCTTTCATCTGGGCATCGGGGGTGAATTGCACCAGCAGCGCGCCTTCCTGAGTACGCGCCAAATGAGCGCCGATGAACCAGGAAGCGGGGGCGCTGGTCTGGGCATAAAACAGCACTTCGGGGTTCGCCGCTGCATAGATACCGCTGATCAGCACGATGACCCCCAGACAGGCCGCCAGAACTTTCAGCCACAGGGTTTTTCGTTTCGTTTTTTTCATGGCCTGACGGATGTTTTTTTCCGCGTTTTCATCCACCGGCAGCGCGGGGATACGCGCCTTCATGGCGGAAAACACCTGCCCGCAGGATGGGCAGGATCGAACGTGGTCATCCACCGCCTGCCGGGTTTCTTCGCTGCACGCGTTATCGATCACCAGGGGCATCAGATCCTGTATGATGTTGCAGGAAATTATTTGTTCCTGATCAGCCATCGTTTGTTTCCTCCTTCAGCATGCCTTGCAGTTTCTGCTTGGCCCGGAAATAGACGCTCCGGGCCCAGGCGTCGCCTTTGCCAAAGAGGGCGCCGATCTCGGCAAAGGATAATTCGCCGAATACCCGCAGGGTAAATACCTCCTTGTACGGATCATCCAATCGATGCAGCAATTTGTGCAATTGCCGCGCGGTGTCCTTTTGCTCGAACCCAGCCTCCACGTCGGCATCCGACGGCAGGAATTCCAGCGCTGTGTCCGGCGCGTTTTTTTGCTGCTTTCGAAGGGCGGAAACGAACAGATTGTGGGCGATGGAGCACAAATAGGTATCCATGGAGGAACGGCCCTCGAACTGATTCGGGTTCTTCATGGCCCGGAAGAAGGTCTCCTGGGTGATTTCCTCCGCCTGGTGGGCATTGCGGGAAAGGGAATAAGCAAAGGAATAAACCTTGCGGAAATAGCGGGTATACACCGCTTCAAAATCCATCCCTGCTCACTTCCTTTCACCCTTTAGACGCGGGAAAATGCAAAACGTTGCATGGTCAGCGCACATTTTTTATACGTTCCCTGCCCGCCGTTTTCCTGCCCGGCCGCCCTGACCTCGACTGATCGACGCCGGAATGGGACGGGTCGATGGAATGAATTTGCAATTTTAGCGGACAAATTTGCGAATTGTGGCAGCATGTGCGCGCAACAGATAAAAAATGAGCAGATATTATGAAGAATATATAACAAAAGCACAAAAAAAGTAAGACGAAGATTGACATAATGGCACAAAGACGGTATAATTTTAGCATGTTTTGCCTATATTTGTTTGTGCATCTGTGAACGAACAATCATTACACAAGGCAGCGAAAACGATGTAGTCAGCTGTCGGAGAGGCGGAATTATGGTGAAAAAGAATCGCGGGATCGTGGTGGGCCTGGTCTGCCTGGCTGCGGTGGTGGTGCTGTTGATCGTATTCGGCGGCGGCGCTCAGGATTTCCGGAGCAAATACGAGGGCGCCGATCTGTCCGCCGATGTGACGGGCATCAGCAGGGGCAACACCTACGATTACTATTTGTCCCTCCACGCGGACGCGGAGAGCGGGGACGAAAGCATCGCGGTGGACGTGGCCTCCTTCGAGGGGGACGCCGAGGCGCGTCCGGGCGATCAGGGAACGCAGGTGGTCTATACGCCCGACAGCTCCTTCGTGACCTGGAAGGTGAATGTAGAAAAGGCCGGCATGTACTATATCATGCTGGATTATTTGACTGTGGAATCCCGTGGGGTGGACGTGGAAAGGGAACTGTATATCAATGGCGAGGTGCCATTCTCCGGCGCTTCCACCCTGTGTTTCAGCCGCCTGTGGACAGACGTGGGCGAAGTGCGCAAGGACAACCAGGGCAACGATATCCGCCCCACCCAGGTGGAGCGCTTTGAATGGCAGCGCGCCTATTGCCGCGACAGCATGGGTTACCAGACGGAGCCCTACGCCTTTTATTTCCAGGCGGGGGAGAACACCCTGTCCCTCAAGGCCGTCAACGAGCCCGCCATCATCGGCGGCATCACGCTGACGCCTATTTCGGCGTACGCTACCTACGCGCAGTATTTGAGCGACCAGCCCCAGGTGACCATGACCGACGCGGGCAAGAATTACTCCCTGAAGGTGCAGGGGGAAAGCGCGGAGCTGCGCTCCAGCCCCAGCCTGTACGCCCGGTATGACCGCTCCTCCGGCCAAACCGAGCCCAGCTCCGTTACCAATACCATCCTCAATTACATCGGCGGCGACCCCTGGACCCATCCCGGCGAATGGATCGAGTGGGATTTCTCCGTGCCGGAGGATGGGTATTACAATATCTCCATCAAGGCCCGGCAGATGTATCAGCGCGGCGCGCTGAGCAGCCGCACGGTGTATATCGACGGCCAGGTGCCCTTCGACGCTTTGAGCACTGTGACCTTCGGCTACAATACCTCCTGGGATATGCGCACCCTGGGGGATCAGGACGGCAATCCCTACCGCTTCTACCTGACCAAGGGCGACCACACCATCCGCATGGAGGTGACGCTGGGTGAAATGGGCCCAGTGCTCAAGCGGGTGGAGGACAGCATTTTCCGCCTGAACCAGATCTACCGCAAGATCCTGGTGCTCACTGGCGCCAACCCCGACCGCTTCCGCGATTATAACCTGGCCAGCGTATACCCCGACGTCATCCGGGCCATGAGCCTGGAAAGCAAGCGGCTTTACCAGATCGTGGATGACACCGTGGCCATCACGGGCCAGAAGAGCGACCGGGTGGCCGTCGCCCAGACCCTGGCCGTGCAGCTGGAGCAATTCGTGGAAAACAACGATAAAATCACCGAATCTTTCACCAACTTCAAAGACAATATCACCTCCCTGGGCACCGCCATGCAGAATATGTCCGAAAGTAAGCTGGACGTGGATCTGATCATGATCACCGGCGAAAACGCCAAGGTGCCCAAGGTAGGCGAAAACTTCTTCCAGAGCTTTGCCCACGAGATCAAAAGCTGCGTCAGCTCCTACTTCGTGGATTACAATTCCCTGGGCGATAAATACGAAGATAACGACGACGTATTGGAAATTTGGATCACCACGGGCCGCGACCAGAGCACCGTGCTGAAAACCATGGTGGATGATACCTTCACCGCCAAGACCGGCATCAAGGTGAACGTGAAATTGGTGGCGGCCGACGCCATCCTGACCGCCGTGGTGGCGGGCAACGGCCCCGATATCGTCATCAGCGTCAGCGGCTGGTTCGCGGTGAACTACGCCATGCGCAACGCCGTGGAGGATCTGACCCAGTTCCCCGATTACGCGCAGGTGGTGGAGCCCTTCTATGACAGCATCCTGACCCCACTGACTTATGACAACGGCAAGAAGGTGGGCGTGTATGGCCTGCCCGAAACCCAGAATTTCAGCCTGCTGTTCTACCGCTCCGACGTGATGGAGGAGCTGGGGCTGGCGGTGCCTCAGACCTGGGATGATCTGATCGCCATCCTGCCCACCATCCAGGGCAACAGCCTGACCGTGGCCGTGCCCTTCCCGGATATCGGCGCGGCGGATATCTCGGTGCTGAATTCCTTGATCTATCAAAATGGCGGCTTCATTTACGATCAGGACGCCAAGCACACCCTGATCGATTCCGAGAGCGGCGTTACGGCCTTCAAGCTGTACACCAGCCTGTATAACGACTACGGCCTGCCCACGGTGTTCGACTTCGTCAGCCGCTTCCGCAGCGGTGAAATGCCCCTGGGCCTGGCTTCCTACGCCACCTACAACACCCTGATGGTATCCGCCCCCGAGATCCGCGGGCTGTGGGATTTCACCCTGTTCCCGGGAACGATCCAGGCGGACGGCACCATCGACCGCACCGCCAATACCGACGGGCTGTGCTGCATGATGGTCGCCACCGACGATCAGAACACGAAAAACAACGCCTGGGAATTCATGAAATGGTGGGTCAGCGCCGATGCGCAGGTGCGTTTCGGCCGGGAAATGGAAAGCGTGCTGGGCGCCAGCGCCCGGTACCAGACCGCCAACCGGGACGCGCTGAGGCAATTGGCCTGGAGCAAGGATCAACTGCAGGTGCTGGAGGAGCAAATGAGCCACACCCGCGGCTTCCCCGAAATCGCCGGCGGCTATTCCACCACCCGCCACATCACCAATGCCATTCGCCGCGTGATCAACACCAAGGAGGATCCCCGGGAGACGCTGCTGAACTACGCGCGCACCATCAATGAAGAAATCAAGATCAAACGGCAGGAATTCAACCTGCCGGTGGATTGAGAAAGAAAGGAGGATCAGAAAGCATGAATTCGCAATCGTTCGCATCCAGATACCTGACGATGAAGCGGGAAAAGATGCAGCACGGCTGGTCGATGGCCAAGAAAAACAAGGTATGTTACCTGTTCCTGGCGCCTTACGCCATCCTGTTTTTCACCCTGTCCGTTCTGCCCATCTGCATGTCGATCTTTTACGGCTTTACCTACTACAATATTCTGGAGCCCGCCCGGTTCGTGGGGCTGCAGAACTACATTAACCTGATCCTGCAGGACGAAGTGTTCCTGACGTCCGTGAAAAACACCCTCGTCATCGCCGTCATCGTGGGGCCTGTCGGCTATATCCTTTCTTTCCTGTTTGCCTGGTTCATCAACGAACTGCCCAAATGGCTGCGGGCCGTGGGCGTGGTGGTGTTCTACGCCCCGTCCATCGCCGGCGCGGCGTTCACCGTGTTCACCATCATTTTCCGTGGCGACGCTTACGGCTGGTTCAACTCCATTTTGATGGAATTCGGCATCATCGAGGCGCCGCGGCTGTGGCTGCTGGACCCCAAATATATGATGACCATCGTGATCATCGTCAGCCTGTGGATGAGCATGGGCACCGGCTTCCTGTCCTTCGTGGCCGGCTTCCAGGGCATCGACAGAAGCATGTACGAGGCCGGGTATGTGGATGGCGTGCGCAACCGCTGGCAGGAATTGTACCACATCACCCTGCCCAGCATGAAGCCCATGCTGCTCTTTGGCGCGGTGATGAGCATCACCTCTGCTTTCAACGTGAGCGACGTGCCCCGCCTTCTGTGCGGTTATCCCTCCACGGATTACGCCGCCCGCACCGTGGTCACCCACCTGTTCGACTACGGCTTCAGCCGATTTGAAATGGGCTATGCCAGTGCCATCGCAACGCTGCTGTTCCTGGTGATGATCCTGAGCAAGAAAGCAGTAAGCGCGCTGCTGGAAAGGGTGGGTACCTGACATGAGCGAGTTGAACACTGTCAAGTCTACCGGCACATTGAAGCTGATTTCCGGCAAGAAATACCACGGCACCCTGGTGGCCGGGGAAACCAGCGCCGCCTTTTACGTGAAAAAGCAGGAGCAGCCGCTGGTGGAATGGCGTTACGTGCGCCTGCACCGGATGGACAATATCCGCCTGGGCGGCACCGCCAGCCAGATCACCGTGATCCTCAAGGATGACAGCCGGTACGTTTTCGAACTGAATCAGGGCCTGAAGCTGTACAGCTACATGGATAAGCACTGGCTGGATCAGCCCGTGACGCCCAAAACCCGGGGCGATGAATTGCACCGTCTGGCGGAGCTGCGGGGCGAAAAGATCCAGGCTCCCAAGCATCATTTGATCCACCGCCGCCATCCCAACCGCTCCATCACGGGCGATCTGGGGATCTACCTGATGCTGATCCTGGTGGGCATCATGATGGTTTTCCCGCTGGTCTATCTGATTGGCTCCAGCTTGAAGCCCCTGGATGAATTGTTCCGCTTCCCGCCGCCCGTATGGCCCCGGCAGCCCACGACGGATAACTTCTCTGATCTGTTCGTCACCATGGGGCAGAGCTGGGTGCCCTTCAGCCGGTACCTGCTGAACACCGTGTTCATCACCGTGGTGGGCACCTTCGGGCATCTGGTGATCGCCAGCATGGCGGCCTTCGTGCTGGCAAAGTATGAATTCCCCGGCGGCAAGATCTTCTTCGCCATCGTGACCACGTTCCTGATGTTCTCCGGCTATGTGACCGGCATCCCGCAGTACCTGATCTTCAGCCGCCTGAATATGATCGATACCTATTGGGCGCTGATCCTGCCGGCCTTCTCGGCCCCCATCGGGCTGTTCCTGATGAAGCAGTTCATGGAAGGGCTGCCCACGCCCCTGATCGAGGCCGCCACCATCGATGGCGCGGGCCAGTTCCGCATTTTCTGGAGCATCGTGATGCCCAACGTGAAGCCCGCCTGGCTGACCATGATGATTTTCAGCATCCAGGGCCTGTGGAACAACAGCGCCAGCACCGTCATTTATTCCGAGGCGAAAAAGACGCTGGTCTACGCCCTGCAGCAGATCCAGGCCGGCGGCATCGCCCGCACCGGCCAGATGGCCGCGGCCAACGTGATCATCGTGGCGGTTCCCATTATCGTCTTCGTCTTCAACCAAGGCCAGATTCTGGAGACCATGGCGTCTTCCGGTATCAAGGACTGACGGCGGTATGAGCCATTGGATCCAAACGCAACAATGGGAGGGAACGGAGAAATGAAAGGGTTCAAACGAGCGCTGCTGATCCTGGCTGTGATCGCGTTGCTGCTTCCGTCGGCGGCGCTGGCCGTGAATGACGGATACAGCACCGCGTATACATACACCTACGATTACTGGGAGGACGTGCAGGAATCCCCCGACGCCTACCGGGTGGAAACGGTGATCGACAGCATCACCCTGGGCCTGGATACCCTGAATGGCACCCGGATCAGGCAGCCCCAATCCCTGTTCGTGCAGGGCAACGACCTGTACGTATGCGATACGGGCAACAACCGGATCATTCAGATCCATTGGGATGGAAAAACCTACACCACCGCCCGGGTGATCAGCGCCATTCAGGGCACGGATAAAAATACCTTCAACCAGCCCAGCGACGTGTTTGTGGATGAGGAAGGCACCATTTACGTGGCCGATACATCCAACGAGCGCATCGTGGTTATGGATCGGGATCTTCAATTCATCAAGGAATTCATCAAGCCTGCCGACGCCACCTTCGACCAGAGCCTGTCCTTCCTGCCCAAGCGGCTGGTGGTGGACGTAGCCGGCCGGGTGTACTGCCTGGTGACCAACGTCAATAAGGGCCTGGTCAAATACGAGGCGGACGGCACCTTCACCGGCTATATCGGCGCCAACACCGTCAGCGTCAGCATGGGGGAATACATCTGGCGGCGCTTCTTCATGACCAAGGCCCAGCGGGCGCAAACCATCAGCTTCGTGCCCACGGAGTATGAAAACTGCTATATCGATCCCCAGGGCTTCATTTACGTGACCAATACGGTGTTCAGCGAATACGACCTGAAGTCGGACAGCGCCAAGCCCATCCGGCGGCTGAACAACCTGGGCAACGATATCCTGATCAAGAACGACCGCTTCCCGCCCATTGGCGACCTGTTCTGGCAGGAGGGCGGCAGCACCTACGGTCCCAGCAAATTCGCCGATATCACGGTGCTGGATAACGATATCTACGTGGCGGTGGACAGGACCCGCGGCCGCCTGTTCGGCTATGACAGCCAGGGCGTACTGCTGTGGGCCTTCGGCACCAAGGGCAATACTGACGGCGCCTTCGCCCGGGCCGTCAGCGTGGAGCATATGGGCTACAATTTGATCGTGCTAGACCAATTGGAAAACAGCATCACGGTCTTTACCCCCACGGAATACGGCAACACCATCTATCAGGCTTCGGAAGCCTATACCCGCGGCGAATACGACCAGAGCGCCGATCTTTGGCGGGAGGTACTCAAGCTGAACGCCAATTACCCCCTGGCTTTCCGGGGGATTGGCCGCGCGGTGCTGAGGCAGAATCATTTTGAAGAGGCCATGAACTACTTCAAGCTGGCCCACGACAGGGAAAATTACGGCCGGGCGTTCAAGCTGTACCGGAAGGTCTGGGTAGAAAACAACATCCTGATCATCGTGCTGATCCTGGCGGTGGTGCTGATCGTGCCCCTGGGCCTTGGCAGAATCAAGAAAATGAAGTGGGAGGTGATCGTCCATGAGCGTAGCAAAGTCCACAAGTAATCAAGCGGCTTTGAAAGCCTCCGGCCGCAGCGCCTGGTGGAGCCGGTACGTCGCCTCCCTGCGCTTTTCCCTGCACGTGATCACGCATCCCTTCGACGGGTTCTGGGATCTGATCCATGAAAAGCAGGGCACCCTGGCGGCGGCCCACACGTTCCTGATCCTGTTTTTGCTCACCCGGGTCATCAAGCTCCTGTGCACCAGTTTCCAATTCATCCTGGTGCCCATCCAGTATATCAACGTGTTTGAGCAGATGGGCTCGCTGTTGCTGCCCTTCCTGATTTTGTGCCTGGCAAACTGGGCCATGACCACCCTGTTTGACGGCAAGGGCCGCTTCAAGGATATCTACATGGCCATGTGCTACGCGCTGGTGCCCTATGTGCTGATCCAATTGCCCATGGTGCTGGTGAGCAACGCCCTGACGTTTGAGGAGGGCAGCTTCTATTCCGTGCTGCTCAGCATCAGCGTGATTTGGTGCGTGTTCCTGGTATTTGTCGGCTTGATGGAGGTGCATGATTACGGCCCGGGAAAAACCATCATTTTCCTGCTGGTCACGGTGCTGGGCGCTTGCGTGATCATCTTCCTGATGCTGGTTTTCTTCAGCCTGCTCAGCGACGCGGCCGGCTATTTCGTCAGCATGTACCGGGAAGTTTTCTTCCGGTTGAATTAAGGAGGGATGATGAAGATGAGAAAGAAATCCATCATCCGCAGGCTGCTGTCGTGGATCATCGCCCTGGCGCTGATCGCCGCCCTGGTGATCTTTGTGGGCATTCCGCTGTATTCCCAGAAGGATGAGCAGGTGGATAACCCGCCCTCTATTTCCTACTACGAGGGCGAAGGCAAAAAGCTGACCATGGAAAACGACAGCCTCGCCTTCGAGCTGGATGAGAACAACACCCATTTCCAGCTTACCGACAAACGGACCGGAAAAACCTGGTACTCCAACCCCCAGGACCGGGCGTCGGATCCTATCGCCCTGACCAGCAACAAGGATACCCTGTCGGCAACATTGCTGGTGACCTACACCACCAGCAGCGGCGAAGTGACACTGAACAATTACGCCTATTCCATCCAGAACCAGACCTATACCGTGGAACAGCTGGAGGATCAGGCTATCCAGGTAGAATACTCCGTCGGCGAGATCGAAAAGGTGTTCATGATCCCCACCGCCATCACCAAGGAGCGGTACAACGCCTTTACCGACAACATGTCCAAATCCACCAAGAAGAAGCTGTCGTCCAACTATTCCCTGGTGGAGCCCGATAAGCTGGACAGCCGGAGCAACAAGGATGAATTGATCGCCATGTATCCCTCCATCACGGAGCAGGCGCTGTACATCCTGAAATCCGAAACCAGCGCCGACAACAAAGGCAAGATCGAGGGCTATTTCAAGGAGGGCGGCTACACCGAGGAGGATTTCGCCATCGACGAAATGCTGGTGGCTCAAAAAGCCGACAACAGCGGCCCTGTGTTCAACGTCACCGTCATTTATCGCCTGGAGGACGATGAATTGACGGTGGAGATCCCCTACAAGAAAATTCGCTACAAGGCGGAATATCCCATCACCTACGTCAGCGTGCTGCCCATGTTCGGCGCAGCAGGCACCCAGCAGGAAGGCGCGATCATGCTGCCGGAGGGCGGCGGCGCGCTGATTCGATACAACAACGGCAAATTATCCCAGAATCCTTATTACGCCAATCTGTACGGCTGGGATTACGGCATCCAGCGCAAGGAAGCCGTCAGTGAAACCAAAAACACCTTCCCGGTCTTTGGCATGATGCAGCCGGACGGCTCCTTCATCTGCGTTATGGAGGGCAGCAATTCCTACGCCGGCGTTAATGCCGATATTTCCGGCCGCTACAACAGCTACAACACCGTGTACGCCATGTACAACGTGCTGCATTACGACCAGTACAACGTATCGGCCAAGACCCCGCGGCTGGTTTACATGTATGAAAACGACCTGCCGGAAGGCTCCATCCTGCAGCGGTATCGGCCGGTGGCCGGCGGGGATTACGTCGCCATGGCCACGGCGTACGGCGATTACCTGCAAAAGCACTATCCGGAGATGCAAACCAAGCAGGTCAGCGAAGACATGCCGGTGAACGTGGAACTGGTCGGCGCCATCAACAAGATGCAGGTGAAATTCGGCCTGCCCATCGATTCCGTCGTCGCCACCACCACCTTCGACCAGGCGCTGGAAATCATCACCGACTTAAGCAATCAGCATGTGAACGCACTGAACGTGCGCATGACCGGCTGGAGCAACGGCGGCGTGCGGCAGAAGGTGCTGACGGGCGTGCACGTAGTGGGGGCCATGGGCGGTGAAAAGGGCCTGAAAAAGCTGGCGGAAGAGGCCAAGAAGCAGGGCGTTTCCCTCTTCTTTGACGGGATCACCTGCTTTGCCTACCACAGCAATATCTTCGACGGCTTCTCCACCTTCTCCGATACGGCCCGCCATACCACCCGCGAGCAGGTGAAGCTGTATCCCTACGATATCGTAACCTATCAGCCCGCCGAGTGGCTGGATGAATTCTATCTGGTCAAGCCCTCCTACGCCAAGCAGAACGCTTCCAACCTGATCCATTATCTGCAGGATAAGCAGGTGAGCGGCGTGGCCTTCCGCGATATCGGCAACCTGCTCAGCGCCGATTATTATTCCCGCGAATTGGTCACCCGCGAGCAGGTGAAGCAATTGAACATTGAAACCATGCAGGAAGCCCGGGCGGCAGGGGAGAAGGTCATTATCAAGGAGGGCAACGAATACGCCGTGCCCTACGCCGATCTGATCACCGATATGAACCTGTCCGGCATCCCCTACGCCATCATCGACGATCACATTCCTTTCTACCAGATCGCCCTGCACGGCCATCAGGATTACACCGGCTCCGCCATCAACCTGGAGGGGGATTACCAGACCGCCCTGCTGGAATGCGCGGAATACGGCGCGGGGCTGAATTTCACCTTCATGTACGCCAACACCGCCGTGCTGCAGGATACGAATTACAGCTGCTTCACCTCCTCCGGCTATCAGAACTGGAAGGAGCACGTGACCGCCATGATCACCCGGTATCAGCAGGAGATGAAGGGCCTCAACCGCCTGGCCATCACCGGGCATGAGATCCTGGCCGACAACGTGACGGCCACCACCTACGAGGACGGCACCACGGTCTACGTGAATTACAACACCACCGCGTATGACGCGGGCGCGCTTCAAATCCCCGCAAGGGATTATCTGGTGGAAAGGGGGAATGAGCGGTGAGCAAGAATCACAAAATCCGGGAGCATTGGTACGACGGGATCAAGGAAAGCGTGCAAATGTTCATCCCCGGAAACAAGGTGTATCAAACCATGCCGGCCCGGCGGGCCCGGACGGGCGTGCTGTTTGTGCTTCCCTTCATGCTGGGCTTTCTGCTGTTCATGCTCAAGCCGCTGATCGAGTCGCTCATCATGAGCTTCTCCAACGTTACCCTGGTGCCCGGCCACGGCTACGACAAGGTGTGGCTCGGCATCGATAACTACAAGTACGCTTTCGGCGTCGATCCCTATTACAACCAGTACCTGGTGGAAGAAATCAGCCGGATGGGGATCAACACCATCGCCATCCTGATCCTGAGCTTCGTAATCGCCGTGATCCTCAATCAGGAATTTAAGGGGCGCACCCTGTGCCGCGCCATCTTTTTCCTGCCGGTGATCCTGTCCTCCGGCGTACTGCCCGGCATCGAAAAGCAGAATGAATTCTACGATATGATGGCCGGCATTGCCCAATCGGTGGGGGAGGCCTCCGGCGTGAACCTCTCCGCCGCGCTGCAGGATCTGCTTTCCGTTTCCGGCGTGGGCAGCGGCGTGTTCGACGTCATTTTCCAGATGATCGATGCCATCTATGATATCATCATGGCCAGCGGCATTCAGATCATCGTGTTCCTCAGCGGCTTGCAGGCCATTTCGCCCTCCCTTTACGAGGCGGCGGACGTGGAGGGCTGCTCCGCCTGGGAGGCCTTCTGGAAAATCACCTTCCCCATGGTCAGTCCACTGCTGTTGGTGAATTGCATTTACACCATCGTTGACTTCTTCATGAAGAACGATAACCGGGTGATGGAGCGCATCAACACGGTCATGTATTCGCAATTCAAGTTCGGCGAGGCTTCCGCCATGAGCTGGATCTATTTTGGCGTCGCGCTGGCGTTCATCGGCATCAGCTCCTTCATCATTTCAAAGGCGGTGAAATCAGCACAATGAGCAAGAATAACACAGTCTTTGTCGGTGAAAACAAAAGCTTCTGGGATCGCAACAGGCGCAGCGGTGGCTATCTGCTGAAGCGGCGCTCCGCCCAGATCGCCATTTCCATCATCCGGGCGCTGCTGCTGTTCGGCCTGTGTTTCATGATTATCCAGCCGCTGCTCACCCGTTTTTCCACCAGCATCATGGAGGAGCGCGATCTGTACGATTCCAGCATCATCCTGCTTCCCCGGCACGTGACGCTGGATAACTATCGCATCGTGGCTGAACTGACCGATTTTCCCACCTCCATGCTCAACACGCTGTGGACGTCGCTGCTGGTGTCCGTCTGTCAGATCATTTCCTGCACCCTGGTGGCCTATGGCTTCGCCCGGTATGAATTTCCGCTGAAAAAATTCTGGTTCGCCTGCGTGGTGCTGCTCATTGTTATCCCGCCCCAAACCATCCAGACCGCCCTGTACATGAATTTTGCCAATTTCGATATCTTCGGCATCATTGAGGCGCTGACGGGGAAGGCCATCAACCTGCGTTCCTCGGTGATCCCCTACGTGGTCATGAGCCTTACGTGCATGGGCCTGAAAAACGGGCTGTATATTTACATGATGCGGCAATACTTCAAGGGCATCCCCACCAGCCTGGAGGAAGCGGCCTATGTGGATGGCTGCGGCACCATGCACACCTTCGTTCGCATCATGCTGCCCGACGCCTTGCCCACCATCGCCAGCTGCTTCCTGTTCTCCTTCGTGTGGCAGTGGACGGATCTGTTCTACTCCCGCAACTTCCTCAGCTCCTTTTCCATTTACTCCATCCAGCTCAGCTCCATCGTGTCCCGCATGAGCCGCTACTTCTCCAACAACAGCGGCCAGCCCATCGTGGTGCCCTCCGGCCGGCAGCAGCAGCTGATTTCCATCGGCGTGCTGATCTGCTCGTTGCCGCTGGTGATCCTGTATTGCTTCACCCAGCGCACCTTCGTGGAAAGCCTGGCCATGACCGGTTCCAAAGAATAAAAAGCGCAGATCGGGGTATTGAGTTTTGGTACAATTTGATATATAATATCCCTGGAATAAGGAGTACCCCATACATCGTAACTATACGGCGCCGCCTGCGTGCCGTATGGAAATAAAAAAGGAGGTTTTCTTTCATGAAGAAAATCGTTGCTCTGGCACTGGTTGTCATGATGCTGCTGGCTTCCTGCAGCTTCGTGCTGGCCGAAGAACCCAAGGAAGGGTATCCCGAAGTGGTCGAAGGCATCGACTTCGGGCTCTCCAAGAAACATTGGTGTTAACACCTCGAAAATCTTTATAAAATAAGGGAAATCACCATTTTTATACAAAATTCCTTAAAAAAGAGTACAGCAAACAAAAGCTGCAAGAGATATGCGAAAAAAGAGAGGCGGATTT
>JAFUXH010000080.1 GCA_017470945.1 Clostridia bacterium | reverse complement strand
AATCCTTGGGGGCGGCGCTGACGGGCCAGGTGCCCTCCTCCACTTTCTTCTTCGTGTCGGTAGCAACCGTCTGTCCATCCTCGCTAACATAGTGGATCACTACCTTCACCGGGTCAGCGGCGGGGCGATTGTAACGGTACACAAAGGTCACTTCGGCGGGATGCGCACCGTCATAATCCACGGTGACATCCTGGGAAGCTTCGCCAATCAGTTCATAATAATCCTGCAAATCCTTGGGGGCCGCGCTGACGGGCCAGGTGCCCTCTTCGACTTTCTGCTTCGTGTCGCTGGCGACCGTCTGTCCATCCTCGCTGACATAGTGGATCACTACCTTCACCGGATCAGCAGCAGGGCGATTATAGCGGTACACGAAGGTCACTTCGGCGGGATGCGCACCATCGTAATCCACGGTAACATCCTGGAAAGCATCGCCGACCAATTCATAATAATCCTGCAAGTCCTTGGGGGCAGCGCTGACGGGCCAGGTGCCCTCTTCGACTTTCTGCTTCGTGTCGCTGGCGACCGTTTGCCCATCCTCGCTGACGTAGTGGATCACTACCTTCACCGGATCAGCAGCAGGACGATTGTATTGATACACGAAGGTCACTTCATCAGGGCTGGCTCCAAAAGAATCCACGGTGACATTCTGGAAATCCCGGCCCTGCAATTCATAAAAATCGGGCAGACCGTCGGGTTGGGCGTACACCGGCCAGGAACCCTCCTCCACCCACACGGTGGTATCGTCGGCCAGCGGATTTCCGCTTTCATCCACATAATGCAGCGTTACCAGGGCAGGCTCCACCGGCGGCTCGGTGGGTTCCGGCGTTTCGACGGGCAGAGCTTCTGGCTCCGCGGGATAGCTGGTAAAGGTGGATACATACAAATAAATTTGGCCCGCGTAGCTGCCATCCTGGGCGAATACGTCGATGGCGGTGTACGTGCCATCCAGCCCCTCCCCCGCGTCGGGCACGGCAATCGTCTCCCCGCTGGCGGGGTTAAAAGCGGTATACTGGCCGCTGGCGTCGCTGATATCCAGGGTCAGGCCGTCCAGGGCTTCCTGGGGCACCTGGGCCCAGTAGCAATCCTGAAAGCCGTCAAAGCCGACCCGGTAAGCATAAGCCGTTTCTTCCTCGCCCCATTGGAGCAGGATGTCCAGCTCGCTGTCCACGTCGGCCAGGCCGGCCAGGGGCAGCAGGACCAGGATCAGTGCCAGGGCCAGGGCAGCCCCTTTTTGCAGTGCGTGGTAAAATGCCTTCATGAAAACGATGCCTCCTTCGGAATCCATCGGGAACAATCGGTTTGTTTCAATTCTATTACAAAATGTTTACGTTGTCAATCACTTTTGCTGTGAATTCCCCGCATTCGCAGGATATTCCATCCCACCCGGCAGGAATTTGCCGATACAGCGTTGAATATAGAGCAGGATTGACACGTTCGGGAGGAAAGCGCATGATCGACGATGCATTGAAAGAAACATTCCTTTCCAAGGAAGAGATTTACAACGGCGCGATCATCAAGGTGGAAAAATGGCAGGTTTCCCTGCCCGATGGGAAACGGGCCGCCCGGGAAATCGTGCGCCACAACGGGGCGTCGGCCATCGTGCCGGTGGACGCCCAGGGAAACGTGACGCTGGTGCGCCAGCACCGCATCGCCATCGATAAATTCACCTGGGAGATCCCCGCGGGCAAGCTGGATTCCCCCACCGAGGATCCCTTCGACGCCGCCAAGCGGGAGCTGGAAGAAGAAACCGGCCTGCAGGCCCAGCACTGGCAATTGCTGACCCGGATCAACACCACCCCCGGCTTCTGCAACGAGCGTATCTCCCTCTACCTGGCCACCGGGCTCAGCCAGCACCCCTCCCACCCCGACAGCGATGAATTCCTGCAATTGACCAAATTGCCCCTGGACGAGGCGGTGGCGCTGTGCATGGCGGGAGAAATCAACGATTCCAAAACCCTGATCGGCCTGCTGATGGCCCAGAAGGCGCTGCGTGCCCAGGACAGCCCCTTGCTGGACGCCGCTGCGTCTATACAACGCATGACCGGGGCGGCTTCATCCCTTTGCGGGAAAAAATAATATGAAGAAAAAAGAAAAGCATCCCGTTTACGCCCTGCTGATGGCCTGTCTCATCCTGATACTCCTGGCAGGGGCGGCCCTGCTGGTGATCGGCATCCACATGGGCCCCGGCAGCTACCTGCCTCACGGCGCCAGCATTTGACCGCACTATGCACATGCATTTTTTTGAGGGCGTGTTCGCCCATCTGCCCACCATCGAGACCGACCGGCTGGTCCTGCGCCCTTTGCGCATGCGGGACGCCGACGACCTGTACGCCTACGCCCGGGACCCGGAGGTGAGCCGCCACGTATTGTGGGATACCCACAAAAGCCCCGCCGATTCCCGCCAGTTCCTGCGCGCCGCCATCCGGCAGTACCGCAGGGGCCTGCCCGGCTCCTTCGCCATCACCCTGCGGGATTCCGGGCGGATGATCGGCACCATCGGCTTCATGTGGGTCAACCTGGACCACAAAAGCGCCGAGGTGGGCTACAGCCTGAGCCGGGATTACTGGAACCGCGGCATCATGACCGAGGCCCTGCGGGCGGTGATCGCCTTCGGGTTCGACACCCTGCATTTGAACCGCATCGAGGCCCAGCACGAAATCGACAACCCCGCCTCCGGCCGGGTGATGGCCCACGCGGGCATGCGGTACGAGGGCGTGATGCGCCAGCGGCTGATGAACAAAGGGCGATATGTGGACGTGGCGCAATACGCCATCCTGCGCAGCGACCCCAGAACATAATTTTCGGGAGGTTCATTTCATGTATCATTACAAAACCCACGGCACCTGCGCCACCCAGATCGACCTGGCGATCGACGATAACGGCGTCATCACCTCCTGCGCGTTCATTAACGGCTGCAGGGGCAACACCCAGGGCCTGGCCCGCATGGTGATCGGCCGCCAAGCCGACGAGGTGAAGGATATCCTGCGGGACGTGCAGTGCCGCGGCGGCACATCCTGCCCCGACCAATTGAGCAAGGCCATCGAAGCGTATCAGCAGCAGGCGCAGTAAACGACCAAGGAAAGGAAATCAGGCAACGATGTCTACTAAAAAACAACAGGAGCGGAAAAAGTTCTGGGTGCGGGTGATCTGCATCGTGCTGGTGGTGCTGATGGCAGGTTCGTCCCTGCTGGCGCTGCTGGAAGTGTTCTGACGCGCAGATCGCAGCGCGCAAGGACCGTCGACCGGCCGTATCGCGCCATAGCGCGCAAAAAAAGGAACGCATGAAAGCAAACCTCCATGCGTTCCTCAGACTGTCAAAAAACCCGAGATGCATCGAAGGGGCCGCAACCCCTTCGATTTTATTCCGCAGGCGGCGGCATGTACGTCGCCGAGGGCCGGAATCTGCCGCCGCCTGTGGCGGATACAGGCAGATGAAGGCCCAATGAGGCACAGAGCCCAGGGGGCTGCACTTGTGCTGATCCCTGGGCGACAATGCCGAATTGCGAGGTTCGGCTGAAAGCCGCTTCCGCTATCCATTTCCGACCGCGAAAATAGGATTTT
>JAFUXH010000012.1 GCA_017470945.1 Clostridia bacterium | reverse complement strand
CCTCGGTATACGACGCCATGGTGCGTCTGGCCCAGGATTTCAACATGCGCTACATGCTGGTGGAAGGCCAGGGCAACTTCGGCTCGGTGGACGGCGACGGCGCCGCCGCCATGCGGTATACTGAAGCCCGCATGAGCAAGATCTGCACCGCCATGCTCCAGGATATCGACAAGGACACGGTGGACTTCTACCCCAACTTCGATGAAACCCTGATGCAGCCCACGGTGCTGCCTTCCCGCTTCCCCAATCTGCTGGTCAACGGCGCCAGCGGCATCGCCGTGGGCCTGGCCACCAACATTCCGCCCCACAACCTGCGGGAAGTGACGGAAGCGGTGTGCATGCAGATCGACAACGAAAACGTGACGCTCGATGAATTGATGCGCGCCGTGCCCGCCCCGGATTTCCCAACCGGCGGGGTGCTGCTGGATACGCCGGAGATCCGCGCCGCCTACGAAACGGGCCGGGGAAAATTGACCGTGCGGGCCAAGGTGACCATCGAGCCAGGACCCGCCGGGCGCACGCTGCTGGTGATCCACGAGATCCCCTACGGCGTGGCGAAGGCCCAGATGCTGGAAAAGATCCTGAAGCTCAGCGAGGAAAAGAAGGCCACCCTGGGCGTGATCCACGATATCCGGGATGAAAGCGACCGCACCGGCATGCGGGCGGTGATCGAGCTGAAAAAGGAAGCCAACCCCCAAAAGGTGCTGGCCTACCTGTACAAATACAGCGATCTGCAGGTGACCTTCGGGGTCAACATGGTGGCCGTGGCCGACGGTAAGCCGGTGCAGATGGGGCTGAAACGGTGCTGTCGTATTTCATCAAGCACCAAAAAGAGGTGGTCACCCGCCGCACCCGCTACGAATTGGAGCAGGCCAAGGCCAGGGCCCACATTTTGGAGGGCCTGATCATCGCCGTGGATAACCTGGACGAGGTGATCGCCCTGATCCGCGCCAGCAAGAACGGCAAGGAGGCCAAGGCGAAGCTGATGGAGCGCTTCGGCTTTTCCGACGTGCAGGCCCAGGCCATCCTGGATCTGCGCCTGCAGCGCCTGACCGGCCTGGAAATCGATGCCCTGCGCAAGGAATACGCCGACATCCTGAAGCTGATCGACACGCTGGAAGGCATCCTGAAAAGCGAAAAGAAGCTGCTGAACGTGATCAAGAAGGAGCTGCGGGAAATCGCCGATCAATTCGGCGACGACCGCCGCACCGTGATCCTGAAGGAAGAAAAGGAAGAAGCCCTGCCTGTGGAGGAGGAAGCGCCCCTGCCGGAGGAGGCGGTGGTGTTCCTGACCCGGGGCGGGCAATTGCGCCGCATGTCCCCCCGCAATTTTGAGAAGCAGGAGATCCCGGATAAGGAAAGCGATATGGCCCGCTGGCTGTTCCACACCCAGACCGACCATACCCTGTATTTCTTCACCAACCTGGGCAACTGCTATCCCCTGTCGGTTGGCGCGCTGAATGAAACCAACAAGCCCAAGGAGCGGGGCGGCGCGCTGACGTCGGTGCTGGCGGGGCTGGAAAACAACGAGCAGTGCGTATCCCTGATGCTGATCACCCCCGGCAGCCTGGCCGCCATGGGCGACCTATTGTTCTTCACCAAGCAGGGCCAGGTGAAGCGCACCAACGCCGCCGAATACGAGGTCAAGCGCAGCAAATTCGCCGCCATCAATTTGAAGGCCGGCGACAGCCTGCTGTGCGTCGCCCCCGCCGAGGAGGGGGCCGATATCGTTAATATCACCCGCAAGGGCATGTGCATCCGCTATCCGCTGAGCACAGTGCCGGAAATGGGCCGGGTCAGCGCCGGCGTGAAGGGCATGAAGGTGGACGAAGAGGACGAAGTGATCCTGGCCACGCCGCTGGCGGTGTCCGATCAAATCCTGCTGTTTACCGAGCGGGGCTACGCCAAGCGCCTGATGGGCGCCATGTTCGACGCCCAGGGCCGGGCGGGCAAGGGCGTCAAGTGCGTATCCTTCAACAAATCCGGCTCCACCGGCACCTACGTGGCCGCCGCCGCCCGCATCACCGCCTCCCGTCCCTTCACCGTGCTGCAGCACGGCGGGGTGATGACCCCCATGCTCAGCGATGATTTGCCCTGCCAGGATCTGGCCGATAAGGGCAAACCCACCGTGATGGCGGTGCTGGACGACGTGGTGGAGGATCTGATTCTGTAAAGGGGGCATTCCATGTTCCGCGAAATGACCCGGAAGCACAAGCAATTGCCCCAGGAAGAATGCATTTCCATCCTGACGGAGGAATCGAGGGGCGTGCTGTCCGTGCTGGGGGACGACGGTTTTCCCTACGGCATCCCCATGAATCATTTTTACAACGAGGCGGACGGCTGCATCTATTTCCACTGCGGCAAGCAGAAAAGCCACCGGAACGACGCGCTGCGGCGGTGCGAAAAAGCGTCCTACTGCGTATTGGACCGCGGCTGCCCCATCGAGGGCGATTGGGCCCAGCGGGTCAAAAGCGTGGTGGTGTTCGGCCGGGTGGAGATTATCGACGATTGGGCTACCATCGTGGATATCTCCACCCGCCTGAGCCATAAATTCACCCAGGATGAAGACTACATTCAGCAGGAAATCCAAAAAAGCGGCCCCGCCACCCTGCTGCTGAAGCTGACGCCCCTGCACATGACCGGCAAAGCCGTGGTGGAAAAATAAACGTCGGTTTGGCAATCGCCGTCGATCGAAAGGCGCTGACCAAAGCATGCCTTCATGAACGGCGCATCCCTAAATGCGATGATTTTCCCGGGCGGAGTCGTATCGATCACAATGTCAGCACGCGGGGAGAAAAACTGAGCCGTTCCATTCCTGAAAACGCGCCAAATTCCCCAAAAAACCCTTGACAAACGGCCCGATATCCCTTATAATGCTTATGTTTCAAGCAGAAGCTGCCCGCTTCTCTCCGACGCGAATTCTGTTTTGCGCGGGTCCATGGCATTTTATTCAGATGCGTATGCAATTGGCGGGTAGCTTCACCCGCCAATTTTTTATTGGCCAATTTATTGGGAGGTGTATCGACCATAGCCGCTGAATTGCTCATCAATGAAGAAATCCGTGATCGTGAAGTGCGCGTCATCGGCGCGGACGGCGCTCAGCTGGGCATCATGCCCACCAAGCGGGCGCTGGAATTGGCGGAGGAAGCCGAGCTCGACCTGGTAAAGATCGTGCCCACGGCCCAGCCCCCCGTCTGCAAGCTGATGGACTATGACAAGCATCGCTTCGAGCAGGCCAAGCGCGAGCGCGAAATGCGCAAGAACCAGAAGGTGGTCTCGCTCAAGGAAGTGCAGCTTTCCGCCACCATCGAGGAAAACGATGTGGCCATCAAGGCCAAGAACGCCGTCAAGTTCCTGCAGGGCGGGGACAAGGTGAAGGTGTCCATTCGTTTCCGCGGCCGGCAGATCGCCCATTCCGATATTGGCCTGAAGGTGATGCAGGATTTCGCTGAGCGGACGAAGGATGTCAGCACGGTGGAACGCCGACCCATGATTGAAGGGCGCAACATGATCATGATCCTGGCGCCCAAAGCGGAAAAAGCCAGCAAGGCCGAGCGCGCCGCCAAGACGCAGCCCAAGCCCGAGGCTTAACCCATTATTTTCCGGAAGGAGGAGCTATCCATGCCCAAGCAAAAGACCCATCGCGGCGCAGCCAAGCGCTTCAGCCTGACCAAGACCGGCAAGGTGAAGCACAAGAAGATGAATGTGAACCACATTCTCAATAAGAAAACCACCAAGCGCATCCGTCACCTGCGTCAGGGCGGCACCCTGCAGAACAATGCCGAGGCCGCTACCATCCGCAAGCTGATTCCCTACAAATAAGCCCATCGCCTAAAGGAGGAACATAAACAATGGCACGCATTAAGAGGGCTGTGAACGCCCATAAGAAACGCCGCAAGGTGCTCAAGCTGGCGAAAGGCTATTGGGGAGCAAAATCCAAGCAGTACCGTACCGCCAGCGAACAGGTGCGCCGTTCCCTGCGCTATGCCTATGAAGGCCGCAAAATGCGCAAGCGGGATTTCCGCCGCCTGTGGATCACCCGTATTAACGCCGCTGCCCGCATCAACGGCATGAGCTATTCCACCTTCATCAACGGCTTGAAGAAGAAGAATATCGAAGTCAACCGCAAAATGCTGGCTGACCTGGCCGTGAATGACGCCGCTGCTTTCGCCCAGCTGGTGGAAATCGCCAAGAACGCGTAATTCATCGCATCAGGAAACGCCGATCGAATCGCTGTCACGCGCAGGATGGATCGGCGTTTTTTGTTGCCGGTGCATCCAGTAACGCCCCCTCTTCCCCGCTATTCCACATCAAAAGCCGCCTGCATAACGCAGACGGCTTTTTGATATATCGATGGAATTACTTATTCCGACGCAGGAAGGCCGGCACGCCGTAATCATCCTTGGCGTTGGCGGCGGGCTGAGCAGGCACCTGATATACCGGCTGCTGATAGGGCTGCTGGTACGGGCTCTGCTGCTGCGCGGGCTGGGCATAGGGCGGCTGATAGGGGCTCTGGCTGCCAAAGACCTGGGAACCCGTCTGGCTGCCGAAGGTGGCGGCAGGGGCGGGGGCCATGGGCCGGGCGCCGCCGGGGAAATACGCGCTGTCGCCCTCATAGGTGGCGGGGGCAGGAGCATCAAAAGTCTGGTCGTTATTCACGTCGGCCCGGGCGCGGCCCTCATAGGGATTGTAGGAGGGAACGGCGGCGCCGTAGGGGGTAGCGGTGCGGCCCTTCTTCTTATCCCGGGTGGGGAACGGCGTCTTTTCAAAGCCGGTGGCGATCACGGTGATGCGCACCTCGTCCTCCAGCGTCTCGTCGATACCGGCGCCGAAGATGATGTTGGCCTCGCTGTCGGCGGATTCCATCACCAAATTGGCGGCCTCGTTGATTTCCATGATGCTCATATCCTTGCCGCCGGTCACGTTGATCAGCACGGCGCGGGCGCCGTCGATCTTCGTCTCCAGCAGGGGGCTGGAAATGGCCTTGTTGGCGGCGTCCACCAGGCGGGTTTCGCCTTTGCCCACGCCGATGCCCATGTGGGCCATGCCGCCGGATTCCATGATGGTTTTCACGTCGGCAAAGTCCAGGTTGATCATGGCGGGCACGGCGATCAAATCGGAAATGCCCTGGATGCCCTGGCGCAGCACGTCATCGGCAATGCGGAAGGCTTCCAGCATGGTGGTGCCTTTGCTGACCACCTGCAGCAGCCGATCGTTGGGGATCACCACCAGGGTGTCCACGCTCTGCTTGAGCTCGTTAATGCCCAACTCAGCGTTCTTCATCCGCTGCTTGCCCTCAAAAGCGAAGGGCTTGGTCACCACGGCGATGGTGAGGCAATTGCTTTCCCGGGCGATCTCAGCCACCACCGGCGCTGCGCCGGTGCCGGTGCCGCCGCCCATACCGGCGGTGACAAACACCAGATCGGCCCCTTTGATGGCCTGGGCGATTTCTTCGCGGCTTTCCTCCGCGGCGCGGCGGCCCACATCGGGCACGGCGCCGGCGCCCAGCCCCTTGGTCAGCTTTTCACCGATCTGGATTTTCAAGTCGGCCTGGCTCAGGGAAAGGGCCTGCCGATCGGTATTCACGGCAATAAACTGAACGCCCTGCAGCCCGGCCTCCACCATGCGGTTCACCGCATTGGTGCCGCCGCCGCCGCAGCCAACGACCTTAATCGATGCAAAAGACGGTTGATCCACTTGTACTTCAAAAGGCATCGTTTCTTAACCCCCTATGATGAATATGGAACGCAGCGCTCAGCTGCCGAAAAGACTGCGGAAAAATCCGCCCACGCCGGAGTGCACCCGCTCGTTATCGAAGGTGCTGATGTACAGGTCCAGCAGGCCCAGGGCGCTGGAATAGGAAGGATTCGAAAGCTTGACCGCCTTGTTGGGCAGCTTCTTGACCGGCTTGTCCAATTTGGCGGACAAAAGATCCTTGCCGCCCTTATTGAGGATCAGGCCACCGCCGGTCAGATACACCGGCGACCAGTTGCCCAGCCGCACGCCGGATTCCTTGATGGCGTCGCGGATGGCTTCGCAAATCTCGTCTGCCCGGGGCTCCAGCACCTTGCCCACCTCTTCGTAGGTAAAGGTTTTGGTTTCACCGCTCAGGGTCTGGCCCTCGAAGGTGGTGGTGCCGGTGGACAGGCCGTACACATAGCTGCGCTTGATCTGCTCCGCCGCCGGCAGGGTGATTTCCAGACCGTAGCACAGATCGGCGGAAATATGGCCGCCGCCCAGGGGCAGCGTTTTCAGGAAGGTGATGGTATCGCCCTCCACGGCCATGACGTCGGTATTCAGGTAGCCCACATCCACCAGGATGGCGGTGCGGTCCCTTTCCTCGCCGGAAATATACAGCATGGCCTGGCCCACAGTGGAGGGCATGAAGCCGCTCACCGTCAGCCCCAGGCTCTGCAGCCGGGCGTTCACATCCTCCATAAAGAAGGAATCGGCGATCACAAAGGATACCATGCCCCTGAGCTCATGCCCCCGGGTGCCCACCGGCGCCACGGTCTTTTTCCCGTCGTCCACGGTGAACCAGGCGGGGCTGGAATAAATCACGTTGTTCAGCAGGGTGGGGTCCAATTCCTCCCGGGCGCGGTCCATCAAATCGCGGATATCCTTATCAGTCACCTGGGGATCGGCCCCCTGCAGCGGCACGGTGATTTCCGCCGTGCGCACCTTGCAGAATTCGCCGGGCACACCCACCTGGATTTCCCGGATCTTATTGAGGCGGGATTGCTCCTCCGCCTCCTTCACCGCATCGGCAATGGCTTCGTTCAGCTTGGCGGGATCATTCCACTGGCGGTTGATGAATCCATCATAAGAAACGGTGCCCGCGCCGATGATATCACAGCGCTGGCGGCCGCTGGTTTCCGCCACCAGGGCAACGATCTTACTCGTGCCAAAATCCAATACGGTCAGTGTCTGTCTCATCCATCCATCATCCCCTGTTCATCGGAAAATGGCGGTTTTTTTCGCCATAACCGAAAAGCCGATAGCACAATCAATCTACTCGGTCACCTTATTGTAACCTTTTTGTGATAATTTGGCAAGTGAAAATCGGGAAAAAAGTATGCTTTTTTTCATATTTTTTCGTAATATTTTTATTTTTTTCGCCGTGATTTCCGATTTTGAGAAAAAACCCGGGGCCTGTCCGCCCTTCCGTTCGCTTTTCCGCGCCGGCGATCGGGCCGCGCCTTCCTCAGTTATCCATGGGCATGAATGTGGCCACCGCCGGCACCGACGCCTCCAGCATGCCGCCGCCCTTGCCCATTTCCCGCAGCTTGGCCACCACCGCCCGGACCGTGCCGATCTTAGCCCGCAGGTCGCTGCCGTCCCCCAGGTGGGCGGTGTAGCCATCTTTGGTAATCAGGTATAGGCTGTCCGGATTGGACAAATTCAATTCGGACACCTGATCGGCAAAGCCCTGCAGCAGCACCTCCTGCATCAGGCCCTGGTAGGCCTCCATCTGGCTGGCCATGCTGGCCACGATGGGCGAACCCACCCGGATTTCCCGGGTCTGGAACCCGGTCACGGTGATCAGGCCGCCGCCGGGCTGGGTGGTGCCCAGCCGCTCCAGGATCATGCCGTCCTCATCCATCTGATAGGTCACGCCCATCACCTGCACGTTGGCCCGGGCCTGCCTTTCCTTCACATACAGCGTCAGGGAATCGGGGAAGTGCTTCTCCATCTTCTGGTACACCAAATACCGATTCTGGTTGATGCCTTCCTCGATCTTTTTTTCATTCAGCGTCAGGTAGCCCACGCTGCCCCGCAGCCCGGCGGCGGTGACCACCTCCTCCCAGCTGACCTTGCTGTTGCCCACCACCGCGATGCCCCGGATGCGCAGCAGGCTGTCATTCAGCAGCACGGCGGCGGCCAGGATCACGATCAGGGTGGCCACCAGCGTAACGACCCCCGACCGTTTCCGGGTGGGGGGCAAGGGCTGGGGCTGGGGATATTCATCCCGCATGGGCCCAAAGGGCGAAAAATCAGGGGGCAGCTGCTGCGACATGTTGTACCTCCGTTTGCTCGCTGAGTATCATCCGTTCCATGCGTCCGCCCAAAGCGGCGATGGTTTCCTCCAGGCGGGGATAGCCCCGGTCGATCAGGCCGATGTTTTCGATCACCGTATCCCCCCGGGCCGCCAGGCCGGCCAGCACCAGCGCCGCCCCGCCCCGCAGATCCCGG